>NZ_BOPO01000127.1 GCF_017312725.1 Actinocatenispora comari | reverse complement strand
GGCGCGGTCGTAGCCGTACCGGCCGGTGGCGGTGCGGTCGCCGACCCGTACCGCGAGATGCGCGCCGCGCAGGTGCGCCGCCCACCGCGTGTCGCCGGCGGTGTAGGTCGCGACCCGCGTCCCGTACGGGCCGGCCGCGAGCCGGCAGCGCTGCCCGGCCGGGCACGCCGGCAGCGCCCCCGTCGAGTAGGTCAGCGCCAGCCGTACCTCCTGGGTCTGGCCGTCCACAGTGGACTCCCAGGTGCCGTACCAGGCGTTCGCCGAGGCGGCCGCGCTGGCCGGCAGCGCCGTGTGTCCGTCCGCGGGGTACAGGCTGCGCAGCGTCAGCCGCGACCCGTGCGGCAGCGCCGCCCGCAGCGCCGCGTCCAGCCGGTCCGCGGTCGAGCTGCCCCGCTCGGCCGGCGCCGGCGGCGGCCCGGTGCGCTGCCAGGTGCCGAGCACCGCGCCGGCCAGCACCAGTACCACCAGGGCGGCGGTGCCGACCAGCGCGCCGAGGTGGCGACGCCGGCGGTCCTGCCGGGCGGCGACGAGCAGCCCGTCGGAGGTGACCCGCATCGGCGGCTCGTCCGAGCTCACGTAGTCGCGCAACGCCTCGCGCAGCGGCTCGTCCGCCGGGGTCAGGCCGGACGTCTGGTCCGGCGGCTGCCAGCGGTTCGACGCCGCCCACCGGTTCGGCAGCGGATCGCCCAGCGGGTCGGGGGGCAGCTCGTCGCGCATCGCCTCACCGCCCGGACAGCACGCGCTCGCCGAGCACGGTGCGCAGCGCCTGCACACCGCGCGCGGTCTGGCTCTTCACGGTGCCCTCGGCGACGCCGAGCAGCTCCGCCACCTCGGCGACCGACTGGTCCTCCAGGTAGCGCAGCACCACCATGGCGCGCTGCCGCGGCGACAGCATGGCGAGCGCCCGGGCCAGGTCGATCCGGTCCTCGGTGCCCGGCGCGGCGGCCACCCGCTCCGGCACCTCCGGTACGACCTGCTCGCGCCACGCGCCCCGGCGACCGGACAGGAACAGGTTGAGCAGCGTGCGGCGCGCGTACGCGTCGACGGTGGGGCGGCGGATGCTGCGCCAGTGCCGGTACAGCCGGACGAACGTGGACTGCACCAGGTCCTCGGCGGTGTGCCAGTCGCCGCACAGCGCGTACGCCATCCGGCGCATCGCCTGGCCGCGCGCGGCGAAGTACTCCGCGAACTCACGCTCCGTGTCCACCGTCACCTCCCGCCGACGACGGCAGGCTACCGGTCCCGGCCACCCGCCGGCATCCACCGCAAGGACCCGGACCCGGCTTGAGTCCGACTCGGCGCGAGGTCGGCGCCACGGCCGGGGCCAGGCCGGTGCCGGGTCAGCGCCGGGCCAGCGCGGAACGGGCTCGGCGTGGATCGGACTCGGCGCGAGGTCGGCCGGTGTCGGGTCAGTGCGGGACGGTGACGGTGCCCTGCACGGCGGCCAGCGCGATGTCGGAACGGCGCTGCCCGCCCGGCATCGTCACCGACTCGGCCAGCCGGTACGCGGCGGCGCGGGCCGCGGCGAGATCCTCCCCGGTCCCGGTGGTGCACAGCACCCGGCCGCCCGCCGACACCAGCGCACCGTCGTCGCGCCGCGCGGTACCGGCGTGCACCACGCCCGGCGCGTCGGCGCCGCTGATCACCGCACCGGTCGCCGGGGTACCGGGGTAGCCGGCGGACGCCAGCACCACGGTCACCGCGGCACCCTCGCGCCAGGTCAGCGGCGGCTGCTCGGCGAGCCGGCCGGTGGCCGCGGCGTACAGCAGGCCGGCCAGCGGGGTGGTCAGCAGCGGCAGCAGCACCTGCGTCTCGGGGTCGCCGAACCGGGCGTTGAACTCGATCACCTTCGGGCCGTCCGGGGTCAGCGCGAGGCCGCAGTAGAGCAGGCCGTTGAACGTCGCGTCGCGGGCCCGCAGCTCGCCGAGCAGCGGGTGCACCACGTCGCGCAGCACGTCGTCGGTGAGCGTCGGCGGCGCCCACTGCAGCGGCGCGTACGCACCCATGCCGCCGGTGTTGGGGCCAGTGTCGCCGTCCCCGATGCGCTTGAAGTCCTGCGCGGCGAGCATCGGCACCGCGGTGGTCCCGTCGGTGAGCACGAACAGCGACACCTCGGGCCCGGTCAGGTACTCCTCGACCACCACGCTGCCGGCGGTGGGCGCCAGGCAGGCGTCAGCGTGCGCCAGCGCGGCGGCCCGGTCGTCGGTGACCACCACGCCCTTCCCAGCGGCCAGCCCGTCGTTCTTCACCACGTACGGGGCGCCGAACTCGTCCAGCGCCGCCGCCACCTCGGCGGGCTCGGCGCAGCTGCGCGCCCGCGCCGTCGGTACCTTCGCGGCGACCATCACGTCCTTGGCGAACGCCTTGGAACCCTCCAGCCGGGCCGCCGCCGCGGACGGGCCGAAGCAGGCGATCCCGGCCGCCCGGACCGCGTCGGCGACCCCCGCGACCAGCGGTGCCTCCGGGCCGACCACGACCAGCTCGGCAGCGATCTCGGTGGCCAGCGCGGCGACCGCGGCCGGGTCGGTCGCCACGACCTCGCGCAGCTCCGCCACCTCGGCCATGCCCGGGTTGCCCGGCGCGCAGACCAGCAGCTCCACCGCCGGGTCGGCGGCCAACGACAGCGCCAGCGCGTGCTCGCGCCCGCCCGTCCCGATCAGCAGTACCCGCATGCCGGCAGCCTACGTTCCGCAACCCCGGCCGTACCCCCCCGCCCCACACCGGTTCGGGAGGGGTCCTGCGGCGCGGTGGCAGGCTCCGGGCGTACCTGTCGGAGCGACCGAGGGGGCGTCGATGCGCGACCGTCCACCGTTCCAGCCGTCGGCGGTGGGACGCGGCCCGGCTCCGCGGCCGGGATCCCGGCCGCGCCGCGACCACCGGCCGGCCGGTCCGGCCCAACCGGAACCGTCCACGGCGCCGGCCACCCGGCCGGCGGCCGGAACCATCGCCGCGGTGTGCTGGACCGTCGACGGCGCGTTGTGGACCCTTTCCGCCTGGTACGACACGTCGCGGCGGGTGTCGCTCGGCGCCGCGGCGCCGATGCTGGTCGCCGGCCTCGTCGTCGGTTCGATCGGGGTGGCCGTCGTCGTGCTCGGCGTGCTGCTGCTGACCGGCCGGGACACCCGCGTTCCGCTGATCGTCGTCGGCGCGGTCACCGCGTGCGGGTTGTTCACGATCCCGCTGATCGCCGCCGCCATCGTGGCGCAGTACCGACCGGCCGTCGCCGGCTGGCTGCGCGACCGGCGGGCCGACCGGTACGCCGCGTCGGACCCACCCGGCCCCGAGGTGCAGCGAACCCGCTAGAGCAGGTCGTGGCGGACGATGGTCTGGTCGCGGCGCGGGCCGACGCCGACGATCGACACCGGCGCACCGGCGAGCTGCTCGACCCGCTCGACGTAGCGCTGCGCGTTCGCCGGCAGGTCGTCGAACTTGCGCACGTCGGCCAGGTCCTCCCACCAGCCGTCCAGGTGTTCGTAGATCGGCTTGGCGTGGTGGAAGTCGGTCTGCGTCATCGGCATCTCGTCGTAGCGGGTGCCGTTCACGTCGTATGCCACGCACAGCGGCACCCGGGGCAGCCCGGACAGGATGTCGAGCTTGGTCAGCACCAGGTCGGTCAGCCCGTTGACCCGGGTCGCGTACCGGGCGACGACGGCGTCGAACCAGCCGGTGCGGCGCGGCCGGCCGGTGGTCACGCCGTACTCGCCGCCGACCTTGCGCAGGTGCTCGCCGTTCTCGTCGAACAGTTCGGTCGGGAACGGCCCGGCGCCGACCCGGGTCGCGTACGCCTTGGAGACGCCGACGACGCGGTCGATCCGGGTCGGCGGGATGCCGGAGCCGACGGCGGCGCCGCCCGAGGTCGGGTTGGACGAGGTGACGAACGGGTAGGTGCCGTGGTCCAGGTCGAGCATGGTCGCCTGGGCGCCCTCCATCAGCACCGTCTTGCCGGCGGTCAGCGCCTGGTCGAGCACCAGCCGGGTGTCCGCGATGTACGGGCGGAGCCGCTCGGCGTACTCCAGGTACTCGGCGCACACCGCGTCGGCGTCGATCGCCTTGCGGTTGTACACCTTGACCAGGACCTGGTTCTTCTCCCGCAGCGCGCCCTGCAGCTTCTGCGCCAGAATGCCCGGGTCGAGCAGATCCTGCATCCGGATGCCGATCCGCGCGATCTTGTCGCCGTACGACGGGCCGATGCCGCGGCCGGTGGTGCCGATGCGCTGCACACCCAGGTACCGCTCGGTCAGTTTGTCCATGATCCGGTGGTACGGCATGATCAGGTGCGCGTCGGCCGACACGAGCAGGTTGCTGGTGTCGACGCCACGGGCGGCGAGCCCGTCCATCTCCTCCAGCAGCGCCTTCGGGTCGACCACCACGCCGTTGCCGATGATGGTCACCACGCCGGGCGTGATCACCCCGGACGGCAGCAGGTGCAGCGCGAACTTCTCGCCGTCCGGCGTGACGATGGTGTGCCCGGCGTTGTTGCCGCCCTGGTATCGCACCACATAGTCGATTCGGTCCCCGAGCTGGTCGGTTGCCCGACCCTTGCCCTCGTCGCCCCACTGTCCACCGACGACCACGATCGCTGGCATGCGTCCGCCCTCCTGGCGCCTCCCGCTACACCGGAACCATAGAGGTCGCGGGCCGGTGGGCTGCCGCCGCCCACCGGCCCGACCAGGTGTCGGGCCTGCGCGAGAATCCCGCGGGCCGGTGACGATGCCGACCCTGGCGCCGGCCGCCCCCGCGGAGCCTGCCACCGTGGTACCGAGCGACAGCCGATCCGCGGACCGGTGTACGGGAGGAACGACGTGGGCGACCAGGTGGTACTGCTCGGCCTCGGCCAGGGCGACGACGCCGGCGACGACTGCGACAGCTGCGGTACGAGCGGGGCGGTGTGCGGTGCCGACAGCGCGGGCTGCGGCAGCGACGCCGCGAGTTGCGGGTCCGGCGCGGGCGGCTGCGGCGGGCACGGCGAACCGCCGACGCCGCGCGCCGCGGTACTGGCCTGCCGGGACGCGCTGCGCGCCGGCGGCGCCGAGGTCAGGCTGGTGGAGGCGAACTCGGACGCCGAGATCGACACCGTACTCAAGGAGACGGTGCTGGCCGACGGCAAGCTCGTCGTGGTCGGCAACGACGACGGCGAGGCCCGCGCGGTGGTCCGCCGGCTGGTCCGGCGCTGCGCGCCACCGCCCAGCAAGCGCCCCGCCGACCTGCCCACCGACCGCACCCTGCCGGATCTGCCGCCGATCGGCCTGCTGTCGCTGGACCGCAACGGCACCGACGACCTGGTCGCCCGGCTCGGCCTGCCGCGCGACCCGGCCGCGGTGGCGGCCGCGGTGCTCGCCGGTCGCACCGCCCGCTTCGACCTGCTGCGTACCGACGGCGGTTCGGTGACGCTGCACGGCGCGCTGCTGGGTGGTGCGGACGAGGACGGCCGACCGGTACCGTGGCGCGCCGTGGTCAACGTGGACGACGCGGTGCTGTCCGACGGCACCGATCCACTGCTGCTGTGCACGGTGGTCAACGCGCCCGGCGGCAGCTACACCGAGGTCGACGGGCTGCCACTGGTCACCGCGGCGGATCCGGCCGACGGCTCGGTCGACGTCGCCGTGGCGGTGCTGCGGTACGTGGGCAAGCGCTGGCTGGGCAACCGGCGCGCCCGGGTCGAGGTACGCCGGGCGCACGGCCGCGCGGTCGCCGTGACGCCCACCGAGGACGTACCGTTCGTCGACGACGCGGTGACCGGCACGCTGACCCGCAAGCGCACCTGGTGGGTGGAACGAGGTGCGTGGGCGGTGTACCGATAGAACTGCTAGATCTGTCTCGGTCAGGTTCTGCCAAATCTGCGTCGGCCGGACGAATGGCCGACAATATCGAGTAGTGCGCTCACCGTCCGCGACCACTCGTCGCGGACCGTACAGGTCACAGGGGGAACTGGTGGAGGATTCCCGCACCGGTCGGCAGTCGACCTCGTCGCCCGCGGATGACGGTGCCCGAACCACCGTCCCGCCCCGCCGGGACGGCGCCGCGACAGCCGGTGCGCCGAACGACGGCGCGCCCGGGCCGTGGCCACCGGTACCGCCGGGGTCCGTCTCCGACGACCCGACCCCGACGGCCCAGCTGGACGACACGGCCCCGCCGGCCGGCCCGGACGCGCCCTGGCCGCCGCCGGCGCCGGACGCGGACGGTTGGGCCGGTACCGATCCGGGCGGCGCGGGCTGGCCGGTGGCCGACACCAACCCGTGGTCGCCGTTCTCCGAGCCCGCTCCGGCCGGTGGCGCCGGGTCCGACTGGCCCGCGTTCCAGCCCACCGACGGCCGGCCGACCACCGCGGACTGGTCGCAGCAGCCGGCCGGCGGCACCGACACCGGCTGGCCCGAGCCGCCGGACGTCGATCCGTTCACCGGTGCGGGCGCCGGCTGGCCGCAGTTCGCCGGCCCGGCACCCGCCTCGCCGCAACCCGGCGCGCCGGCGACCCGGCCCGGCGACGCGCCGTACGACCACACCCAGGACGGTGTCTTCGACCAGCTGGCGCTGCCGCCGCTGGCCGAGCCGCAGTCCGGCCCGCCGGCGAGCCGGCGCGGCACGCCGGGCCCGGTCGGCCAGGGCGCCGCGGGGCCGGCCGCACCGAGCCCGAACGGTTCCGCCGGCCCCGACCAGCAGCACGCGGCATCGCAGCCCGGCCGAACCCAGCCCGGGCAGAACCAGGACGGCCCGATGCCGACCGGTCAGGTGCCGCCCGGTCCGGCGCAGAACGGTCCCGCGCAAGGCAGTCCGGTGCAGGGCAGTCCGGCACAGAGCAGCCCGGCACAGGGCAGCCCGGCGCAGAGCGGCGGCCCGGCCCAGGATGGTTCCGCGCCGGGCGGTCCGGCGCAGGGCGGGTCCCCGCAGGACGGCTCGGCCGGGGGTCCGGTGCAGGGCAGTCCCGCGCCGCCCGGTTCGGGGCAGGGCGGCGGGCCGAACCAGGGCGCCGGGCAGTCGGCGGTCGATCCGGGGCAGCAGTGGCCGGCGGCACCGCAGCCGGCACAGCCCGGGTACGACGCGTACCCGCCGCAGCCGGGCTGGGGCGCCGCACCGACCCCGCAGCCCGGCGGGCAGCAGTGGGGCGCCGGCCAGCAGTACCAGGCCGGGCCGTACCAGCAGCCCGAGCAGCAGCCGCAGTACCCGATGCCGGGGGCGGACCACGCGCCGACCGCGGACGACTTCGCCCAGCGCCGCGCCGCCCGGCCCAGCGACCCGGTCGCCGCCCAGGGCGTACGGCGGGCGGTGCGGGTCGGTTCGTTCGGGCTGATGAAGCTCGGTCCGGGCCGCAAGGAGCAGGAGCAGCGGCACGCGGTCGAGATGGTGCGGCGCAACTTCGGCGGCCTGCGGCAGATCACCGTGATCAACCCGAAGGGCGGCGCCGGCAAGACCGTCGCGGTGCTGATGGTCGCGATGACGTTCGGCCAGAAGCGCGGCGGCTACGTGCTGGCCTGGGACAACAACGAGACCCAGGGCACCCTGGGGATGCGCGCCGCGCAGGACTTCCACAACCGTACGGTGCGCGACCTGCTCCGCGACCTGGCGCACTTCCGCGGCCCGACCGGCCGGGTCGGCGACCTCTCCCAGTACGTGCGGTCCCAGGGCGAGGCGATGTTCGACGTGCTGGCGTCGGACGAGTCGGCGACCGCCGGCGAGATGCTCACCGCGGCGGCGTTCCACGACATCCGCGAGGTGGTCAGCCGGTTCTACAAGCTGATCGTGGTCGACACCGGGAACAACGTGCGCGCCGCGAACTGGCAGTCTGCGATCGACGCCACCGACCAGCTGGTGGTGTGCATGTCGGCCCGCAACGACTCGGCCGAGACGGCCGCCCGGGCGCTGGACCACCTGGAGCAGACCGGCCGGCACGACCTGGTCCGGCGCGCGGTCACCGTGGTCTCGATGCCGGCGCACCGCAAGGACCTCGACCTGCCGGCGGTGCAGCGGCACTTCTCCGCGCGCACCCGGGCGGTGCTGCTCGCGCCGTACGAGAAGCTGCTCGACTCGGGTGAGCCGATCCGCTACGCGGGGCTGTCCCAGTCCAGCCGGGACGCCTGGCTGAAGATCGCCGCCGCGGTCGCGGAGGGACTCTAGGGTCCGACGCGGCCCGGCCGCTAGGAGATCGGGTCCAGCGGGATGGCGTGGCGGGTGGCGTGGGTGGTGCCCCAGTCGTACAGCGCCTGGAGGACGGGGGCGAGGCTGACGCCCTCGTCGGTCAGCCGGTACGAGACGGGTGCCGGCACGCCGTCGTGCACGGTGCGGCTGATCAGCCGGGCGCGCTCCAGCTCGCGCAGCCGCTGGGTGAGCATCTTCTCGCTGACGTCGGGCATCCGGCGGCGCAGCTCGCCGTACCGGTGCACGCCCTCCTTCAGGTGTGCCAGGATCACCGCCGTCCACCTGCGGCCGATGACGTCCATCGTCAGCTCGACCGGGCAGTGGTAGGCGCGGGCGGCACTCACCGGGCACGCACCGGAAAGTGCGTTCTTGCGGCCGCGCCGGCCCGATGTTTCGCTGGCTTCATGATCATCGAGTACACCCGCTATCGCATTCCGGTTGCCGACGCCGAGGCGTTCGAGGCCGCGTACGCCCGCGCGGCGGTGCCGCTGGCCGGTGCGCCGCAGTGCGTCGACTACGAGCTGACCCGCTGCGACGAGGACCCTGAATCGTACGTCCTGCGCATCACCTGGACCTCCGCCGCCGACCACCTCACCGGCTTCCGCGGCAGCCCCGCCTTCCGCGCCTTCTTCGCCGAGATCAAGCCGTACTTCCCGGCGATCGAGGAGATGCGCCACTACACCCGCACCGCCGTGGCCGGCTCAGGCGCCGGCGCCTAGCTAACCGTCCAGGGCGTCGGCGGCGGAGGGGTCGCAGTCGCGCAGGAAGGTGGCGCAGCGGGCCGCCTCGTCCGACTCGCCGATCTCGCCGGCCGCCTGTCCGAGGGCGTGCAGGCAGCGCAGGAAGCCGCGGTTCGGCAGGTGCGACCACGGCACCGGGCCGAACCCCTTCCAGCCGTTGCGGCGCAGCTGGTCGAGCCCGCGGTGATAGCCGGTGCGCGCGTACGCGTACGCCGTCACCACCGCGCCGCTCGCCAGCGCGCGCTCGGCCAGTTCGGCCCAGGCGGCGCTGTACGCCGGGAAGTGGGCGGCGACCGCGGCGACGTCACCGTCGTCGCGCACCGCGGCGGCCAGCTCGGCGTCCGGTTCGGGCTCCTCGGCGAGCAGGGTCGCCGGCGGTTCCGGCAGCAGGTTCTGGTGCGACACGCTCATCCGCCAATCGGTACGACATCTCCGGGCACCCGACATCTCCGGGCACCCAAACGCTACCCGCCACGCGGGACGGCCGTCCCGGCGCCGGGACCGGGCGACGGCGCCGGGGCTGCGACCACCGCACGGAGGCGTGCCGGTACCGACGGCGAAGCTGCGGCGGGCGTGTAACACGGGGCCGGCACGGCCCGACGTACCAGGTGTCCGGAGCCTCCCCAGGACCCGGTATGACGGTGGCCCGCCGCACTCGCGACGGGCCACCGTTCTCGTCTGCCGGGGCGTCGACGCGGTCAGGACACCCGGACCCGGCGGCGCGGCTCGGTGCCGGCGGCCGGCAGCGCGGACAGCGCGTTGTGCCCGTCCACGTTCGCGAGCACGACGTGCGGGTCGTCGAAGCCGAAGTCGAGCCCGCTGATCAGCCAGCGCCCGTCCGAATCGCCGTCCTCGACCAGGTCCAGCAGCCGGAGCGGGTGCCCGACCACCGGTTCGAGCGGCGGCAGCACGTCGGCCCGCCAGCACAGCCGCAGGCTCTCGTCGCCGGCGTCGACCGGCTCGGTCGGGTCGAGGTCGTCCCAGCTCAGCGAGCACTCCCCGGTACGCCGGTGGCAGGCGGTGAGCCGCTCGCCGGCGAACTGGAACACCACCGGCCCCTCGCTGTACCACTCGTCGAGGTCGCGGTCCCACAGCACCCAGGTGTGCTCCAGCGGCCGGCCGGCCAGCCGGGACAGCCGCTCGCCGTGCACGTCCAGGATCTCCCGGGCGGTGTAGAGCCAGCGCGGCCGGTACCCGCCGACCTGGTGGATGAACGCGCCGGTCGGCGCCTCCGGGGTGGACAGGTGCCGGTCGTCGGCGAACTGCTCCAGCGCCGGCGCGGCGTCCGTGTACCGCACCGTGGTCAGCGAGCACGGCGCGACGCCGCGGGTGAGCAGCTCCGGCCGGTCGGCGAGCGGTGCCTCCCCGAACAGGGTACGAACGAGGTCGACGGTGACGCCGCCGTGCGAGACGACCACCGTGTTGCCGCGATCCTCGGCGTGCTCGCGCAGGAACCCGGCGAGCCGGTCGCCGGCGTCCCGGGAGCTGTCCCCCCACAGCGGCCGGTAGTCCCGGTCGGCGGTGGAGCGTTCCCATTCGCGCTGGAAGGTGTCGAACGGCTGGCTGCCGTCCCAGCTCATCCGCTCCCGCAGCCGCGGGTCGGTGCGCACCGGCAGACCGAGCACCGCGGCGATGATCTCGGCCGTCTCCCGGCTGCGCCGCAGCGGACTGGCCCAGACCTGGGTGATGCCCCTGCCTCGCAGGCACGAGCCGGTCCACAGCGCCTGGGCCCGCCCGGTGACGGTCAGCCCCGGGTCGCCTCCCCTGCGTTGTTTCTCGCCGTGCTGGACGAGGTAGAAGGTGCTCATCCCCCCAGAAAGCCAGTCTCGCTCACGACGCCGCGACCCCATTCCGTATCACGAAAGATCACCATGCCGGCTGGCCCCGGACCCGGCACCCGGTCGAACCCGCAGGGTCGGCCCGCTGGCCCGTCCCACCTCCGCACCGCGAGACCGCCGGGGCAGGGTCTCGGAACGATCCCAGGGCCCGTCTCGGCGCCGCACCGGCAGCCCGCAGCGACGCCGTGACAGACCCTAGGTCCGACCGAGTGCCGTTCGTACCACACTTTCGGTTGTGTTGGCGAGTCGGTGTGTGACGCTCGTTACGCAACTCGTGTCCGGCGTTTCCGGACCGCTCCCGAAGGCCCGCTGCGGGCCTCCGGTCACTTCGCCAGCGTCGTACCGGTGGAGCGCAGCGCCTCGCAGGCCGCCTGGACCCGCTCGGCCATGCCCTGCTCGGCCGCCTTGCCCCAGGCCCGCGGGTCGTACTGCTTCTTGTTGCCGACCTCACCGTCGATCTTGAGCACGCCGTCGTAGTTGCGCAGCATGTGGTCGACCACCGGCCGGGTGAAGGCGTACTGCGTGTCGGTGTCGATGTTCATCTTGACCACGCCGTAGTCGACCGCGGCCCGGATCTCGTCCAGCGTCGAGCCGGACCCGCCGTGGAACACCAGGTCGAACGGGCGCTGCTGGCCGACCTTCGCGCCGACCTCGTCCTGGATCTGCTTCAGGATCTCCGGCCGCAGCTTCACGTTGCCCGGCTTGTACACCCCGTGCACGTTGCCGAACGTCAGCGCGGTCAGGTAGCGGCCGTTCTCGCCGGTCCCCAGCGCCTCGACGGTCTTCAGCCCGTCGGCCGGCGTGGTGTAGAGCTTGTCGTTGATCTCGCCGACGACGCCGTCCTCCTCGCCGCCGACCACGCCGATCTCGACCTCCAGCACGATCCTCGCCTGGTGCGCCTGGGCCAGCAGCTCCCGGCCGATCTCCAGGTTCTCGTCCAGCGGCACCGCCGAGCCGTCCCACATGTGCGACTGGAACAGCGGGTCCTCGCCGCGCGCCACCCGCTCCGCGGAGATCGCGAGCAGCGGCCGCACGTACGAGTCGAGCTTGTTCTTCGGGCAGTGGTCGGTGTGCAGCGCGATGTTGACCGGGTACTGCTTGGCCACCTCGTGCGCGTACCCGGCGAGCGCGACCGCGCCGGACACCATGTTCTTGATCGTCGAGCCGGACAGGTATTCGGCGCCGCCCGTGGACACCTGGACGATCCCGTCACTGCCGGCCTCGGCGAAGCCGCGCAGCGCGGCGTTCAGCGTCTGCGACGAGGTCACGTTGATCGCCGGGTACGCGAAGCTGCCGGCCTTCGCGCGGTCCAGCATCTCGGCGTACACCTCGGGCGTGGCGATGGGCATGAGCGCTCCTTGAGCTGTGTCGTGTCTCGGTCGAGTCTCGCGGGTGTGACCCCGGCACGGGGTCGACACCGGAAGATGGACGCCGCTGTCCCCGGCACGGTCGATCCTGCGACCGGCCGTACCGCGCCGTCGAGTATTCCGCACATTCGCCGGCCCGGTGACGTTCGGCGGCCCCCTGACGTTCGCTGGCCCTTGACGTTCGGCGGCCCCTGACGTTCGGCGGCCCCCTGACGTTCGCCGGGCGGCCCGGCGGGTACCTCGGTGAGGCGCTGCGGGCGGCCGGGTACCCGGTTACGGTTGAGGCGCACACGCAGCGACAGCGGCACGACGCCCGCGCCGGCGCGTACGGCACCGGCGAACCGATCTGCGGAGGTGACGCGGTGACCGAGCCGGAACTGGCACCCGACCAGGAGCGCGACCCGAGCGAGTACCGGCCGGAAGAGACACCGGTCGCCGCGCGGATCGAGGCACCGGACGCCGACTCGCCGGACGACGAGCGGCCCGCCGAGCCGGCCGACGAGGACGAGCCCACGCCGGACATCGGCCTGGAGACGCCGGTCGACGACACCCTGGAACAGTCCCGCACGGTCCCCGACGACCCCGACGACTACCGCTGACCGGATCGTCCGGCGAAGCGCCGACCCTCCCGGCCAGAGTGCACTACTTCGGCCGAAACGTCCGAGGAACGTGCTGGCGCCACGGTCCAGCGCGCGGTAGTGCGGTCAGGAGAGGGCGAAGGCGGCGTAGCCGACGACCCGGTCGGGCGGGCCGATGGTGTCGGCGGAGGTGGCGTAGCCGAGCAGCCGCGGGGTCCAGCCGGCGCGGGCGGCGAGCGCGGTCAACCCGCGCAGGCCGAACACGCCGCAGGCGTCCCGCACCCCGATCCGGTCCGGTGCCCGCTCGGTGACCGCGCGGATGGTGCCGGCGTCCTGCTCGCGCGCCTGCGCGTCCGGGTGGTAGTGGGACAGGTCGGTGGAGCACAGCAGCACGGTGCCGGGGCGCCGGATGCCCGCGGCGAGCAGGTCGGCGACCGCGTCCGCGGGCGTCGGCCCGGCCACCACCGGCAGGATCGGGGTGCCCGGCGTGAGCACCGCCTGCAGGAACGGGACCTGTACCTCCAGCGAGTGCTCCGGCTCGTGCGGCTCGTCGTTCGCCGCCGCGACACCGGCCTCGACCAGGGTGTTGCGCCCGATCGCGTCGAGCGGGACCTCGCCCAGCGGGGTGGCCCATTTGTCCACTGTGGATACCGCGCAGCCGGTCAGCCGGACGAAGTGCGCCGGGCCGATCAGCAGTACCCGGGCGATCCGCTCGGCGTGCGCCGCGAACCGCGCGTACACCAGGGCGGCGGTGGGCCCGGAGAACCGGTAGCCGGCGTGCGGCACCACGTACGCCGGGGCGAGCGCCTCGCCGGCCGGCACCGCCACGCCGGCGAGCAGCGAGTCGACCAGGCCGCGCAGGCTCTCCGGGTCGGCCGGGTAGAACTTCCCGGCCACCGCCGGCGGGCGCACCGTCACCGGGCACCGCCGGTACCGGCCGGGGCGCGGCGGTCGTGCGGGCCGAGGCCGCCGCGCTCGACCAGCCGGACCGGCTGCCGGCGGGAGCCCCAGTCGCCGGGCGGGCCGTCGAACACGCCGGCCACCGACGCTCCACAGTGGACACAGTGACCGTCGTCGGTCAACCGGTACTCGCCCAGCACGTACCAGTCGCGCACGATCACCGGTTTCCCGCAGGACGGGCAGTACGTGGTCTGGCCGTCGGCGTCGTGCACGTTGCCGGTGTAGACGTGGTGCAGGCCGCGCTCGCGGGCGATCCGCCGGGCCCGGCGCAGCGTCTCCGGCGGGGTGCGCGGGATGTCGCGCATCTTGAAGTCCGGATGGAACGCGGTGAAGTGCAACGGCACGTCCGACCCGAGATGTTCGGCGAACCAGTCGCACTGCTTCGCGATCTCGTCGTCCGCGTCGTTCTGGCCGGGGATCAGCAGCGTCGTCACCTCGAACCAGACGTCGGTCTCGCGCAGGTGGTCGAGCGTGGCCAGCACGTTGTCCAGCTTGCCGAACGTGACCTTGCGGTAGAACCGCTCGCTGAACGCCTTGAGGTCGATGTTCGCCGCGTCCATGTGGGAGTAGAGATCCCGGCGCGCGTCCTCGTTGATGTACCCGGCGCTCACCGCCACCGCCTTGATCCCGCGCTCCCGGCAGGCGTCCGCGACGTCCATCGCGTACTCCAGGAAGATCGTCGGATCGTTGTACGTGAAGGCGATCGAGCGGCAGCCCAGCTGCTCGGCCGCACGGGCCAGCGCCTCCGGGCCGGCGGCCGAGGTCAGCGTGTCGATCTCGCGCGACTTGGAGATGTCCCAGTTCTGGCAGAACCGGCAGGCCAGGTTGCAGCCGGCGGTGCCGAACGACAGCACCGGCGTACCGGGCAGGAAGTGGTTCAGCGGCTTCTTCTCGATCGGGTCGACGCAGAACCCGGAGGACCGGCCGTACGACGCGAGCACGATCTGGTCGTCGACCCGCCCGCGCACGAAGCACAGCCCGCGCTGCCCCTCGTGCAGCTTGCAGGCGCGCGGGCACACGTCGCACTGGATCCGGCCGTCCGGCAGCCGGTGCCAGTAGTCGGTGGCCACCGTGAACGGATCGTCCAGGCTGAGCCGGTCGGCGTCGTCCGACCTCGGCCCGGTCTCGGCGCCGCGCCGGCGCGGCGGGTCGACGTCGACCTCGGTGCTCCCCATCGGTCCCACGCTAGTCCGCGACCGCCGGGCAGGCCAGGCACCGGCCGGGCGGCGGCGCGGCCCCGTCGGACGGCGATCGCGCGGCCACCGGGCAGGACATTTGTACCGGCGGAGTCCGGATCGACGACTCTGCCCGGGATGGGTGCCGCAGCGCGAGGCTGGGCTCGATCGTTTCGGCGGAGGGTGATCGAGATGTGGCGACGAATCGCACCGGCGTGGGTGCTGGTCCTGCTGGCCCCGTTCGTGGGGGAGTTCCTGCTCGGGAACACGACGCTGAGCGCGGCGTTCGCGTACCCGATGGACGCCGCCATGTACGGCGCGGGGGCCGTGCTGGTGCGCGAGGTGACCCGGCGGACCGGCCGCGGCTGGCCGACGATGCTGGCGCTGGCCGCGGCGTACGGGCTGGTCGAGGAGGGGTTCGCGGACATGAGCCTGTTCAACCCCAGGTTCGCCGGCCTGCACCTGCTCGGCCCCGGCAACCTGTTCGGGATCGGCTGGACCTGGTGGTTGTTCGTGCTGACGCTGCACGTGGTGTGGAGCATGGGCGCCTCCATCGCCCTCACCGAAGCGCTGTACGCGCGTCGCGGCACCGGGCCCTGGCTCGGCCGGGTCGGGCTGACGGTGACGGCGGCGGTCTTCGTCGCCGGCGTCGCTCTCGTGCACGTCACGTTCCGCGGCGGCCTCCCGTCGTTCCCGGCGTACGAGCTGTCGGTCGGCCAGGTGGCGCTGACCGCGGTCGCGACGGCGCTGTGCATCGTGGTCGCGTTCCTGTTCCCGCGGGTCGACCGGCGCCGTCGCACCGGTACCGGCCGGGTGCCGGCACCGTGGCTGGTGGCGCTGCTCGCGGCGGTGGCTGGTGCGGTGTTCGAGCTGACGAACCACGGCCTGCCCGGCGGCTGGCCGATCCCGGTCGACCTGGTGCTCTACGCCGCGGTCGCGGCGCTGCTCGTCGCCTGGTCCCGGCGTACCAGCTGGACGGCGCGGCACGCGTTCGCCTCGGCGGCCGGCGCGCTGCTGGTGTACTGCGTGGTCGGCTTCGTGGCACAGCCGAAGCACGGCGTCGACCTGGTCGGGCAGGTCGGGTTCGTGGTGTTGACGCTGGCGCTGACCGCCCTCGCGGCGGGCAAGACCGCGGCCACGCCGGTAGAGACACCGGAGCCGGCCCGGACCGCCGCCTGACCCGCGCGAGAGACCGGCGGCGGGGAGAGGCTTCGGCGCCGGTCTGGAGTCGGTCGCGGTACGCCGTCAGGCGACGGGCGGGCGCGCGCCGAGGGTGTCGACGAGGTGGTCGGGGTAGTCCGGGGTGAGCGGGTCGCCGCTGACCAGCAGGCGGTAGTAGAGGGCGCCGTAGAGCATGTCGAGGACCGTGTCGGGGTCGGTGCCGGCGGCGAGCTGGCCGGCCCGGACGGCCTCGATGACCAGCTCGCGCGCGGCGGCCCGGCGGCCGGCGACGAACCGGTCCCGCAGCGCGGCGGCGAGCTCCGGGTCGTGCTGGCTGGCCGCGACGAGGGCCACGAACGGCCGGCGCGCAGCGGGCTCGTTCATCAGCCGGGCGACCCGACCGAGCTGCTCGCGCAGCCGGCCGAGCGGGTCGTCGCCGGTCGGGAACGTCATCCGGTCCTCGACCGCGTCGGTGAACGCGTCCATCAGCACGGCCGCCTTGGTCGGCCACCACCGGTAGATGGTGGCCTTGCTGACCCCCGCGTGACTGGCGATGTCGTCGACGCTCAGGCCGGGCAGACCTCGGTCGGTGAGCAGTTCGCGGGCCGCGGCGAGGACCGCCCGGCGCGCGCGCTCGCTGCGCGGGCGGCCCCGCCGGGCGGCGGCCGCCCGCGTGGAGTCGTCGACGTCACTGTTCCGCTCGGCGCTCATAGCGATACTGTACGATCAGTTTCGTTAGTGGTCGAGGCCGGGAGTCGCCGGCGGCGACCTGGTCGGTGGCGCGCCCCTGCGTGGGTCCCCCGCCCACACCGCACCGAAGGGGTTCGCACCGTGCAGTACACGCAACTGGGCCGCACCGGCCTGTCGGTGTCCCGGCTCGTCCTCGGCACCATGAACTTCGGCACCGAGGCGACCGAGCCGGACAGCTTCGCGATCATGGACCGTGCGCACGAGCACGGCATCAACTTCTTCGACACCGCCGACATCTACGGGCGGGTGCTGGGCGAGGGCGTCACCGAGCAGATCATCGGCCGCTGGTTCGCCTCCGGCGGCGACCGGCGCGACCGGACCGTCCTGGCCACCAAGGTGTACGGCACGATGGGCGACTGGCCGAACACGGCACGGCTGTCCGCGCTGCACATCCGGCGCGCCTGCGAGCAGTCGCTGCGCCGGCTGCAGACCGACCACATCGACCTGTACCAGATGCACCACGTCGACCGGGCGACCCCGTGGGACGAGATCTGGGAGGCGTTCGACGTGCTGCGCCAGCAGGGCAAGGTGCTCTACTTCGGCTCGTCCAACTTCGCCGGCTGGCACCTCGCCCAGGCGCAGGAGGCCGCCCGTTCGCGGCACTTCCTCGGCCTGGTGAGCGAGCAGTCGCTGTACAACCTGATGGCCCGGTGGGTCGAGCTGGAGGTGCTGCCGGCCGCCCGGGAGTACGGCATCGGGGTGATCCCGTGGTCCCCGCTGCACGGTGGCGCGCTCGGCGGCGTGCTGCGCAAGCAGCGGGAGAACGGCGCGCGCCGGGGCAGCTCCGGGCACGCGGCCGACGCCCTGGCGCAGCACCGCGACACGATCGAGGCGTACGAGAAGCTGTGTGCCGAGATCGGCGAGGACCCGGCACACGTCGGACTGGCCTGGCTGCTCGCCCAGGACGGCGTCACCGGACCCATCACCGGGCCGCGGACGATCGAGCACCTGGACGGTTCGCTCCGCGCCCTCGACATCACGCTCGACGACACGGTGCTGGCCCGGCTCGACGAGCTGTTCCCGCCGCCGGCGCCGAACGGCGCACACCCGGCACCCGAGGCGTACGCCTGGTAACCCGGAGCGGCGCCGATGCACCGCGTGCCGGAACCCGCCGGGGGGCTCCGGCACGCGGTCAGCCGGGCAACGCCGCCCTTCGGCGGCGATCGGACGCGGACCGCTGCCCTTCGGCGGCGATCAGACGCGGACCGCGAACGAGTACAGCCGGGTGATCTGCTCGTCGGACAGGTTGTCGTCGGAGACCATCAGCAGCTCCCGGCGGTCGCCTCGCAGGTGCCGGCCGGTGAACACCATCCCCTCGATGTTGTCCAGCAGCGGGTTGGGCTGCGGCTGCTTGGTCGTCGCCCCGTCGCTCGGGCACTGGCCGATATCGGCGAGCAGCCTGCGGTGCACCTGCCGGACGGTCGTGTCGGCCAGGCTGGCGACACCGGTGACATCCTGCGCGCCGGTCAGATCCGCCTCGTACAGCCGGATCGTGTTGCCGTAGCCCTTCTTCCAGCCCCGCTCCAGCACCAGCAGCCGGTTCGGCGAGATGGCCTGGACGTCGGAGATCTGCAGGCCGGCGTCGACGGTGAACGCGTACTGCGCCGCGACCTCGAACCGGCCGTGCCGCCGGTCCCAGCGGAGGAACCGGTTGAGCCCGTTACCGTCGGCGTCCGTGCCGTCGCCGGACAGCGGCGACTCCATCGTCGCGATGAGCGAACGGTCGCCGGGCAGCAGGGTCAGCCCCTCGAAGGTGGCGTTCTCCTCGGCCTCGCCGGCCGGTGCGACCCGGAACCGGTCCGGCACCGGCAGGCTGGCCAGCACCTTCCCGCGCCGGTCGTACCGGCGGACCGACGGCTCGATCTCCGAGGTGATCAGCCGGGTGCCGTCCCGGTCGACGGCGATCGCCTCGGAGTCGATCGGGTCGCCGTGCTCGTCCGCCAACGGCTGGTACCCGACGGGTTCGGTGACGAGGCCGCGGGTGGGCCGGGTCAGCGTCCAGAGCGCCGACGTGTCGCTGACGGCCAGCAGGTGCGAGCCGTCGAACTGCAGCCCGGACAGCTCGCCGACCTGCGCATCGCCGAACGTCCGCTTGTCCAGCGCGTCCGAGAAGCCGCGCAGCGACACGGAGGGGGAGCAGGCACCGGCGTCGTGGCGGCCGGGCGCGGGATGGGCGACCGCCGGCGCGGCGGCGGCCACGGTACCGAGTGCGGTGACGGAGGCAACGACGAGCGCTCGAATTCGCATGGGTCGGATCATGCCGGAAACCTCCGTCCCGCAGTTGATCGGTACGCGAACGCCACAGTCCCGGCAGGTGAGCAAGGTTGCCGGGCGACCGGGACGACAGGGTTGCCGCGCGACCGGGGCGACGGGGTTGCCGGCCAAGAGGTACCGCGCGGCCGGGACGGCAGGGTTGCCGGGGGGCCGGGAGGGCACGGCAGACTGGCGTGGTGCAGAAACGCGTGTACACCGGGCATCTCGACCCTGGCGCCGCCGACTACGTGTACCTGCCGGTCGACGTGCCGGCCGGCACCGCGCGCCTCGCCGTGCGGTACTCGTACGACCGGCCGGTGCTGGCCGCGGGCACCGTCGGCAACGCCTGCGACGTGGGCATCTTCGACCAGCGCGGGACCGAGGCGGGCTTTCGCGGCTGGTCCGGTGGGGCGCGGGACCGGTTCGAGCTGTCCGCGGCCGACGCCACGCCCGGCTACCTGCCGGGGCCGATCGAGCCGGGCCGCTGGCACGTCGTGCTCGGGCCGTACACGGTGGCGCCGGGCGGGCTCGACTACACGGTCGAGGTGACGTTCGACGACGCGCCGGTGGCCGGTGAGCCGTCGGTGCGGTACCCGCCGGCGGCGACCGGGCGCGGCCCCGGCTGGTACCGCGGCGACTGCCACCTGCACACCGTCTACTCCGACGGCGGCCGTACCCCGGCGCAGGTCGCCGCCGCCGCGCGGGCCCGCGGCCTGGACTTCATCAACTCCAGCGAGCACAACACGCCCGCCTCGCACCGGGTCTGGGGCGAGTACGCCGGGGACGACCTGCTGATCCTCACCGGCGAGGAGATCACCACCCGCAACGGCCACTGCCTCGCCATCGGCCTGCCGCCCGGCTCCTGGATCGACTGGCGGTACCGGGCCACCGACGGCGTGTTCGCCGACCACGCGGCGCGGGTGCGCGAGCTCGGCGGCCTCGTCGTGCCGGCCCACCCGTACGGGCAGTGCGTGGCGTGCTCGTGGAAGTTCGGCTACGAGCAGGCCGACGCGGTCGAGGTGTGGAACGGCCCGTGGTCGATCGGCAACGAGGCGGCGCTCGCCACCTGGGACGGGACGCTGGTCGCCGGCCGGTTCGTCCCGGCGATGGGCAACAGCGACGCGCACCGGGACGGCGACGTGGTCGGCCTGCCGCAGACCGTGGTGCACGCCGAGGCGCTGTCCGCCACCGGGATCAAGGCGGGCATCGCCGCGGGCCGCTCGTACCTGGCGGACGACGCCGCGGTGACCGTGTCGCTCGTGGCGACCGCGGACGGGCGTACCGCCGGGATCGGCGACCGGCTCGCCGTCGCGCCGGACACCCCGGTCACGGTGCGGCTGGACGTCGCCGGCGTTCCGGCCGGCACGGTACGCCTGGTCACCGACCGGGGCCTGGTGCACGCGGCGCCGCTGCCCGGCCTGGTCGAGTGGCGCACCACCGCCCGCTGCACCGGCTACGTCCGCGCCGAGGTACGGCACGCCGATGCCGGCGCCGCCCTCCCGTACGGCTCGATGGCGGCGCTGACCAACCCGATCTTCCTGGACTGTTAGGACCGTCGCCGGGGACCGTGGGGTCCGCGCCGACGCCACCGGCCCGCAGCGGGTGGCACTCTGGGCAAACCGTGCACACGACGCGTACCGGCGGGAGAAACTGCGGAGAACATCCGCATTCCCGGGGGAGCGGCCGTGAACGAACACGACGGTACGAACGACGACGCGGCGCCCCGGCCGGGCGGCGAACCCCCGGCGACCGGCCCCGCCGACGGCGCCGTACCCGCCGTCGGCGGCGACGCGACACCGGGCACCGGTGGTGACGCCACACCAGGCTCCAGCGGAGAGGCGACACCGGGCACCGGTGGTGACGCCACACCAGGCTCCGGCGGCGAGGCGACACCGGGCTCCAGCGACGAGGCGACACCGGGCACCGGCGGGGCGACGAAACACCGGGACCGGGCGGCGGTACGGGACTGGAAGGACGCGGTGACGCCGCGGTCGGCGTTGCTGTGCGTCGGCGTGTTCCTGCTGATGCTGGCGTTCGCGCTGTCCTACATGGGCGCGCTGCACAACCCGAAGCCGCACCGCATCGACCTCGCCGTGGCGGCGCCGAGCCAGGCGGCGGGGCCGCTGCTGAAGCAGCTCAACGGGCTGCCCGGGGAGCCGGTCGAGGCCCGTACCGTGGCCGATGCGGCGACCGCGCGGCGCCAGGTGACGACCCGGGACGCGGACGGTGCGCTGCTGGTCACGCCCGCCCCGACCGGCGGCGGTACCGCCCGGTTGGTCGTGGCGAGCGCCGCCGGGCCGTCGATGTCGCAGGCGCTGGAGCGGGTCATGAAGGCGGTCGCGCCGCGCGCCGGGCTGCGGCTGTCGGTGGTCGACGTCAAGCCGCTGCCATCCGACGACTTCGAGGAGCTGAGCTCGTTCTACCTGGTCGTGGCGTGGAGCGTGGGCGGCTACCTGGTCGCCTCGATGCTCGGCGTCTCGGCCGGTACCCGGCCGGCGAACCTGCGCCGCGCGTTCATCCGGCTGCTCGCGATGGCGGTGTACTCGATCGCCGCCGGGGTGGGCGGCGCGATCGTCGTCGGCCCGGTACTGCACGCGCTGCCGGCATCGGTCGGCCAGCTGTGGTGGATCGGGGCGCTGCTGGTGTTCTCCGCCGCCGCGTTCACGATGGCGATGCAGGTACTGGCCGGGGTGATCGGCATCGGCATCGCGATCGCGGTGTTCGTGGTACTCGGCAACCCGAGCTCCGGCGGGGTGTTCCCGTGGCCGATGCTGCCGACGTTCTGGCGCGCGATCGGCCCCTGGATCGGTACCGGTGCCGCCACCCAGACGGTGCGCAACGTCTCCTACTTCGGCTCCCACCACATCACCACCCACCTGCTGGTGATCTGCGGGTACCTGGTGTTCGGCGTGCTGGTGGCGCTGCTGGTACCGGGGTTGAAGGCGCGGCGGCCCCGGCGTGTGGGATCGCCCGCACATCTCGCGGCCGAGGCGTGAGGCGATCTTTCCGCCGGGTAGCCTCGGCACGGTGGGGTGCATCGGGGTGGGAGACGACAGGCTGACCGGGGCGGCATCGCTGGTCACACCGCTCAGCTCGATGTCAGCGACGCGTCGGTAGCGTGCCGCACATGGGGGATGTCGAGTCGGTCCGGGCGGCGAGCGAGCCGCTGGCGGTCAACCTGCTGGATCCGAAGTCGCTGATCGACACGTTCGGGCTGGTCGGCGTCTATACGGTGATCTTCGCCGAGACCGGACTGTTCTTCGGGTTCTTCCTGCCCGGCGACACGATGCTGTTCATCGCCGGCATCGCCAGTTCCGGCGTCGCCGAGCACCTGCTCGGTACCCAGCTGTCCCTGCCGGCGCTGCTGATCGGGGTGCCGATCGCGGCGATCGTCGGGGCACAGCTCGGCCACTTCCTCGGCGCCCGGTTCGGCCGAGCCATGTTCGACCGGCCCGCGTCGCGCCTGTTCAAGGCGCAGTACGTGGACAAGGCGGAGTACTACTTCAACAAGTTCGGGCCGGCCAAGGCCGTCGTGCTGGCCCGGTTCATCCCGGTGGTCCGCGCGTTCCTGAACCCGGTCGCCGGCATCCTGGAGATGCCGTGGCAGAAGTTCCTGCTCTGGAACGTGGTCGGCGGCGTGATCTGGACCGACGGCATCATCCTGCTCGGCAACCGCACCGCCGGCGTGATCCCGCCGGCCATCATCGACAAGTACCTGCTGCCGATCATCGCGGCGATCGTGCTGATCGCGCTGCTGCCGATGCTGCGTGAGCTGGTGAAGCGGCTGCTGGCGCGGCGTCGTGGCGGCGCCGAGCGGACCGCCGACGACGACACCGACTCGCAGCCCGCGACGCACCGGTGACGGTGCGCGAACCGCGCCACGCCCGCGCCCCGGTCGGCGCCGGATCCGGCCGGGTACGCTGAGCCGGACCGGAGCTCGCGGCCCGAGACGGTGTGTCGGGAAACGAGCCGCAGACTCACCCTCGGTACGCCGGAGAAGCCGATGGAACCCACTGGACGCGACGTCGGTCCGTTCCGTGGCGTGACCACCGTCCGGGTGCACGGCGGGTTCGAGATCTGCCGCGGCAAGGACGAGCAGGGTCGGGCGGTGACGATCCTGACCATGGGGCCGTCCGCGGTGCACGACGACTCGCTGCGCGGCGCGCTGACCGAGGCGTACCAGTGGGCCCGGGCGCACGCGCCGGCCGGTGAGGAGTTCGCCGGCGTCGAGCTGTCCGGCGAGCAGCCGTGGGTGGCGAGCATCGACGCGGCCGGCACCATCGGCGTGCGCAGCGTGTTCGACCGCCTGGTCAGTACGGTGCGGCCGCCGGCGCCGGGCCGGCACACCGGCAACCTCGCCACCCGTACCGACACCGGGTCCATCCCGCGCGCCGCGGACACCGGCTCCATCCCCCGGGTCGGGCCGGACGGCCGGCCGGTCTCGGCCGGCGACCCGGCCCGTCGGCCGCTTCCCGGCGACACCGGCTCGATGCCCCGGGTCGGCCCGGACGGGCGGCCGGTGCACGCCGACACCGGCTCCATCCCGCGCGTCGCGGACACCGGCTCGATGCCCCGGGTCGGGCCGGACGGGCGGCCGGTGCACGCCGACGCCGGCTCCATCCCCCGGACCACCGCCGACACCGGCTCCATCCCGCGGGCCGGCCGGGCCATGCCACCGGCCTCCGGACCGCCTCCGGGAGCAGCACCGCCCGGGTACCGCTCACCGGCCGGCGCCCGGCACACCGGGCAGCTGCCCCGGGTGGTGGAGTCACCGACGAACCCGCTCCCGCCGGTCTCCGGCCCGGCCCGACACACCGGCCAGCTGCCCCGGGTCGCGCACACCGGCCAGCAGCCGCGGGTCGATCACACCGGGCGGCCGGTCGAACCGACGGCGCGCACCGGCCCGTTGCCCACGCACCAGACCGGCCAGCTGCGGCCGCCCGCCCGGCCTGGCCGGGAGCTGCCGCCGATGCCCGCCTACCAGGGCCGGCCGTACACCGCGGCGCCGCGGCCGATCGCCGCGCCGTACACCGCTCGCCGGGTACCGGTCGGCGGCGGCCGGGCGCTGCCGATCCTGCTGATCATCATGGCGCTCGGCGCGATCGGTGTGCTGGCCCTGCTGGTCGCCGCCTACCTCGCGATCCGATCCTGACCCGGGTCCGGGCCCGGGTTCGTCGACCCGACCGGACGCCCGGAGCCACGGCCAATCACGACCCGCCTTGGCCCGCAGCACGCCCGGCGGCGCATCCCGGCCCCGCGGCACGCCTGCGGCGCGTGCGGGTGCCGTGGACGGCAAGACCCGGGCCGGCGCCCCCACCGGCCCGGGCAAGCAGCACCCGTCAGGACGCGGTACGCGGGCGCGGGCTGCGCCGCCGGCGTGGCGGCGCGATCAGGCTCGCCACGGTGCTCAGGTTCGGCGACACGATCCGGTAGTAGGCCCAGACGCCGCGCTTCTCCCGCTCCAGCAGGCCGGCCTCGGTGAGCACGCGCAGATGGTGGCTGACCGTCGGCTGGCTCAGCCCGAGCGGACCGATCAGGTCGCAGACGCAGGCCTCGCGCCGCGGAGCCGCCTGGATCAGGCTGAGCAGCCGCAGCCGGGCAGGGTCGGCGAGCGCCTTGAGCAGGCCGGCGAGGCGGTCTGCCTCGGCCGCCGCCAGCGGTTCGCCGGTGAGCGGCGAGCGAGCGGTCGGTACGGTCTCGGTGAGCACAGCGGTCACGTGCCCTCATCCCCCTGGACATTCAACATCTTGAATATTTGCCGGTACCTATAGCGTTAACGCAGCCGACTGCGGTAGGTAACGGCCCGCGGGGCGACATATCTAGGCTGTGCGGGTGTCCGACGACTCCTTGCCCCTCAAGCCCACCCCACTCACCCCAGGTGACCAGGTCGTACTGATCTCGCCGGCCGGCCCGGTCTCCCCCGAACACGTCGAACGCGGAGCCGCACTGCTGCGCGGATGGGGACTGTCCGTCACCGTCGGCGCACACGCGTACGACCGGGACGGCCTGGTCGCCGGCACCGATCGTGACCGGCTCGCCGACCTGAACACCGCCCTGGCGGACCCCGCGGTACGTGCCGTGCTGTGCACCCGCGGTGGCTATGGCAGCCAACGAATCGTCGGCGGGATCGATACGGCCGCGGTGGTGCGCGACCCGAAGATCGTGCTCGGTTTCTCCGACATCACCGCGCTGCACCTGGCGCTGTGGCGGGGTGCCCGGCTGGCCACGCTGCACGGCCCGGCGTTCGCGCTGCGCACCGAGCTCGACCCGGTGACCGTCGCCGCGCTGCGCACCGCGCTGTTCGACCCGGCGCCGGTACGGGTGGCCGCCGATCCGGCCGAGTCCACCGCCGCGGTGACCACCGCCGGGCGCGCCACCGGGCGGCTGCTCGGCGGCAACCTGGCGATGCTCGCGGCGACGATCGGCACCCCGGACGCGCCGGACCCGACGGGCGCCGTACTGCTGCTGGAGGACGTCGCCGAACCCGCGTACAAGGTCGACCGGATGCTGCTGCACCTGGAGCGCGCCGGCCTGTTCGCCGGGCTCGCCGGCGTCGCCGTCGGTCAGTTCACCGACTGCGCCGGCACCGACCCCTCGGTACCGGAGGTGCTCGCCGACCGGCTGCACCGGCTCGGCGTGCCGGTGCTGGGCGGGCTGCCGATCGGCCACGGCGCGGTGCGGGTGACGGTACCGCTGGGTACCCGGGCGGTACTCGACGCCGATGCCGGCACCCTCACCGCCGACCCGGCGCTCCGCCGAGCGTAGGGCGTGCCTTCACCGCCAGCCATGAAGACACCCCCAGCCGCGCGGTGCGGTTGCGGCCAGACGTGCGCCGGTCAGGCCAGGTCGAGGTCGGCGAGCGAGTAGGCCGCGCGGTAGTCCAGGCCGGCGGCGCGGACCGCGTCACCGGCGCCGCGGTCGACGACCACGGCGACCCCGACCACCTCGGCGCCCTCGGCCCGCAGCGCCTCGACCGCGTCCAGCACGCTGCCGCCGGTGGTGGAGGTGTCCTCGACGGCGAGCACCCGCCGGCCGGCGACGTCCGGCCCCTCGATGCGGCGCTGCAGGCCGTGCGCCTTGCCCTGCTTGCGGACCACGAACGCGTCGATCCCGTGCCCGCGCCCCGCGGCGGCATGCAGTACCGCGGTGGCGACCGGGTCGGCGCCCAGCGTCAGGCCGCCGACGGCGTCGTACCCCCAGTCGGCGGTCAGGTCGAGCAGCACCCGGCCGACCAGCGGCGCGGCGGCGTGGTGCAGCGTGATGCGGCGCAGGTCGACGTAGTAGTCGGCCTCCCGACCGCTGGAGAGCACGACCCGGCCGTGCACCACGGCCAGGTCCTTGATCAGCTGACGCAGGTTCTCCCGATCCGACACGGCCACAGCCTAGAGGCCCGGGCCGCGCCGGCAACCGGCGCCCGCCGACCTTCGGGCCCCGGGACGGTCACTCCCGGGTGCGGCTCCCGCCGGCGCTCGGCAGCCGGTGCAGCACCGCGCGGGGCAGCCGGCTCAGCACCACCGCGGCCGCCTTGTACCGCAGCGACGGGACGCTGAGCAGCTTGCCGCGGCGCAGGTCGCGCAGCCCCTCGGCGACCACCTGGTCGACGTCGAGCCAGGCGAACTTCGGCAGCCCGGACATGTCGATCCCGGCGCTGTCGTGAAACTCGGTGTGCGTGTAGCCGGGGCAGAGCGCCATCACCCGGACGCCGTGCCGGCGCACCTTCGCCCCGACCGACTCGCTGAAGTTCGTCACCCACGCCTTGCTGGCCGGGTAGGTGGATCCGGGCATCACCGCGGCGAACCCGGACACCGACGACACGTTGACGATCGCGCCGGACCGGCGCGGCACCATCACCGCCAGGGCGGCGTGCGTCAGCCGCATCACCGACCGTACGTTCAGCCAGAGCAGCCGTTCCTCGTCGTCGGCGCTGTTGCTGGTGAACGGCTTGTGCAGGGAGATGCCGGCGTTGTTGACGAGCAGCGCGACCGGCTTGTCGACCGCGCCCACCCGGGCCTCGACCGCGCCGCACCCGTCGGCGGTGGACAGGTCGGCGGCGAGCACCTCGACCGCCACCCCGTACCGCCGGGTCAGCTCGGCGGCGGTGTCGGCCAGCCGCTGCTCGTTCCGCGCGACCAGGACGAGGTCGCGGCCGTCCCGGGCGAGGCGGTCGGCGAAGGCCGCGCCGATCCCCGCGGTCGCGCCCGTCACCAGTGCGGTGGGCATCGCCGTCACCCGCTAGCGCGGCGGGCCGTAGCCGGGGCCACCGCCGTAGCCGGGACCGGACTGCGGCGGGCCACCGTACCCAGGGCCGGACTGCGGCGGGCCACCGTACCCAGGGCCGGACTGCGGCGGGCCACCGTACCCAGGGCCGGACTGCGGCGGGCCACCGTACCCAGGGCCGGACTGCGGCGGGCCACCGTACCCAGGGCCGGACTGCGGCGGGCCACCGTAGCCGGGGCCGGACGCCGGCGGGCCACCGTAGCTGGGGCCGGGGCCGTAGCCGGTGCCCGGGTCGCCGTAGGTGGTCTGGTCGCCGTACGGGCTGGTCTCGGCCCCGTAGCCGGGACCGGGCGGCGGGTAACCGCCGCCGGGACCGCCCGGCTGCGCCGGGTAGCTCGGGTCCGGTGCGGCCGGGCCACCCGGCGCCTTCTTGGCGAAGTACTGGCTGGACTGCTTGATCGCGAGCAGCACGATCGCCGCGCCGTGGCTGAGCACCAGCAGGACCGCGAGCACGATCGTGATCGGCGTGTACCAGCCGGGCATCATGCCGCTGGTGTCGATGTTCGAGGTGGACGCCGTGTTGGTCACGCTGCCAATCGCGCCGCAGAACCCGCACACCACGAACAGGCCGGAGATCACGAACGTGGTGATCCAGGTGCCCCGCTTGCCGCGCAGGTTGCCCAGCGCGAGCAGCACGATGGTGATGCTCAGCAGCAGGTAGATGATGATCGAGATGACCTGGACCACCTTGAAGACCGAGGTGGCCGAGTCGACGGTGCTCTGTGACAGCCCCTGAGCCGCCATCCAGTCGCCGATCCGGGTGATCGCCAGCACCGAGACAGCGACCTGCCCCAGGTTGACCACGACGGCGACCAGCATGCACGCCGCGGCGGCGGTCACGGTGACCGGACGACCACCTGTGGCGGCGGGGAAACCTGGCGCCGCGGGCGGCACCGATGGTGGCGGATACATCATCGGACCTCTCTGTCTCGGGTGCGCCCACCGTACCGGGACACGGCGATCAGTATCCGTACGGCCGGTAGGGCTGTGGCGGCGCGACCGGCGCGGCGGGCCGAGCGGCGCGGAACCAGGCACCGACCTGGCGCAGCCCGACCATGATCATCGCGACCGTCACGGCCGCCAGCGCGAGGATGCCGAAGATGGCCGAACCGGCGATCTCCCAGCCCGGCGCGAGCTGCGAGATCGACATGTCCGAGTCGGACGCGGCGCTGCCGACGGCGGCGTTGATCGCGCCGAACATGCCGATCCCGGACAGGCAGCACAGCCGCAGCGCGGCGCAGAGCCCGCCGACCGACCAGATCAGGATCCGGCCGGCCTGCTGGCGCCGGATGGTGAGCAGCGCGGCCATCCCGAGACCGATCGTGACCAGCATGTTCAGCACGATCGTGATGATCAGCCAGGGTTGCAGGCTGGTGGCCAGCTCACCGCTGGTGTCCAGCCGGCTGAAGTCCTGGAAGATCAGGATCTCGAACACGGTCTCGGCCAGGGTCATCGCCGCCGCACCGAACACCGCCAGGGCGCCGACCATCACCTGGGTCGGCCGGCCGGGCGCTGGTGGTGGCGGCGCCGAGTATGCCGCGCCGTACATCCCGCCTCCCCATTTGTCCTGGGTTGTCGGTGGACGCACCACCACCGCCGTTCGATGGGACCGTAGGTGAGGCATGCAAACGCCGGAGCGGCGGGTTGCCGCTCCGGCGTGTCGCGGTACCTCTCAGGCCCGGGTCACCAGCAGCCCGGAGCCGTCCTCCGCGGTACGCACCGAGACGGTGTCACCGTCCCGCACCGCGCCGGCGAGTAGTTCCTTCGCCAGCTGGTCGCCGATCGCCGTCTGGATCAGCCGGCGCACCGGGCGCGCCCCGTACAGCGGGTCGTAGCCGTGCTCGGCCAGCCACTTGTGCGCGTCGTCGGCGACGTGCAGGGTCAGCCGGCGGTCGGTCAGCCGCTTCGCCAGCCGGGCCACCTGGATGTCCACGATGGCCTCCATCTCGCTGGTGTCCAGCGCGTGGAAGACCACCACGTCGTCCAGCCGGTTCACGAACTCCGGCTTGAAGTGCTCCCGTACCAGCGACAGCACCGCCTGCTTCTTCTCCTCCTCGGCCAGCGTCGGCTCGATCAGGATCTGCGAACCGAGGTTGGAGGTGAGGATCAGGATCGTGTTGCGGAAGTCGACCGTACGGCCCTGGCCGTCGGTCAGCCGCCCGTCGTCCAACACCTGCAGCAGGATGTCGAACACGTCCGCGTGCGCCTTCTCCACCTCGTCCAGCAGCACCACCGAGTACGGCCGGCGCCGCACCGCCTCGGTCAGCTGGCCGCCCTCCTCGTACCCGACGTAGCCGGGCGGGGCACCGACCAGCCGCGCCACCGAGTGCTTCTCGCCGTATTCCGACATGTCGATGCGGACCATCGCCCGCTCGTCGTCGAACAGGAAGTCGGCGAGCGCCTTCGCCAGCTCGGTCTTGCCCACCCCGGTCGGGCCGAGGAACAGGAACGAGCCGGTCGGCCGGTTCTCGTCGGCGATGCCGGACCGGGCCCGGCGTACCGCGTCGGAGATGGCACCGACCGCCTCGGCCTGGCCGATGACGCGCTTGCCCAGCTCCTCCTCCATCCGGAGCAGCTTGGCCGTCTCGCCCTCCATCAGCCGGCCGGCCGGGATGCCGGTCCACGACGCCACCACGTCGGCGATGTCGTCCGGGCTGACCTCCTCGTTCAGCATGGCGCCGTTGGCCTGCAGCTCGGCGAGCTCCTGGCCGGCGTCGACGAGCTTCTTCTCCAGCTCCGGGATCCGCCCGTACCGCAGTTCGGAGGCGCGGCCCAGGTCACCGTCGCGCTCGGCCAGCTCGGCCTCGCGCTTGATCTGGTCCAGCTCCTCCTTGGTGTCGGAGATCGCGGAGATGTGCTGCTTCTCGTTCTGCCAGCGCTCGTTCAGCACGGTGAGCTGCTCGCGCTTGTCGGCGAGCTCCCGGCGCAGCTTCTCCAGCCGCTGCTTGGAGGCGTCGTCGTCCTCCTTGGACAGCGCCATCTCCTCGATCTCCAGCCGCCGCACCGCGCGCTCGATCTCGTCCACCTCGACCGGGCGGGAGTCGATCTCCATCCGCAGCCGGGACGCGGACTCGTCGACCAGGTCGATCGCCTTGTCCGGCAGGAACCGGTCGGTGATGTACCGGTCGGACAGCGCCGCCGCGGCCACCAGCGCGGCGTCGGTGATCCGCACGCCGTGGTGCACCTCGTACCGCTCCTTGAGGCCGCGGAGGATGCCGACGGTGTCCTCGACGCTCGGCTCACCGACCAGCACCGGCTGGAACCGCCGCTCCAGCGCCGGGTCCTTCTCGATGTGCTCGCGGTACTCGTCGAGCGTGGTGGCGCCGACCATCCGCAGCTCGCCGCGGGCCAGCATCGGCTTGAGCATGTTGCCGGCGTCCATCGAGCCGTCCGCCTTGCCGGCGCCGACGACGGTGTGCAGCTCGTCGATGAACGTGATGATCTGGCCCTCGGAGCCGGTGATCTCCTCCAGTACCGACTTGAGCCGCTCCTCGAACTGCCCGCGGTACTGCGCGCCGGCGATCATCGCGCCGAGGTCCAGCGAGACGAGCCGCTTGTTCTTCAGGCTCTCCGGCACGTCGCCGGCGACCACCCGCTGCGCCAGCCCCTCGACGATCGCCGTCTTGCCGACGCCGGGCTCGCCGATCAGCACCGGGTTGTTCTTGGTCCGCCGGGACAGCACCTGCACGACCCGCCGCACCTCGGCGTCCCGGCCGATCACCGGGTCGAGCTTGCCCTCGCGGGCCTGCGCGGTCAGGTCGATGCCGTACTTCTCCAGCGCCTGGTACGTCTGCTCCGGGTCCGGCGTGGTCACCCGCCGGTCGCCGCCCCGCACCACCGGGAACGCGGCCACCAGGTTCTCCTCGGTGGCACCGGCGTCCTTGAGCGCCTGCGACACCTGGCCACCCACTCGGGCCAGCGCGGCCAGCAGGTGCTCGGTCGACAGGTACTCGTCGCCCAGCGGCCGGGCGATCTGCTCGGCGGCGTTGATCGTGTTGACGATCTCCCGGGACACGGTCGGCTCGGCGATGCTGCTGCCGGCCGCGGTCGGCAGCTTCGCCAGCGCGGCCTGCACGGCGCTCTCCACCCGACCCGGGTCGGCGCCGGCGGCCCGCAGCAGGGCGGTCGCGGTCGACCCCTCGGTGGACAGCAGGGCATCCAGCAGGTGCCAGGCCTCGACGGTGGCGTGCCCCTTGCCGGTCGCCGCGGACACGGCCGCGGCAATGACCTCACGACTCTTGGTGGTCAGGCGTTCGACGTTCATACTCTCCCCGACTTCGGATCTCCCAGGCTCGTCAGCAGCCCGCGGGGTCTGCTGCACTCCCTCGGTCCAACCTGGCAAGAGTTGAGTCTATTCCGCTCAACCTGAGGTTTGTCCCCATGCCTAGGATCCGGCCATGACGTGGCCCACTCCGTACCCGCCGAGGGTCGTCCGGCCACCGGTCCGCACCCAGCTCGCGGCGATCGCGCTCGGCCTGACGGCGGCGCTGCAGCTGGTGTCCGCCGGGCTGCTGCTCGCCGGGGACGTCGGCGCCGGGCCGATGGCCGACGCGCCGGGCCAGCCGCACGACGCGGCGGCGCTCGACATCGTGCTGCACCTCGGCGCCGCGCTCGTCCCGGTCGTCCTGGAACTCGTCGCGGCGGTACGGCTGCTGCGCCGGGCCGGCGGCGCCCAACCGTTCGCGCTCACCATCTCGATCATCGGCGGCGTGCTGTGGCTGTGCTGCGGCACGGTCGGCATCGGCGGCGGCGCCGAGCTCGGCGGTACCGCGGGGCTCGCGCTCGGCCTCGTCGCGGTGGCGCTCTGCGTGATCGGCATCGGCGCCGCGGTACTCGCCGCGGTCTGCACCATGTCCGCCGACACCAAGCGCTACCTCGCCGGCCACTGACCCGGCCCAGGGCCACGAGGCAGCACCGGACGGGAGCCTCGCGGACGGGCGGACGGGCGGAACGACTGAGCGGACGGAGCGGCCCCGGCGCCGCGCCAGCCGGAGCCGGCGATCCCCCGTTCGCGCCGGGGCCGTTCTCTGGCTGCGCGCAGCGGAGTGCGGACAGCGCTCGCCTTCCGCGCTGCGCAGCGGAGTGCGGGCCCTGCTCCCCTTCCGCTGCGCGGAGCGGAGTGCGGTCAGCGCTCCTCGGCGGGGCGGTTCGCCAGCTCCGACAGGCTCATCGCCATCGTCCGGTGTACCGCCGGGATCCAGTCCAGCGCGCGCAGCGCGGTGTTGCGGACCCCGCGCAGCGGCGCCGAGCCGACGGTGGCGACCCGGGTCATCCGGTGCGTGAACGCCACCACCTCCTCGGCCACCGGGCGCCGCTCCGCCTCGTACTCGTCCAGGACGGCCTCGGCGGCGCCCTGCAGGACCGCGGTGAGCTTGTGGCCGAGCGTGACCGCGTCCTGGATGCCGGTGTTCATGCCCTGGCCGCCGGCCGGGCTGTGCACGTGTGCCGCGTCGCCGGCGAGCAGCAGCCGACCGGACCGGTAGTGCGCGGCGAGCCGGTGGTGCACCCGGAACCGGGAGCTCCACACGATCTCGTCCACCCGCGCCGGCTGCCGCCGGGGTCCGCGGGCGTCGAGCAGCGCCTGCACGGCGGCCAGGCCGGGCTTCTCCGGCGCCTCGTCGACGGTGGCGACGATCCGGTGCCGGCCGCCGGGCAGCGGCGCGACCACCGTCACCCCGTCGGCCGAGAAGTACAGGGCGACCTGGTCGTTCGGCTCCGACCAGGACAGCCGCACGTCGGCCAGGACGAACGACTCCGGGTAGCTGTCGCCGGTGAACTCGATGCCGGTCTGCTCCCGCACGAAGCTGTGCATCCCGTCGCAGCCCACCACGTACCGGGCCCGCACCGTCTCGCCGCTCGCCAGGGTGCCGCGCACGCCACCGGCGTCGACGTCGAGCCCGGTCAGCCGGTACGGCCGGTACACGTCGCCGCCGGCCTTGCGCAGCCGCGCGGTGAGCAGCCGTTCGGTCACGTCCTGCGGTACCAGCAGGGCGAACGGGAAGTCGGTCGGCAACTCGTCGAAGTCGACGGTCAGCAGCACCTGGTCGTGTTCCCGCACGGTGAAGCGGGAGGACACGATGCCCTGCGCGATCAGTTCGTCGGCGAGATCGAGCTCGCGCAGCACCTCCAGCGTGCGGGCGTGCACGACGGCGGCCCGCGAGGTGTTGGCCGCCTCGGCCGCCTGGTCGACGACCACCGCGTCGACGCCGGCGTCGGCGAGCACGGTGGCCAGGGTGAGACCGACCGGTCCGGCACCGGCGATCAGGACGTCGGTGCTGCGCGGAATGTCCGACACGTGCTGCCCCCTCAGTTGCGAACGTACGTTTGCAAACAAGCAGACGCTACAGGTGGCAGCGTCGTTTGCCAACAGGTGATTGCAAACCTTCGCTCACATACACTCGGCGGCATGGCCTTCACCGAACGATCCGCCGCGGCGCGGCGCGCGATCCTGGCCGCGGCCCGCGACTCGTTCGCCACCACGGGGTACGAGCAGAGCACCATCCGGTCGATCGCCGCCGCCGCCGGCGTGCACTCCTCCATGGTCATCCGGTACTTCGGCAGCAAGTCCGAGCTGTTCGTGGCCACCGTCGCGGACGAGGCGCCGGTGCCCGAGGTCGGCGACCTCGACGACTTCGGCGCCCGCTTCGCCCGCCGCTTCGTCGAGTACTGGGAGGGCAGCCACTGCACCGGCCCCGGCGCCCTGCTGCGGGTCGCGCCGACGCATCCGGACCACGCGGCGCAGGTGCAGGCGGTGTTCGACCGGTTGATCGCCGACCCGGTGCGGGCCGCGCTGGCCGACGATCCGGACGTGGAGCGGCGGGTCGCGCTGCTGGTCGCCACCGCGGTCGGGTTCGTCTACACCCGGCACATCCTGCGGCTCGAACCGATCGCCTCGCTCCCGCCCGCGGCGCTGATCCCCGCGCTCGCCGGCACCCTCCAGGCCCACCTCACCGGCGCGCTGGACGAACCGCCGGGAGCGGGGCGTGACCAGGGTCGCGGGCGGGAATAGTGGACCGCGCGTTCTAGTACCGGTAGCGTGCTCCGGGTGGGACGACCCAAGGAGTTCGACGTCGACGAGGCGGTCGACGCCGCGACGCAGGCCTTCCGTGAACGCGGCTACGAAGCCACGTCCACCCAGGACCTGTGCGACGCCACCGGGTTGTGCCGCAGCAGCATCTACCACACGTTCGGCAGCAAGCGCGAGCTGTTCGAGCGGTCGCTGACCCGGTACACCGAGCGGCAGACCGGCGAGCTGATCGACCTGCTGCACGCCGACACCCCGGTACCGGAACGGTTGCGTGCGCTGTTCGACGCGATCATCACGGCCGGCTCGGACGGCTGCTTCACCGTCAACTCGGTGGTCGAGCTCGCCGGCCGGGACGACGAGCTGACCGCGTGCGCGCTGCGCGGGATGGCGTCGTTGCGGGGCGAGCTGCGCTGTGCCATCGAGGCCGGGCAGGCGGCCGGCGAGATCCGCACCGGATCGTCGCCGGACGAGCTGGCCGACTTCGTCCAGGCCACCGTCGCCGGCCTGCAGGTGATGGCGCGCGGCGGGTTGGACGGCAGCGCGATGCGGCACGCCGCGAACGTGGCGCTCGCCGCCATGTAGCCGACACCGAGCGCCGGCGCAGCGACCCGATCGGCCCGGAACGCCGCGCCGGCCGGCGATCAGACCGAAACCTTTGGCGGCCAACGACGTCCGCATATTAGAACGATCAGTCCAGAAACCTCCGTCCTCGGGAGACCCGCCATGCCGCTCGCGGTCTACATCCTCGCGCTGAGCGTCTTTTCCTTAGGTACCAGCGAATTCGTCATCTCCGGGCTGTTACCCGAGGTGGCCGGCGACCTGCACGTGTCGATCCCCACCGCCGGGCTGCTCATCTCCGGCTTCGCGATCGGGATGCTCGTCGGCGCGCCGATCCTCGCCGCGGCCACCCTCAAACTGCCCCGCAAGGTCACGCTGACCGGCGCGCTCGCGGTGTTCATCGCCGGCAACGTGCTCGCCGCGGTCGCACCGAACTACCCGATGCTGTTCGGCGCCCGGGTGGTCACCGCGCTCGCCACCGCCGCGTTCTGGGCGGTCGGCGCCGCCACCGCGGTCAAGCTGGCCCCGGCCGGCGCGCACACCCGCGCGCTCGCCGTCATGGTCGGCGGGCTGACCGTCTCCAACATCATCGGCGTACCGTTCGGCACCCTGATCGGTCAGCACCTCGGCTGGCGGGCGGCGTTCCTGGTGGTCGCGGCGCTCGCCGGGATCGGCCTGGTCGGCGTGCTCAAGGTGGTGCCGGGCGGGCACTCCGCCGACCCGGCCGACCGGCCCCATCTGCGCGGCGAGCTGGCCGCGTTCCGCAGCGGCCGGCTCTGGCTCGCGCTCGCCACCACCGCGCTGGTACAGACCGGGTTCATCGCGGTGTTCAGCTACCTGACGCCGCTGCTGACCCGGGTCGCCGGCGTGCCGAGCGGGCTGATCCCCGGCGTACTGCTGCTGTTCGGGCTGGGCAACCTGGTCGGCATCACGCTGGCCGGCCGGTTCGCCGACGCCCGGCAGCTCGGCACCCTCTACGTCGCGCTCGCCGGGATGATCCTGGTACTGGCGTCGCTGGCGCTGTTCGCCGGCTCGACGATCGCCGCGGTCGCGCTGGCGTTCGGGCTCGGACTGTTCGGCATGGCGTGCGCGCCGTCGATGAACGGCCGGGTGTTCTCGCTGGCCGGCGCCGCGCCGACGCTGGCGTCCTCGGTCAACGTGTCCGCGTTCAACGCCGGCAACACGATCGGGCCGTGGCTCGGCGGGCTGGTCATCGGCGGTGGCCTCGGGTACGCCTCGACCGCCTGGGTCGGCGCCGCGGTCGCGGTCGGCGCGCTGGCCCTGGCCGTACTGTCCGGCGTGGCGGACCGGCGGTCCCGGCGCACCGAGCCGGTACGCACCGAGGTACCGACGGCCGAGCTGGCCGACCTGGCCGCCTGACGTCCCGCGCTGCCGCCCGCCGCTGCGGGTGGTGCCGCCGAAGGGCCCCGTGCCGTCCGGATCCCGGACGGCACGGGGCTCTTCCGTGTCCCGGGCGATGATGTTAGTGTCCATCACATTGTGAAAGCCATTAACATCAAGGTGCCCGGAGGTTCCGGTGGAGACGCGCCGACTCGGCCGCAGTGACATCCGCGTCAGCCCGATCGGACTGGGCTGCATGCAGTTCTCCGGTGGCGGCATGGCCAGCCTCGCCATCCGCCGGATCGGCCAGGACACCGTCGACCAGATCGTCGCGACCGCCCTCGCCGCCGGCGTGACCTGGTTCGACACCGCCGAGATGTACGGGCGGGGCCGGTCCGAGCGCGCCCTCGCCGCCGCGCTGCGGGCCGCCGGCCGCGAACCCGGCGACGTGGTCGTCGCGACGAAATGGCTGCCGACCGGGCGGTTCGCCGGCAACATCCCGCGCAGCATCGAACACCGGCTGCGCGCGCTCGACCCGTACCCGATCGACCTGTACCAGATCCACGAACCGTTCAGCAGCCTGTCGTCGATGCCGGCGCAACTGCGGGCGATGGCGACGGTGCTGCGGGCCGGCCGGATCCGCGCCGTCGGGGTCAGCAACTTCGACGGCCGGCGGCTGCGGGCCGCCCACCGGGTGCTCCGCGACGAGGGCATCGCGCTGGCGTCCAACCAGGTGCAGATCAACCTGGTACACCGGGCGATCGAGAACAACGGCGTGCTCGACGCCGCCCGCGACCTCGACATCGGCCTGATCGCCTACTCGCCGCTCGCCGGCGGGCTGCTGACCGGCCGCTACCACGGCGCGCCGGACGAGGTCGCCGCGATGCGACCCGGCCGCCGCTACACCGGTCGCGGCACGTTCTCCGCCGCCGGCCTGGCCCGCACCCAGCCGCTGATCACCGAGCTCCGGGCGATCGCCGAGGAGTACGACGCCACCCCCGGCCAGGTCGCGCTGAGCTGGCTCGTCCGGTACTACGGGGACACCGTCGTCGCGATCCCCGGCGCATCGAAACCGCGGCACGCCGCCGAGGCGGCCGGCGCGATGCGGATCCGGCTCGCCGGCGACGAGCTCGCCCGACTCGACCAGCTGTCCCGCGCGGCCACCCGATCGTGACCGGGCGTCCCGGCACCGCGCCAGCGACGGCCGTCCGGCGAGGCGCGGCGACCACGGCCGCGGCACCGGGCGCCGGGTCGTAACCTTGCCGCGTGCGTCGAGCCGGCAAGAAGCAGCACTACCACCACGGCGACCTGCGCGCCGCGCTGGTCGACACCGCGGTCGAGCTGATCGCCGAGCGCGGCGTCGCCGGCTTCTCGCTGGCCGAGGCGAGCCGGCGGCTCGGCGTCGCGGTCAGCGCACCGTACCGGCACTTCGCCGACCGGGACGACCTGCTCGCCGCCGTCGCCGTACGCGCCTGCGAGGTGCTGAACGACACGGTCACCGCCGAGTCGGCCGACGCGCACACGCCCACCGAGGCGCTCGTCGCCGCCGCCCGCGGGTACGTCCGGTTCGGGGTCGACCAGCGGGCGCTGTTCGAGGCGGCGTTCGGCGGCAAGCTCGACCGGCTCCGGCATCCCGAACTCCTCCGCGCCACCGGACCGCTCAAGGACGCCTTCCTGGGCGCCGCCCTCGCCCTCTCCGACGGCGACCCGGACCGCGCCGGCTCGCTCGCCCTCGCCGTCGCCACCACCGCGCACGGCCACGCCGTGATGGCCCAGCTCGGCACGTTCGGCCCCGGCCCCGACGGCGCCGAACTGGCCGTCACCCGAGCCGCCGACACCACCCGCGCCCTGCTCACCGGCCGCGCCGCCCTCCCCCCACTCCCCAACGCCCTCCACCTCGACACCCCCACCCCCTGACCCACCCCAACCCCCGACGCCCCGAGACGACCCCGCGCACCCATGACCCCACATCCCGAAGCGGGCCCGGCAGCGTCAGCACCGATCACCGGCCCCCGACGCTCCGAGACGGCCAAGCGGCGTCCGAACCCGGCCACCGTTCCCCGACCTTCCGAAACGGCCAGGCAGCGTCAGCACCGATCACCGGGCCCCGACCTTCCGAGACGGCCAGGCGGCGTCCGGACCTCGTCCCCGCTACCCCGACGGGGGATGGTCAAGGGGGCGAAGGCCCCCTTGACGGGGAGGGGTGTGGGGAGGGGCGAAGCCCCTCCCCACGATTCCCCCCCAAGGGGTCGAACCACGAACAGAGGTGGCCTACACCAGCACCCCCGAACCAGCACCCCGAACGACCGCCGGCGAAACGGACCCGTACCGCCCGATCGGGCAAATCAAGCACGAACGAGGCGCCCATGCTCACCTTGTAGGGTTGCCACTCCGGCCAAGTCAGAGGAACACAAGGCGGTGAACACCGTGCGGGTACGGGTCGAGAAGGCCGTGCTACCAGGCATCGGCGTACGGCACGACCTAGCCACCACGTCCGGTCGTCGGATCGGGGTCATCACCCACCGATCGGGGCAACGCGACCTGATCGTGTACGACCCGGAGGACCCCGACGAAAGCAGCGACACGGTGCCGCTGACCGACGACGAGGCCGACGCCCTCGCGGTGATCCTGGACGCGTCCCGGGTGCTCAGCCAGCTCGCCGGGCTGCACGACCAGGTGTCCGGCACCCTGGTGATCGAGCAGATCCCGGTGCGGGCCGGCTCCCCGTTCGCCGGCCGGCCGATGGGCGACACCCAGGCCCGCACCCGTACCGGCGCCTCCATCGTCGCGGTGCTCCGGCACGGCGAGGCGCTCGCGTCGCCGACCCCGGACTTCCGGCTGGCCGGCGGCGACCTGATGGTCGTCGTCGGTACCCGCGAGGGCGTCGACGGGGTGGCCGACATCATCGCGCACGGCCAGACGGGGTAGCCGGTGGACACCGCGGCACTCCTCACCGAAATCGGTGCGCTGCTGTTCGGCCTCGCCCTGCTCGGCCGACTCGCCCGGCGTATCGGCCTGACCCCCATCCCGCTCTACCTGCTCGCCGGGCTGGCCTTCGGCCACGGTGGGCTGCTGCCGCTGTCGGCCAGCCAGGAGTTCACCGAGGCCGGTTCGGAGATCGGCGTCGTCCTGCTGCTGGTCATGCTGGGGCTCGAATACTCACCGGACGAGCTGGTCGGCAACCTCAAGCGGCACGCGCCGTCCGGCCTGATCGACGCGGTGTTCAACGCGGTACCGGGTGCCGCGCTCGCCTTGATCCTCGGCTGGGGCCCGGTCGCCGCCGTGGTGCTGGCCGGCATCACCTGGGTCTCCTCGTCCGGCGTGATCGCGAAGGTCCTGACCGACCTCGGCCGGCTGGGCAACCGGGAGACGCCGACGGTGCTGTCGGTGCTGGTCACCGAGGACCTGGCGATGGCGCTCTACCTGCCGATCCTGACCGCGGTGTTGGCCGGGTCGGGCCTGCTGATGGGCGGCCTGACGTTGGGCATCGCCGTCCTCACCATCACCGCCGTACTGGTCGTCGCGATCCGGTACGGCGGTTTCATCTCGGCGCTCGTCTCGGCCAAGAACGCCGAGTCGTTCCTGCTCGGCGTGCTCGGCCTGACGCTGCTGGTCGCGGGCGTCGCCCAGGGGTTGAAGGTGTCGTCGGCGGTCGGCGCGTTCCTGGTCGGCATCGCGCTGTCCGGCGAGGTCGCCGAGCACGCCAGCCAGCTGCTCAGCCCGCTGCGCGACCTGTTCGCCGCGGTGTTCTTCGTCTTCTTCGGCCTGCACACCGATCCGCGGTCGATCCCGTCGGTGCTGCTGCCGGCGGTCGGGTTGGCCGTGGTGACGATGGGCACGAAGGTGGCCACCGGGTACATAGCGGCGAAACGCGCCGGCATCGCACCACGCGGACGCTGGCGGGCCGGGCTCGCGTTGACGCCACGGGGAGAGTTCTCGATCGTCATCGCCGGCCTGGCGGTGGCCGCCGGGATCGAGAAACAGATCGGGCCGCTGGCCACCGCGTACGTGATGATCACCGTGGTGGTCGGGCCGTTGCTGGCCCGGCTCACCGACATCGGCCGGCCGCGCCGGCGGGCCAAGGTGGTCGCCACGCCGGTGCCGGTAGGCGCCCCCATCGAGGTCGACGACCTGATCGGACCGGAGGAGCAGGCGGCCATGTTGCCCGAACCACGGACGGAATCGGACGCTCCGGAACCGCACCGCGCCGCGACCGGCCGGGCCGGTGCCGGGCCACCGGGCGAGACCCCGACGGGCGAAACGTCGGCGGACGAGACGGCCGAGTTCGACGAGGCCGCGGAACGCGACGACGTGCACTGACACCACCGCGCCGCGGCCGATGATCGGCCGCGGCGCGGTTTGCGTCCGTTTCCGCCCTGTGGTGGCGGCCCCGCCGAGCAGTCCTCGCCGAGCCGGATGGTGCCGCCCCCGGCCGGGAGGTGGCTCAGCTGCGATCGGACGAGCCGGCGGAGCCGTTCTGCTCCGCACCGGACCCGCCCTCCCCGGCGCCGCCCTCGTCGGTGCTGTTCTGCTCCGGACGCGCGGGCTGCTGCTCGGCGAACCGGTCCAGGCCTTCCTTGGCCCGCCCGACCCCGGTGCCGATCTTGTCGGAGTACTTCCCGCCGGTCTTCTCGTCGATGAAGCCGGCCGCACGGTCCAGCTTCGCGTCGATCTTGTCGTTGTGCTCGGCCGCGAGCCCGCGGGCCCGATCGGTGGCCTTATCGGCCAGCTCGGTGGCCCGGTCGGCGAACTCGTCGAACTTCTCCCACAAACTCATCGGCCTTCCTCCTTCGTCGGAAGCCCAACGAGGCACGACGCGCAGTGCTCATGATTCGCTCGCTGGCGCTCGCTCATCGGGTCGCCCTCCCACAACTCGGTCGGACTCCATGGTGCCCGGCCAGTACCGGGATGCCCAGCCGGGCCGGCCGAAACCCGGGGAATCCCAGGGTTGCCGGCTGTTGCAGCAGCAGGGTTGCCGACCGGGTACGAAAAAGGTCCTGGCCACACCGACGGGTGTGGCCAGGACCGACGTGCTCGACCCCGATGGGCGTCAGTGGTCGTCGCCCATGTTGCCCAGGTAGTCCTTGCCCTTGTCGGCGGCGCTGTCCAGCTTGTCGTCGTACTTGCCGCCGGTTTTCTCGCTCGCCATGTCGCGGCCCTTGTCCATGCCCTGCTCGGCCTGGTCCTTGTGGTCGCCGAGCATGTCCTTGGCCTTGTCCTTCATGTCGTCGAACTTGTCCTTCATCCCCATGACCCGTTGTCCCTCTCGTTGCGATCCGCGGCGACCGGCCGGCCGCCGCCACCACCACGAAGGCGGCTCCGGTCACCGACGCTACCCAGCAGCACCGGGCTGACCCCGTTCTTCGACGTTTCCCCGATACCGACCACTCGGACGTGCGACACTCCCGCCCACACACACGGACACGGCCGGGGGACGTGTCGTCCCCCGGCCGTGTGCCGGTGCTTTCGGGTGTTTTCGATCAGCGGTCGCGGCGCCGCTGCGAGGAGTTGCGCGGACGCCAGACGACCAGCGCCGTCTCCTGGGTCGGCACCAGATCCCGCCCGTACGACGGGGTCATGGCGTGCAGCTCGGCCAGCTGGCGGCGCGCCTCCAGCAGCTGCTCCTCCAGCTCGGCGACCCGCGACTGCATCAACCGGGTGGCCTGCTCCAGCTCGATGATCCGCTTGATCCCGGCGAGGTTGACCCCCTCCTCCTGGGACAGTCGCTGGATCTCGCGCAGCAGAGCCACGTCCCGCGCGCTGTAGCGCCGGCCGCCGCCCGCGGTGCGGCCCGGCTGCACCAACCCGAGCCGGTCGTACTGCCGGAGCGTCTGCGGGTGCATGCCGGCCATCCGAGCCGCGACGGAGATGACGATGACCTTCGCATCCGACGTCGACTCGATGTTGACGAAGAACTCCGTGGCCATGCCGACCTCCTCAGTGCTCCTGCCGATGGACCCGGGCCTCGATCCGCTCGCGCGGCGCCGCCGGCGTCTCCGCGGCGAACTCGGCCAGCGCCTTGCGGGCCCGCTCGGACAGCTCCGGCGGTACCGACACGTCGATCGTCACCAGCAGATCGCCGGCACCGGTCTTCGCCGGCACGCCCTTGCCACGGACGCGCAGCACCCGGCCGCTCGGCGTACCCGGCGGGACCCGGACGGTGACCACACCGTCCACTGTGGGCACCCGCAGGTCGGTGCCGAGCGCCGCCTCGGCGAACGTGACCGGGACGGTCAGCGTGATGTTCTTGCCGGCGCGGCCGAACAGGTCGTCCGGCGTGACGTGCACCAGCACGTACAGATCGCCGGCCGGGCCACCGCGGCCACCCGGCTCGCCCTTGCCGCGCACCCGGATCCGCTGCCCGTCGGACACCCCGGCCGGCAGCCGGACCGACATCGTCCGGGTCTTCGTGACGCCGCCGCTGCCCCGGCACTCCGGGCACTTCTCGTCGATGATCGACCCCGTACCGGAGCAGTCCTTGCACGGCTCGGAGAAGCTGAACGCACCCTGGTTGCTGGACGTCAGCCCGCTGCCGTGACAGGTCGGGCAGGTGCGCGGCGACGTGCCCGGCTTCGCCCCGGTGCCGTGGCACAGGTCGCAGACGCCGGGCGAGCGCAGCGACAGCGGCAGCGTCGTACCGAGGACCGCGTCGGTGAACCCGACCGACACCTCCGCCTCGATGTCCCGGCCAATCCGGTCGGTCGGCGGCGCGTTGTGCCGCCCACCGCCGAACAGCGAACCGAACAGGTCGGTGAACCCGCCCGCCCGGCTCTGCGCGTTGCCGATCAGGTCGGACAGGTCGAACGGCATGCCGCCGCCACCCGCCGCACCGCCCGGCATCCGGCCGCCCAGGCCGCTGCCGAACAGCGACCTGGTCTCGTCGTACTCCTTGCGCTTCTTGTCGTCGGAGAGCACGGAGTATGCCTCGGAGACGTCCTTGAACCGCTCGCGCGCGGCGTCGTCACCGGGGTTGTGGTCGGGGTGCAGCTCCCGAGCCAGCTTGCGGAAGGCCTTCTTGATGTCGCTCGCCGGCGCATCCTTCGGCACCCCGAGGACCTTGTAGTAGTCCTTCTCCAGCCAGTCCTGTTGGCTCACCGCAGCAGCCCCCCTTCCACCTGTCCACGCATCGAACCGGTCAGCTCTCCGACCCGTCCGTGCTCGGCTCGTCCGTGCTCTTCTGCTGCTCACCGGCGTCGGCCGAGGCGGTCGACTCGGTGGCCGCCTCGGTCGACGGCGCGTCCGGGTCGGGGTCGGCGACCGCGACCATGGCCGGCCGCAGCATCCGCTCGCCGTGCCGGTAGCCGCGGCGCATCACCATCACGCAGGTCGGCTCGGTGACGTCCGGCGACAGCGAGTGCGCCACCGCCTCATGGTGCATCGGGTCGAACGGATCGCCGGCCTCGCCGTACGGCGTGAGACCCGCCTTGGTCAACACCGACGTCAGCTGGTCGGCGACCGCACCGAACGGGCCGACCAGGTCGCCGTGCTCGCGGGCCCGGTCGAGGTCGTCCAGCACCGGCAGCAGCGACGCGAGCACCGCGCCGGTCGCCTGCTCGGCGGCCACGTTGCGGTCCCGCTCGACCCGCCGCCGGTAGTTCGCGTACTCCGCGACGACCCGCTTCAGGTCGGCGGTGCGCTCGGCGAGCTCGGTACTCAACTTCTCCACCTCACCGGCATCGGGCGCGGCGGTCGCCTCCGACGTACCGGCCTCGCTCGGCTCCGCCGTCTCGGCCGGCTGGTCCGCCGCCTTCGCCGACGCCGGGGCGGCCGTGTCCGTACCGCCGCGGGGCGCTGTGCCGTTCGGGTCGATGCGACGCCGGTCGCGCACGACTATCCGCTCCTCCTGCTCTTCGTCCTCGCGCGGGCCGGTGCCCCCGGTGGCCGGGGGCACCTTTCCTGCGTCGGCTGACTTGCGCTCGGTCACTTCTTGTCGTCCTCGTCCACGATCTCGGCGTCGACGACGTCGTCCTTGCCGCCCGCGGCGGAACCGGGCTGCGCGCCCGCGTCACCGGTCGCGCCGGCACCCGCGGCACCCTCGGCGCCGGCCGAGCCGCCCTCACCGGCGGCCTGGGACGCTGCGTACATCGCGGCGCCGGCCTCCTGGGAGACCTTCGCGAGCTTCTCCTGCGCCGTCTTGATGGACTCGATGTCCTGGCCGCCGAGCGCGCCACGCAGCTCGCCCAGGGCCTCCTCCATCTCGGACTTCTTGTCGGCCGGGATCTTCTCGCCGTTCTCCGCGAGGAACTTCTCGGTCTGGAACTGCAGGCCCTCGGCGAGGTTGCGGGTCTCCGCCTCCTCGCGCCGCTTCTTGTCCTCCTCGGCGTGGTCCTGCGCCTCGCGCATCATCCGCTCGATGTCCTCCTTCGGCAGCGAGGAGCCGCCGGAAATGGTCATCGACTGCGCCTTGCCGGTCGCCTCGTCCTTGGCGGACACGTTGACGATGCCGTTCTCGTCGATGTCGAAGGACACCTCGATCTTCGGCACGCCCCGCGGCGCCGGCGGCAGCCCGGTCAGCTCGAAGGTGCCGAGCTTCTTGTTGTACGCGGCGATCTCGCGCTCGCCCTGGAACACCTGGATGAGCACGGACGGCTGGTTGTCGTCGGCGGTGGTGAACACCTCGGACCGCTTCACCGGGATCTTGGTGTTGCGCTCGATCAGCTTGGTGAACACGCCGCCCTTGGTCTCGATGCCCAGCGACAGCGGGGTCACGTCGACCAGCAGGACGTCCTTGACCTCACCCTTGAGCACGCCGGCCTGCAGCGCGGCACCGACCGAGACGACCTCGTCCGGGTTGACGCCCTTGTGCGCGTCCTTGCCGACCAGCTCCTTGACGACCTCGTTCACCGCGGGCATCCGGGTCGAGCCGCCGACCAGGATCACGTCGTCGATGTCGGACACCTTGATGCCGGCGTCCCGCACCGCCTGCTCGAACGGGGCCTTGGTGCGGTCCAGCAGGTCCTGGGTGAGGCGCTGGAACTCGCTGCGGGACAGCGAGATGTCCATGTGCAGCGGGCCGTCCGGACCGGCCGTGATGTACGGCAGGTTGATCGTGGTGTTCGTGGTGGCGGACAGCTCGATCTTGGCCTTCTCGGCGGCCTCCTTGAGGCGCTGCAGGGCCATCTTGTCCTTGCCCAGGTCGACGCCGTGCTGCCCCTGGAACGTCTGCACCAGGTGCTTGATGATCCGCTCGTCCCAGTCGTCGCCGCCAAGGTGGTTGTCACCGTTGGTGGCGAGCACCTGGATCACGCCGTCGCCGATCTCCAGCAGCGAGACGTCGAACGTGCCGCCGCCGAGGTCGAAGACCAGCACGGTCTCCTCCGCGTCGCCCTTGTCCAGCCCGTACGCCAGGGCGGCCGCGGTGGGCTCGTTGATGATGCGCAGGACGTTGAAACCGGCGATCTCGCCGGCCTCCTTCGTCGCGGTGCGCTGCGCGTCCTCGAAGTACGCCGGGACGGTGATCACCGCGTCGGTGACCTGCTCGCCCAGGTAGGCCTCGGCGTCCCGCTTCAGCTTCTGCAGGGTGCGGGCGCTGATCTCCTGCGAGGTGTACTTCTTGTCGTCGATGTCGATCGACCAGTCGGTGCCCATGTGGCGCTTGACCGAGCGCACCGTCCGGTCCGGGTTGGTGATGGCCTGACGCTTCGCGACCTCACCGACCAGGACCTCGCCGTTCTTGGCGAACGCGACGATCGACGGGGTGGTGCGCGCGCCTTCGGCGTTCGCGATGACGGTGGGCTCGCCACCCTCCAGGACGCTGACCACAGAGTTGGTGGTGCCGAGGTCGATGCCGACCGCACGTGCCATGTTTGCTTCCTCCGTTACTGATGCCAGGTGGCCGTTTTCTGCTGCCATGTGGCGAAGTTGAGTGCGCTTGGCTCAATGTTGACGCGACCGAACACCGATCGTCAACTTGGGTTGAGCCTGCCTCACGCAACCTTCATGGTCACACAACGCGGCACCCCCGGTCCTCATTCCCCCCGAGGGTGGCGGAACGCACCCGGCGACCGTGGCGGAGGACACCCCGGGGCACGGTGGCGGCGCCGGCGCGGGCCGGTGTCCGCGGCGGGGCGCGGTGGCGGCGTCCGCGGCGGGCGCGGTGGCGGCGTCAGTGCCGGCCGGTGTCCCCGGCGGCGCGCAACGCGCGCGGCAGGTTGCCCAGCACCGGCAGCTCCTGGGTGGCCCGGGCCCGGTGCCCGACCAGCCGCTCGGCCGACCGCTCGATCGGCACCTCGGTACCGTCCGTCGGCTCGGCCCGGCGGCGCCGGCCGCGGGTCGGCGTGCCGGACCGGGTCGCCGGTACCAGGCCGCCCGCACGCTGCGCGAACGACGGCCGGTCCGCGGCGACGGCGTGCCGCCCGGTGCCCTGGGAGGGCAGTTCGGGCTCCGCCGCGTGCGGCGACGGCGCGGGCTCGGCCGGCGGCGCCAGCGCGGCCGCGACGGTGGAGCTCGCCGGCACCGCGGCGTGCACCGGCGCGGCTGCGGACCCGGTGGCGGGGCGCAGCGGCGGCGCCGCCGACCGCGGTACCCGGCCGCCCGCCCCGGCGTCGGCGGCTCGTCGCGGCGTGGTACCGGGCGGGCAGACGTCGGCGAGGATCGAGTCGGCGACCTCCCAGCTCGGGCACGGCCACGAACCGTGACACTCGGCGCACTCGGTACCGAGCAGGCTGTCCGGCTGGTGCCCGTGCCAGATGTCGGCGGCGAGCGCCCATGCCGTCACCTCGACGACCGCCGCCGGTGGCTGGCGCGGCGGCGGATCATCCAGCGTGTACGGACTGCGCATGACTGCGGGTACCTCCTCGGCCGCGGCGGCGGGATCGCCGGCCGCTCGGCTCCGTACGAGCCGCGGCCGGGAACCACCGACCGGCGGCTCCGTTGCGGGCCCGTCCCGAAGTCCGGACGGATTCCGGGACCGCCCCTGGCGCCTTGCGGGCCTGTTGCGCGGTCCGCGTGCGGTGCCCGGACCTCGCAACAACCTCTACTGCTAACGCGATACCACCGACGGCGGTCACGCAAACACCGTCCGTACCGATGAGTGCGGAACGCCAGGTTGCGCGGGGTGAACACGTAGGGTGTGAGCGTCGGATCGGGCCCGTTCGGCCGGAGATCACGGGTTCGCGCGCTCGATCGGACAAACCGGTCGCGCTCCGCTGCGGCCGGCCGGTCGGGCGGCGGGCCGAACCCCACGTGCTACCGGCGAGTAATAAGCTGTCGGCAGCCCACACCCGCAACCCGGGAGGAACGCGGACCATGCACGCGCTCCAGATCGTCGCCACCGTGGTGGCCTGGCTGGTGTTCGCCGGCGCCGTCGTGATGGCGGTCCGTGCCGGCCGGTACTTCGTCCGCCTGTTCCGGGTCGGCGCGAGCGACCCGAGCCGGTTCGTCGCCAAGGGTCAACGCACCGCCACCATGCTGCGCGAGATCCTCGGCCACACCCGGATGCTCAAGTGGACCCGGGTCGGCGTCGCCCACTGGTTCGTGATGGTGGCGTTCGGCGCGCTGCTGTTCACCATCGTCGAGGCGTTCGGCGAGGTGTCCAACCCGCGGTTCGAGTGGCCGGTGATCGGTCACTGGACGGTGTACGGGCTGCTCATGGAGCTGATCGCCGGCCTGTGCTGGATCTCCATCACGGTGCTGATCATCATCCGCCAGGTGAACCTGCCGCGCCGGCGCAGCCGCTCCCGGTTCCTCGGCTCCACCGCCTGGCAGGCGTACTACGTGGAGTGGACGATCTTCGCGATCTGCGCGTCGATCTTCGCCATCCGCACCTTCAAGATCGCCGCCGGCGACTTCCCGTACCCGACCTGGGCGACGCCGCTGTCGCACGCGTTCGGCTCGATCTTCACCGGCATGCCGCACGGCACCGCGCTGAACCTCGTCACGATCTGCGCGCTGGTCAAGCTGCTGGTGTCCTGGGTGTGGTTCATCGTCATCGGGCTGAACCTGACAATGGGCGTCGCCTGGCACCGGTTCCTCGCGTTCTTCAACATCTTCTTCAAGCGCAACTCCGACGGTGCGGCCGCGCTCGGCCCGCTCAAGCCGATGGCCGACGCCGACGGCAAGCCGCTCGACTTCGAGGAGGCCGACCCGGAGAAGGACCCGTTCGGGGTCGCGCAGGTGGAGCAGTTCACCTGGAAGGGGCTGCTCGACTTCACCACCTGCACCGAGTGCGGCCGGTGCCAGTCGCAGTGCCCGGCCTGGAACACCGGCAAGCCGCTGTCGCCGAAACTGCTGGTCCTGTCGCTGCGCGACCACGCGCACGCGAAGGCGCCGTACCTGCTGGCCGGCGGCGGCAAGGACGCCACCGGCGAGGAGAAGGCGAGCCAGGAGCAGCTGGCCGGGGTGGACGCGCTGGCGCTGGCCGAGGCGGACCGGCCGCTGATCGGCGGCCCGGACGAGAACGGCGTCATCGACCCGGACGTGCTGTGGTCCTGCACCACCTGCGGCGCCTGCGTCGAGCAGTGCCCGGTGGACATCGAGCACGTCGACCACATCGTCGACATGCGCCGGTACCAGGTGCTGATCGAGTCGAGCTTCCCGACCGAGGCCGGCGTGATGCTGCGCAACCTGGAGAACAAGGGCAACCCGTGGGGCGCCAACCCCAACACCCGGGAGGACTGGACGAAGTCGCTGGACTTCGAGATCCCGCGCGTCGGGTCGGACGAGGCCGCCGACTTCGAGTACCTGTACTGGGTGGGCTGCGCCGGGGCGTTCGACGACAAGGCGAAGAAGACCGCGAAGTCGGTGGCCACGCTGCTGCACGAGGCGGGCGTCGAGTTCGCGATCCTCGGCGAGGGCGAGACCTGCACCGGTGACCCGGCCCGGCGGATGGGCAACGAGTTCGTGTTCCAGATGCTCGCCCAGCAGAACGTGGAGACGCTGAACGAGGCGTTCGAGGGCCGGGACAAGGCGAAACGCAGGATCGTCGCGTCCTGCGCGCACTGCTTCAACACGCTGGCCCGGGAGTACGAGCAGCTGGGCGGGGAGTACTCGGTGGTGCACCACACGCAGCTGCTGGCCGATCTGGTGGCCGCCGGCAAGCTCACCCCGGTCACCCCGATCGAGGGCGGCGTGACCTACCACGACCCGTGCTACCTGGGCCGGCACAACCGGATCTTCGAGCCGCCGCGGGAGCTGATCGGCGCCGCCGCCGGCAGCGGGGACGGCGCGGCCGCCGGCGACGGCGCGGCGAGCGGGCTGACCGAGATGCCGCGGTTCGCGGAGCGGTCGTTCTGCTGCGGCGCCGGCGGAGCCCGGATGTGGATGGAAGAGCGGATCGGCAAGCGGATCAACGTGGAGCGGGTCGAGGAGGCCCGCTCGACCGGGGCGAAGACCATCGCGGTGGCCTGCCCGTTCTGCATGACGATGATGTCCGACGGGGTGAACGCCACCAAGCCGGACGGGGTGGACGCCGAGAACGACGTCGAGGTGCTCGACGTCGCCACCGTGCTGCTCCGCTCGCTGGGCAAGTAGCCGGACGCGCCGGAACGGGCGGTGCGGTTCCCCACCAGGGAACCGCACCGCCCGTCGACGTACCGGCGTCAGGAGCTGGTGCGCCGGCGCCGGGTCAGCAGGTAGAGGATCACGCCGCCGGCGATCAGTGCCGCGCCGCCACCCGCGAGTAGGCCCAGGCTGGTACCGGTGACCGGCAGGGCCGGTGCGCTGTCGCTCGGCGAGGCGGACGGCGCCGCGGTCGGGCTGTGCGTGGCCACCTGCGACGGTGACGTGGTGGCGCTGGGCGCGTGGCTGGGCCCGGCGGTCGGGCTGCTCGGCGTGCTCGGCGCCGCCGTGGTCGGCTTCGGTGTGGGCTTGCCGGTCGCCTTGGCCGCGCCGCCGCGGGCGAACGTGGTCAGCTGCGTCGCCGAGCCGTTGAACACGTCCTGGTCACCGGGCGCCGAGCCCTGGTCGGCGTACTGCCAGATCGTGGTGAACTTCCAGCCGGCCGGCAGCGCGCCGGGCGACGAGGCGTACCGGGCGAGCCACAGCGGGCTGGTCGCCGCGAAGCCGGCGTAGTTGCCGGTGCACCGGGTCCACCAGTCGGTGGTGGTGTAGATGACCGGCCAGCGGCCCGTCCTGGCGTGGTAGGTGTTCCGGAAGTCGGCGATCCAGTTGACCATGCTGCCGGCGCTCATCCCGTAGCAGGTGGCGCCGCTCGGGTTGTACTCGATGTCCAGCGCGCCGGGCAGCGTCCGGCCGTCGGCCGACCAGCCGCCGCCGTGCGCCAGGAAGTAGTTGGCCTGCGTGGCGCCGCTGGAGCTGGACGGGTGCGCGAAGTGGTAGGCACCGCGGACGACGCCGGCCCGGTACGCGCCGTTGTAGTTCGCCGCGAAGGCGGCGTCGTGGTAGGTGGTGCCCTCGGTCGCCTTGATGTAGGCGAACTTCACCCCGCCGTGGGCGGTCGCGGCCCAGTCGATCGAGCCCTGGTGGTGGGAGACGTCGACGCCGTGCGGCCCCGACGGTGCGGCGTTGGCGGTACCGGAGCCGATGAACGTGAGGGCCGCGGCCGCTGCCACTCCCGCGATGGTCGCGAGCCGCCACCGGCGCCGTCCGCGTACGCCGCGTGATTGCGGTCCTGTCATGGGTTCCTCGCTGTCGTCTTCGCCCAACCCGTCCACGCTGTTCGAGGAGCAGTCCCATCGATACGGATGGATCGGATTGATCGGTCTGGACAGTTACCGCCCGCATTCATCTACCCGAGGAAGATCAAGACAAGACCGGACCGGTGGTATTCACCATCTTCTATACGTGATTGAAACTTTCCGACGCAGACCGGCGTTCCGGGCCAACAGTGCGTATCGGCCCAACGCCGCGATCAGCCACGGATCGGATCCGGCGGCCTGCGTACCGAAACGGTCCCGAAGCGGCTGTCACGCGGGCGGGCTGGTGCGGTCACCGGGCCGGCACGGCGTAGCCTGCACCTCGTGGAGCACGCAGCCGGCGGCGACGATCGACCTGGTCCGGGTCGATCGTCGGCCGAGCCCGCCCCGGCCGAGACCGGCCGGACGAACGGGAAGCATCCGGTGCTGCGCGACGACCCGCGACGCCCGGCCGACGAGGAGCCGCCCGAACATCCGGACGATCCCGAGCAGCCGATCTGGCAACGGCACAAGCCGCCCATCTGGTACCAGCCGCGGGTGTTGCTCGCGGTGCTGATCGTGGTGGTGTTCGTCGGCGCCGTGGCACTCGCGGCCCGGCACGGCACGTGGCCGCCGAAGGCGCAGTGCGGCACCCCCAAGGTCACCGGCTCGGTCGGCCACGTCAAAAAGGGCAACCCGGTGTACTGGGCGGCCACCGGCAGGGCCGACACGTACGCGGTGACGTTCGGCGCCACCTCCGCCCGCATCGTCGGCGGGAAGGTCGAGCCGGTCGGCAGCGAGTCGATGGCCGCCGGCAAGGCGTTCGTGGTGCGGCAACCGGCGACACTGTCCGGCTGCCGGTACGTCGGCCACTTCACCATGCCGTTCCCGACCGGCGAGTACCACCTGCGGTTGTTCCGCGTCGACGGCTCGACCGCGACCCAGGTGGCCAGCGCGCGCGTCGACTCGGACGGGTGATCGCGCTGTCGACGGTGCTACCGCTGGCCGCCTTCGTGCTGCTGACCGGGGCGAACGCCTTCTTCGTGGTGGCCGAGTACGCGCTGGTGACGGCCGACCGGGTCAGCATCGAGCGGCAGGCGTCGGCCGGCGACCGGCGGGCCCGGCAGGTGCTCGCGGCGTTCCGCCGGCTGTCGTTCCAGCTGTCCGGCGCCCAGCTGGGCGTCACACTGTCCGCGCTGCTGACCGGTTACCTGGCCCAGCCGGCGCTGGCGAAGCTGCTGCGGCCGCTGTTCGCCGGGCTGGGCGGGGACGTCGCGGCAAGCATCGCGGCGGTGCTCGCGCTGGTGGTCGCGACGCTGTTCTCGATGCTGTTCGGCGAGCTGGTCCCGAAGAACGCCACGCTGGCCAGGCCGATGGGCGCGGTCCGGGCGGTGACCCCGATCCTGCGCGGCTTCTCGGCCGTGTTCGGCTGGCTGATCCGGATCCTGAACGGTTCCGCCAACGCGGTGGTCCGCCGGTTCGGGGTGCAGCCGCAGGAGGAACTGGCGAGCGCCCGGTCGGCGGAGGAACTGGGGCTGCTCGCGGCGATGTCGGCGCGCGCCGGCGCGCTGCCCCGGGAGACCGCGATGCTGGTGCAGCGAACGATCCGGTTCGGCGACAAGCGGGCCGCGGAGGCGATGACGCCGCGGGTGGACGTGGTGGCGCTGCCCGCCGAAGCCACCGTCACCGACATGCTGGCGCTGGCGAACGAGTCCGGCCGCAGCCGCTTCCCGGTGTACGTGGACACCCTCGACTCGATCGTCGGAGTCGCGGTGATCTCCGACGTGCTGGCGGTACCGCCGGACCAACGGCGGGCGACGCTGGTGCGCCGGTACGCGCGCGAGCCGGTGTTCGTGCCGGAGAGCCTGCGGCTGGACAAGGTGCTGGAGGCGCTGCGGCAGGGCGGGCGCGACCTCGCCGTGGTGGTCGACGAGTACGGCGGGACCGACGGCGTGGTGAGCCTGGAGGACCTGGTCGAGGAGCTGGTCGGCGACATCGAGGACGAGTACGACCGGCCGGAGGAGGAGTCGGCGTCGGCGCAGACGGTGCAGATCACCGCGCCCGGTGTCGATCCGGCGAAGCTGATGCCCGGCGTGCTGCGCGCCGACGAGCTGTACGAGCAGTGCGGCTTCCGGCTGCCCGACGGCCCGTACGAGACGCTCGCCGGGTTCGTCATGGCGCAGCTCGGGCACATCCCGGTGGCCGGGGAGAGCATCGAGCACGACGGCTGGGAGTTCACCGTCACCTCGGTGGAGAAGCACCGGATCGAGCAGGTCCGGGTGCGTCCACCGGCCGGCTGGGAACCGCCCAGCGAGTACGTCCCGCAGGAGCCGTCATGACCGCCGCCCGGCACCGCCCGACCGGCGCAGACCGCCCCGGATCTGCCGACCGGCGCGCGGTCGGGGAGGTGACCGGGTGAACGTCGGAGCACTGATCGTCACGGTGGTGCTGCTGGCCGGCAACGCGTTCTTCGTCGCCGGCGAGTTCGCCATCATCGCGTCCCGGCGTACCCAGATCGAGGCGGAGGCGGGGCGGTCCCGGCGCGGCCGGTGGACGCTGTCGGCGATGAGCCAGCTGCCGCTGATGGTCGCCGGTACCCAGCTGGGCGTGACGATCTGCTCGCTGGGGCTGGGCGCCGCGGCCGAGCCGGCGATCGCGCACCTGCTGCGCATCCCGTTCGAGGCGGCGCACGTACCGGACGGGGTGCTGCACCCGGTGTCGTTCGTGCTGGCGCTCGCGATCGTCACCTACCTGCACACGGTGCTCGGCGAGATGGTGCCGAAGAACCTGACGCTGGTCGGGCCGGAACGCGCGGTGCTGTGGCTGGCGCCGCCACTGCTCGGCTTCTGTACGATCACCCGCCCGCTGCTGGTGGCGGTGCAGTGGCTGGCCCGGCTGGTGTTGAAGCTGTTCCGGATCGAACCGCCGGACGAGGCGAAGTCGGTGTTCAACGCCGACGAGTTCGCCGGGCTGGTCAGCGAGTCGCGCACCGAGGGGCTGCTGGCCGAACCGGAGCACGCCCGGCTCGCCGGCGCGCTCGCGCTCGGCCGGCTGACCGCCGCCGACGCGCTGCTGCCGTGGATGGACGTGGTCGCCGTACCGGACGACATCTCGCCGGCGGCGCTGGAGCTGACCGCGAACCGTACCCACCGGTCCCGGTTCCCGGTGGTGGCCCGCTCGTCCCGCCGGGTGCTCGGGTTCATCCACGTCAAGGACGTGCTGGAGGTGACCGGGCCGGCCCGGCGCAAACCGTTGCCCGCCACCGCGATCCGGCCGCTGCCGGTGGTGGCGCCGAACCGTACGCTCGCCGACCTGCTGCTGTCGATGCGCCGCGGCCGGCACCACATCGCCCTGGTCGGTACCGAGGGCGCACCCATCGGCATCGTCACCCTCGACGACGTCCTCTCCGCCATCGTCGGCACGTCCGAGTCCGCCACCCCCCGAACCCGCTGACCCTGCGGCGCTGGTGGTTGCGGTCAGCCCTGCACTGCGTGTGTCGTCTGGTCCCGACCCGCACGCACCCTGCGGTTGCCGGCTGCCCACCGCTGGGTGCGTGCGAGAGAAGAGCAGCTCCGTGGCGGCCAGGCGGCGTCGGCGAAACCTCGCCGGTACCCCGATGTTCCGAGGCGGCTAGGCGGGGTCGCGATCTCGTCTCCGCGTTTCCGGCGGGGGATGGTCAAGGGGGCGACTGCCCCCTTGACGGGGAGGGGTGTGGGGAGGGGCGAAGTCCCCTCCCCACGTTTCCCCCACGGGGGGTTGAAAGGCGAACAGAGGTGGCCTTTAGCTCGTCACCTACACCGGGCGGATGGTGACCGCGTCGGCGCGGACGAAGCCGATGCGGTGGCCGAACTGGATCTCGTAGTACCGGTCGTGCCCGACCACGACGGTGTGGTCCCCGGGCAGCGAACTGTCGATCGTCGGCGCGTAGTAGTAGTCGGTGACCACGTTGGTCAACCCCAGCGGGTACCGCTGCCCCGCGGTCATGGTGTAACCGAGGTCGGTGACCGACTGCACCGGCACCGGGGTGCCGTCGTAGGCGCTGGCCTCCGGGTACGCCTTGCCGTAGATCGGCACCGTGGCACCCTGCTTCGGCGTCACCACGAACCCGTGCGCCGCGGTCGCGGTCGGGCTGCGGTGCGGGTCGAGGAACCAGCCCTTGACCCCGGCGTACCAGATGGCGGTCCAGTCACCGTGCCGCCCGGCCAGCGCGAACTGCTGGCCGTCCACCGCGCGGGCGGCCCAGTCGGCGATGTCGGTGGTACCGGGCCCGGCGTGCAGGCCGGGGTCGGACACCAGCGGCGAGTCGGCGCTCGGCTGCGTGTGCAGGTAGACGAAGTTGGTGCCCTGCGCGTCGCACGGCGTGCCGGAGCCGGACTTGTCGCAGCCGGTGACCGGCTGCTGGTTGGTGGCGAAGTCGGGCGAGATCGTCACCAGGCCACCGGTGCGGCCGGGCCGCTGCGCGTGCCCGCGGACCAGGTTCATGTAGTGGTTCCAGTCCCAGTACGGGCCCGGGTCCCAGTGCATGTTCTTGATCCCGCCGGCGGTGGTCGCCGGTACGTTGTCGTGGCCGATGATGTGCTGCCGGTCCAGCGGGATCCGGTACTTCGCGGCGAGGTAGCGCACCAGCTTCGCGGACTGCCGGTACATCGCCTCGGTGTACCAGGTGGCGCCGGTGGCGGCGAACCCCTCGTGCTCGATGCCGATCGAGTGCGCGTTGATGTACCAGTTGCCGGCCTGCCAGGCGACGTTGGTGTTCTGGATCATCTGCGTCACGTGGCCGTCGGAGCTGCGCAGCTCGTAGTGCGCCGCCGCGTACGCCGCCGGGTTCTGGAACCAGCTCAGCGTGCCGTTGTAGTAGCCCTCGTTGTCGTGGATCACGATGTACTGGATCTTCAGCTTGCTCGGCCGGTCGGCGAGGTCGTAGTTGCCGTAGTCGCCCTTGTCGGCGCTGTTCTGCGCGTAGGCGGCCGGCACGAAGTCACAGTCCATACTGGACGGACACTCCGGCGTCGGGGTGCCCGCCTCGGCCTTCGCGCTGCTCAGGTGCAGCGCGGACAGCTGGCCGGTCTTCGGGGCCACCGACGGCTGGGCGGCCAGCCGTACCGTGTCGCCGCTGTCGGTGCGGCGGGTCTCGCCGGTGCGGATCACCTGGTAGACCTCGTCGGCGAACTCGCGCGCGCCGGCCGCGTCGGTGGCACCCGAGTAGCGGGCCACCGCGCCGTACCAGTCGGCCGCGTCGCCGCCGCCCGCGCCGAGCTGCCGCTGGTAGTCGGCGAGCAGCGCGGCACCGGCGTCGATGTTCGCCGCCGGGTCGGTCTGCAGGGTGGCGGTGCTCGCACCGGTGAGCGCGGCGGCCGCGTCCATCGTGTGCAGCGCCGGATCGTCGGTGGTACGGGACGGCTGGGCCGGCGTGGTCATCGGCCGCGCGTCGTCACCACGGGCGTCCCCGCGCGCGGCCGGCGCCGCGACCCGGGTCACGTCGGTGAGGTGCATCGGGCCGTACCCGCCGGCACTGCTCGGCTGCCCCACGTGCGCGTCCCACCGGGACTCCAGGTAGGACACTCCCAACAGGACGGACAGCGGTACGTGGTGGCGGGCCGCGGCGGCGGCGAACTGCTGCTGCCGGTCGGCCCCGGTCGCGGCCGGCGCGGGCGCCGCCGTACCGGCCGCGGCCGGTACCAGGGCGACGAGACCGGCGCTGGCCACGATCGCGGCGGCGAGTCTTCGGGATGGCGGTCGGTGCATCGGGTTCCTCCCTCACAGGGTTCGTCCCGGGGTGGCTGGGCACCCCGGGACGGACGGCCGAAATCAGGCGGGGACGACGACCACGTCGTCGGCGTTCACGAACGCGATCCGGTGCCCCAGCTGGATGCGCAGGTACCGGTCGTGCCCGTGCACGTCGGTGTGATCGCCCGGGATGCTGTCGTCGATCGTCTTCGCGTAGTAGTAGTCGGTGACCGCCCGACCTCCGTACACATAGGACTGTCCGGAGTGGATGGTGTAGGTGAGCGGGGTGACGCTCGCCGGCGGGATCTCGGCCGGGTAGGCGGACTTCTCCGGGTAGGCGACGCCGTAGGTGGGGATGCTGTCCTTGCCCGGCTTCGGCCGGACCACCAGAGCCCGGGTCGGCGAGACCGCGCGGGTGCCGTCGAACCAGACCTTCGCCCCGTCGTACCAGATCGCGATCCACCTGCCGTCGCGGCCGGCCACCACGTACTGCTGGCCGGCGCTGGCCTTGTCACCCCAGTCGGCGGCGCAGTCCGTGCCGCCGGTCTGCTTCGGGTCGAGCCCCGGGTCGTCGAACAGCGGCGCGTCGTCGCTGGGCCCGGTACGCAGCCAGACGAACGAGCTGGCCTGCTTCGCCACCGGCGTGTTCTGCTCGCAGTCGCGCACCTGCTGCTCGTTCGCCGCGAACCGCGGGTTGATCGTGACGACGTGCCGTCCCGGCAGCGGGATCGTCGGCCGGCCGACCAGGTTCATGAAGTGGTTCCAGTCCCAGAACGGGCCCGGATCCCAGTGCATGCCCGGGATGCCGGCGGCGTTGATGCCCGGCACGTTGTCGTGGCCGAGGATGTGCTGCCGGTCCAGCGGCACCCCGTACCGCGCGGCGAGGTAGCGCACCAGCCGGGCGGTCGAGTGGTACAGCGGCTCGGTGAACCAGGTGGCGCCCGCGACCGCGAACCCCTCCTGCTCGATGCCGATCGAGTGCGAGTTGATGTACCAGTTGCCGGCCTGCCAGGCCACGTCCTTGGTCGGCACCATCTGCGTCACGTGCCCGTCGCCGGACCGCACCACGTAGTGCGCGGACACGTAGCTCGCCGGGTTGGTGAACGTGTCGAGCGTGTCGGAATAGGTCTCCTCGGTGTCGTGCAGGACGATCGTGTCGATCTTCACCTGCTTCGGCCGGTCGGCGAGGTCGTAGTTGCCGTAGTTGCCGGGGTCCGACCCGTCGCCGTCGAGCTGGTACGCGGCCGGGACGAAGTCGCAGTCGAGCCCGCGCGGGCACTCCGGCCGCTCGCTGCTCGCCGGCTTCGGCAGGCCCAGACTCGCCGCCTCGGCCCGCTTCGGCGTCACCTTCCGGGCGGTCAGGGTGATCCGCTGGCCGTCCGCGGTGGTGGCGTGCGCGCCGGCCGCGATCGTGCCGTACACCGCGTCGGCGAAGCTCTGCGCGCCCTGCTGGGTGGACGCCTGCGCGTACTTCGCGACCGCGCCGTACCAGCCGTCCACGCTGCCCGGCAGGCTGCCGTGGCCGAGGTCGCGGGCGTAGCGGGCGAGCAGCGCGGCGCCGGCGTCGATGTTCGTCGCCTCGTCGCCGCGCACCGTCGCCGGGTCCACGCCGAGCAGCGCCGCCGCGGTACGGGCGGTGTGCTGCGCGGCGCCGTCCACGCCGGCGCCCGCGGGGGTCGCCGCCGGCCGGGGCACGCCGTCGCCGCGCTGGTTGTGCTCCGGCGCGGCGGCCTTCGCGCCGCGGGTCGCGGCGGCCACGTCGGTGAGCGCCATCGGCCCGTACGCGCCCGAGGTGCTCGGCGCGCCGGCGTGCGCCTCCCAGCGCGTCTCCTGGTAGGACACGGCGAGCAGCACGTCGGCCGGTACGCCGGAGCGGTTCGCCGCCGCGGTGAACTCGGCCTGGCGCTGGCCCGGCCCGGACGCCGGACCGGTACTGCCCTGCGCGCCGGCGCCGGTGGCCATGGCCCCGGCGCCCAGCACTCCGGCCGCGGCGACCGCGGCGGCTCGAACGATGCGTCGCACAGCCTCATCTCCTCGTCGGCGATGGTCACCCGTCGTTTCGGGTATGGCGGTTGATCTGACGCTAACCGCTTGTGGACACACTTGTCCGACCTTGCGCCGACGTCAACACCCGCCGGTCCAAGGGGGGAGTTTGGGAAGAATTTTTCACCGCCCGGTGACGGCAGCTCCTACCGAAGCGGCGGAAATCGCCCCGCACGCGGCGCCGGTGGGAAGCGGCACGGCCACCCGAGGCCGAGGCCGGGGTCATGGCCAGGGTCATGGCCAGGGTCATGGCCAGGGCTCGGGCTGGGGCTGGGGCTGGGGGGTCGAAGGGTCAGCTGGTGGGCCAGGTGCGCCAGTTCTGCCAGGAGCGGCTCGGCGTCGGGCCGCGCTGGCCCTGGTAGCGCGACCCGTACACGGCCGAACCGTACGGCGCGGAGGCGGGCGAGGAGAGCCGGAACAGGCACAGCTGGCCGATCTTCATCCCCGGCCAGAGCATGATCGGCAGGTTCGCCACGTTGGACAGCTCCAGCGTCACGTGGCCGGAGAAGCCCGGGTCGATGAACCCGGCGGTGGAGTGCGTCAGCAGCCCCAACCGGCCCAGGCTCGACTTGCCCTCCAGCCGGCCGGCCAGGTCGTCCGGCAGCGTGACCACCTCGAGCGTGGACGCGAGTACGAACTCGTTGGGGTGCAGCACGAACGGCTCGCCGTCCGGCACCTCGCGCAGGCTGGTCAGGTCGTCCTGCTGGCGGGCGGGGTCGATGTGCGTGTACCGCGAGTTGTTGAACACCCGGAACCAGCGGTCCAGTCGCACGTCGATGCTGGACGGCTGGATCAGCGCCGGATCGTACGGGTCGAGGCGCAGCCGGTCGCCGTCGATCTCCTTGGCCAGATCCCGGTCGGACAGCAGCATTCGCGCAGCGTACCGACAGTGCCCGGGCAACGCCCAACCCACCCTGGAACCTACAACAGATGTTTTGAAACAACTGTTGTAGGTGTACCGTCGGGCCATGGACGAGCAGGACATCCGCCTCGACACCGCCACCCTGCGGGTGCTGGCCCACCCGATCCGGCTGACCGTGCTCAACCTGCTCCGCGACGGCGGCCCGGCCACCGCCACCCGCATCGCCGCCGAGCTGGGCATCAACCCGGGCGCGGCCAGCTACCACCTCCGCCGGCTCGCCGCCGGCGGACTGATCATCGAGGACGAGGAGCTCGGCAGCGGGCGAGACCGCTGGTGGAAGGCGGCGCACCGGCAGTCGATCCACGACCCGTCGGCCGGGCCGGCGGACCAGCGCGCGGCGGGACGCTCGTACACCCACGCGCTCGTGCTGGCCCGGATCGAGCAGCTGCGCCGGGCCGCGCAGGAGGTCCCGCTGCTGCCCCGGGAGTGGGCCGACGTCAGCACGTACGGCGACTTCACCCTGACGCTCACCCCGGCCGAGGTGGCCCGGCTGCGCGCCGAGCTGTTCGACGTGATCCGCCGGTACCGGGACGAGCCCGCCACCGAGGGCGGCGCGCCGGTGTCGGTGCAGGTCCAGGCGTTCCCGGTGCCGGGCACCGTGCCCCTCGACGCGGACCCGGCATGAGCGGGGCCGCGGCGCGTCAGCAGTCCCACCGCGGCGGAGCTCCCGGGACGGCGGTCGCCCGGCCGGCGCACCGCGACCCGAACGTGCTGCGCTGGCTCACCGCGTACACCGCGTCGGTGACCGGGGACGTGGTCTACTTCCTCGCGCTGTCCTGGGCGGCCACCCGCATCGCCGGCCCCTCGTACGTCGGGCTGGTGGTGGCGTGCGGTGCGGTGCCCCGAGCCGTACTCATGCTCGCCGGTGGCGTGGTCGCCGACCGGTTCGGCCCGCGCCGGATCGCGGTCGCCAGCGACACCACCCGCTGCCTGGTGATCGGCGCGGTCGCCGCGACCATCCTGCTGACCTCGCCCGGGATCGGCCTGCTGATCGCCGCCGCGATCGTCTTCGGCGTGGTCGACGCGCTGTTCATGCCGGCCGTCGGCGCTCTCCCGCCACGCATCACCACGACCGGTCAGCTCGCCCGGCTGCAGGGCCTGCGCGGGCTGTCCATCCGGCTCAGCAACGCGGTCGGCCCGGCGCTGGCCGGCGTCGTCCTCGCCGCGGGCGACGCACCGGCGGCCTTCGGCACGGCCAGCGCGCTGTTCGCGATCTCCCTGGTCTTGCTGCTGGCGGTGCGCACCACCCCGGCCCCGGCCGCCACCCGGGTACCGGCCTGGCGCGGGCTCGGTGAGGGCCTGCGCTACCTGCGCGGCCACCGGGTACTGGCGCCGCTCGTCGTGGTCGTCGGCCTGAGCGAGATGTGCTTCAGCGGCCCGGTCGCGCTCGGCCTGGTGCTGCTCGCCGACGAGCGCGGCTGGGGCGCCGCCGGGATGGGCTGGATCGCCAGCGCCTTCAGCGTCGGCGGCGCCGCGGCCGCGCTGCTGGTCGCGGCGCGCAGCCGGATCCCGCGGGCCGGGCTCGTCGCCACCGGCGCACTGCTCGCCACCGCCGCCGGTACGGCCGGGATCGGGTTCGCGCCGAGCCTGCCGCTGGCCGTACTGCTGGGCGGGTCGATGGGGTTGACCAGCGGCGTCACCAGCACCCTGACCAGCGCGCTGGTGCAGACCGAGGCGGACCCCGGCCACCTCGGCCGGATCATCGCCGTCACCACGCTCGGCACGCTGGGGCTCGCGCCGATCCTGTTCCCCGCGGTCGGCCTCACCGTCGCCGCGTGGGGACCGGCCGTGTTCTTCACCGGCTGCGCCGCGATCTGCCTGGTCGCCGCCGCCGTCGGCCTCGCCGCCCGCGCCCTCCGCCGGGCCGAACTGCACCCCGCCGGTACGACCGGGTAGCAGTGGCGGCCCGATCGTCCCGTGGCGGACCTCGCGGTGGCGGAACCTCGTCGTGCCGGGCACCTCGTCGTGCCGGGCACCTCGTGCTGGCCGGGTCGTCGGCAGCGGCGTCGCGGGTGCGGGCTCGCTGTGCCCGGCTCGCTGTGCCCCGCGGGCTCCCCGTGCCCGGCGTACTCACTGCGCCCGGCAGGCTCGCTGTGCCTGGCGGGCTCGCTGCGCCCGGCAAGCTCCCGGTGCCCGGCGGTTCCTTGTGCCGACGGGTTCCTTGTGCCCGGCGGTTCCTTGCACCGCGGCGGGGCGCTTGTGCCGCGGTGGGGCGCTTGTGCCCGGCGGGGCGGCGCGTGGCGGTGGGCGCGTCATGGCGTTGCGGGCGTCTTGTGGTGACCGGCGGGGCGTGGTCGCGGACGCGATCATCGGTGGGTGTCGGAGCGCTTCGGTAGGCTGCGCCGCCATGGAAGCATCGACGTCCTTCATTCATCACCTGGGCGTGTTCGCGTCGGACTTCGAGGCGAGCGAGCGGTTCTACACCGCCGCGCTGGAGACGCTCGGCATCGTCGCCGGGTACCGGACCGAGACGGTGGCCGAGTACTGGCATCCGGAGCGGGACACGCCGTCGCTGTCGCTGGAGACCGCGGAGAGGGCGCGGGACGCCACCCGCGGGATGCACCTCGCGTTCGCCGCGGACGACCGGGACGCGGTCGACACCTTCCATGCCGTCGCGGTGTCGGCCGGCGGTACCTCCCGGCACGCCCCGCGCTTCTGGCCCGAGTACCGCGCCTACTGCGCGTTCGTCAGCGACCCCGACGGCAACAACATCGAGGCGGTACACAAGGAGATCGAGTAGCGGCGGGCGCCAGCGGCCGCGTCAGCCGGTGCGGCGGAGGGCGTCGGGGGTGAGGTCGGCGAGGGTCGGGTAGCCGTCGACCGCCATGATCAGGTCCAGCTCGGCGAGCAGCGAGCGCAGCACGTGCACCGCGCCGGCGGTGCCGCGCAACGCCAGCCCGTACGCGTAGGGCCGGCCGACGCCGACCGCGGTGGCGCCGAACGCGAGCGCCTTCGCGATGTCCGCGCCCGACCTGATGCCCGAGTCGAACAGCACCGGTTTGCCGTCGCTCGCCGCGACGATCTCCGGCAGTACGTCCAGGGTCGGCAGCCCGCCGTTCGCCTGCCGCCCACCGTGGTTGGAGCAGTAGATGGCGTCGGCGCCGCCGTCCAGGGCGCGGCGCGCGTCGTCCGGGTGGCAGATGCCCTTCACGACCAGCGGCAACGTGGTCAGCGACCGCAGCCACGGCAGGTCGTCCCAGGTCAGCGGGTTACCGAAAAGCTGCACCCACTTCAGCACGGTGGCCCGCGGGTCCTGCTCCGGCGGTTGCCCGAGCAGCCGCCGGAACACCGGGTCGGACGTGTAGTTGGCCAGGCACTTCCCGCGCAGCTGCGGGAAGTTGCCGGTCGCGAGATCGCGCGGCCGCCAGCCGGTGACCCAGGTGTCCAGCGTGACCACGATCCCCTGGTACCCGGCGGCCTCGGCCCGGCCCACCAGGCTCGCGGCGAGCTCCCGGTCGGTCGGCGTGTACAGCTGGAACAGCCCCGGCGTCGCGTCCAACGCGCCGGCCACGTCCTCCAGCGGGTCCTCGCTCAACGTCGACGCGACCATCGGTACGCCGGTCTGCGCCGCGGCCCGCGCCGCCGCCAGGTCACCGTGCCCGTCCTGGCTGCACAGCCCGAGCACGCCGATCGGGGCCAGGAACACCGGCGCCGGCAGTTCCAGGTCGAACAGCCGTACCGACAGATCGCGCTGCGCGGCGCCGACGAACATCCGCGGCACCAGCCCCCACCGCTCGAACGCGGCGACGTTCGCCCGCTGGGTGTGCTCGTCACCCGCGCCGCCCGCCACGTACGACCAGACCGACGACGGCAGCGCCTGCTCGGCCCGAGCGGCCAGCTCGGCGTACGCCATCGGCAGGTCCGGCAGAGTGCCGAACAGCGCCTGGAAGTAGAGCTCGTTCTGGTAGTCGCCGAATGCGGGCATCGCGGTCTCCTCCTCGTCGCACTCGTCGCTCCCGTCGCAGCGAGACTCTGCCATCTCAGCGTCCACACCGCCGCCCGGCAGGCGATCTCCACACCGGCGAACCGCCGGCCGACCCCGCACCCGGTACCGCCGTTCCACCGTTCGGTGTGCGCCGGTGGACCGCCACGGGTTCGCCGCGGTGCGGAGTCCCCGCCGGGTGTGGCGTCGGGGCCGGCTCGAATCGTCCGATCGGGGGTGCCAAAACAGTGGTTGTTCGAACATATGTTCGATAGAATCAGACCCATGGTCACCTGGGCAGAGTTCGCCGATGCGGCACCCGAGCTGGCCGAGGCCATCCGCGACCTCGTGCACCAGTTCGGGCAGGGTTTCGGCTTCCTCGCCACGGTCCGCCGCGACGGCGGGCCGCGGGTCCATCCGGTCAGCCCGGTGATCACCGATGACGGGCTGTTCTGCTTCCTGATCGACTCGCCGAAGCGGCACGACCTCGAGCGTGACGGGCGCTACGCGCTGCACTCGTTCCCGGCCGACGACCGCGACGACGAGGCATACCTGGCCGGCACCGCGATCCCGGTTCGAGACCGCGGTCGGCTGGCCCGGCTCGCCCAGCTCGGCCGCGCCGCCGGCACGGTCGACTGGCGCCTGTTCGAGTTCCTCATCGATGCCGCGATGGTCGGTCGCCGCGACCGCCCAGCCGTCACGCCCGGTCGCCCGGGCGCCGGTTCCGCCCACATCACCGTCTGGCATGCACCCAACACACTGTGCGGCCCGACCGCGCCGCCCAGCCGAACCGCGCCGCGCGGTTCCACCACGCCCCACCGTTCCATCGCGCCAGGCGCACCGTCCACGATCATGGAGGCTCCGTGACCAGCTTCGCCGCATCCGCAACCGGCGCCGGCATCACCCTGGTCGGCGAGATCGTCGACCTCGACTCCCGCAGCGGATCCGACCTGTCCAGCATGTCGGTCCGCTGGCTCGGCGTCACCGTCGGCCCGACCGGCGCGTTCCGCACCGTCCGATCCGACCCGGGCCCCGCCGGCGACCACGGCCGCCCCGGCGCGCCGTCGGCCGATACCGCCGGCCACCCGACGGCGTCCCCGGACGGCGCCGCGCACCACGGCGCCACGCCCGACAGCCCGGCCGACGGTGGCGCCGCCGGCGATGGTGTCGCCGGTGGTTGGGGCTCCGGTGCGTTCCTCGCGTCCGCCATGCGCGCCGCGGACGGCGGCGGCGCGTCGTTCATCCCGCCGCAGCGCAGCGGCGACGACCCGCGCCGTTCCGACCGTCCCGACCAGGACCGGCGTCCCGGGCGCCGCGGCCTGACCGGTTCGATCCGCCGCCTCATCGACGGACCGCAGGGCCGGCACCGCCGTACCCACCACTGACCTCACTCCTCGCCCCCGCCCGGCCCACCCTCCCCCGGGGTGGGCCGGGCGCCCCCGCCTCGGCCCTGTAGAGTGTGAGCGGTTCACTCGACCCGGTCGAGCGAGCACGCGGGTGTAGTTCAATGGCAGAACTTCAGCTTCCCAAGCTGACAGTGCGGGTTCGATTCCCGTCACCCGCTCGCGATTCGGCACGTGTGCTTGCGGAAAGCGCAAGCCTTCATCGCTCGCCACACCTCCTGGGGGCGCAGCCCCCAGACCCCGCACCGGCGGGCTCCGCCCCCGACACCCCGGCAGGTGGCCCGCCATCGGGCACAGACACAACGCCGTGGCTTCGTGGCACCATCCGTCGTCGTCACAAACCCGTCCGAGGCTGTGACCGTCTCGCCTCGCCGGACGTGACAGGACTCGTCGGCGGGTGATCACGGTGTGGCCCCGACTGGCCCATGCGCGGATAACCCGGCTCCTTCGAGATCGGTAATCGCCTTGGTCAGCCACCGATCCGCGCGGATGCCTTGTGGCTCAGGTAGACCGCTGACCGCGAACGGCGACGAATGAGGCGACGGGCGCTGCCATCCGTGTCTCCTGGCGTTGGATGGCACCGGGCGGGCGGGCTTGGGTACGCCAGGGGAGTGGCGTACGGGGGATGCCGGCGCCCGGCCCGGTGCCGGTCTTGTCACGGGAGCAGGACGGACGCGGGGCACCCTCGGCGCCCTGGGTACGACAGGGCTGTGTCGCCGCGCCCGTCCTGCCCCGTACCCGGTCGGCGATGACCGCTGCTGATGAGCCGCCGGCCGGGAGCCTCATGTCAGATCCGGTGCCAGCCGTCGCCGAGATCGGCTTCGAGCACCAGGCCGTCACCGTTCGCGGCCGGGATGCTTCCTTCGACCGCCGCGGACAGGCACGCCGCGATACCCAGCGCATCGCCGGCCGACAGCCGGGCCATGGACCCGGTCGGCATGTGTAGCGCCACCATCGCGTCGGCCGGGTAGGCAACGACGGTCGCAACCGCAACGCCGGTCGGCATCAGGTCGACGGCACGACGGACCCGGTACCAGTCGGACCGCGACCCGAACGGTGCCGGAGTATCGGTCCAGTACCGGCCAGTCATCGCGCGTCCGTCGCCGAGCCGGTCCCGTTGCAGACGGCGCACGGGCGCTTCGCCCACGTCGAAGCTTGCTCGGAGCCGAGCCGGTCGGTGACCACGGCCCGCATCGGGCGTTCGTACTTCCAGCCCCTACCGCCACAGGACTGGCAGGTACCGCGTGAGGCATTGGATTCGGTCATAGCGGCAACGTATGGTCACTGTGCAGGAACAACCCGGAATACTTTTCCGGGGTCGTTGCCGGACAGCCTTGCGGGACGGTGGAGCGTGCCGGACGCGCCAGACACGTTGACAATCGGCGAGCGCATCGCGTGGAAGCGCCGCCGTCGCGGCATGTCCCAGGGCGTGCTGGCCGGTCTCGTCGGCCGTACCGAGGACTGGCTGAGCAAGGTCGAGAACAACAAGATCCACCTCGACCGGCTCTCGGTACTGCGGTCGCTTGCCGACTGCCTGGACGTGAGCGTCGGCGATCTGCTCGGCGAGCCGACGATGATGCAGTGGTCCCCGGACAGCGGCACCCGCACCGTCCCCGCACTGCGCGAGGCGCTGCTCGACTACCGCCAGCTGTCCCCGTTCCTGTCGACCGCCGAGGACGAGCCGGTTGCGCTACCGGTGTTGAAGTCCAGCGTCGACGACCTGTGGACCGCTTACCAGGAGTCGCAGTTCGGGTACGTCGTCAACCGCCTGCCGGCCGTGCTGTCCGACGCGCAGACCGCGGTACGCAATTCGACCGGCGACGACCGCGACCAGGCCCGCCAGGCGCTCGCCCTCACCTACCAGGCCGCCGCGACCCTGTTAACCAAGCTCGGCGAAACCGACCTCGCATGGATCTCCGCCGAACGCGGCTTCCACCTCGCCCAGGACGCCGGCAACCCCGTCGTACTCGGCTCCCTGTTCCGATCGCTCACGCACACGCTGCTCGCCACCGGCCGCTACGCCGACGCCGTCCGCCTGGTCGAAGACGCCGCCAACTTCCTCGAACCCGGCCTCAGCAAGGCCACCCCGACCTACCTGTCGGTGTACGGAACCCTGTTCCTCACTGGATCAGTCGCCGCCTCCCGCAGCGACAACCGAGCCGCGGCGCAGACCTTCCTCACCGAAGCAGACTCGGCAGCCCGCCGCATCGGCCAAGACGCCAACCACCTCTGGACCGCGTTCGGTCCCACCAACGTCGCCATTCACCGTGTGCAGGCCGCACTCGAACTCGGCGACGTACAGGTGGCCATGGACCTTGCCCCGGGAGTCGACACGTCCAGCCTCCCGGCCGAGCGCCGCGCACGGCACGCCATCGAGACCGCTCGCGCGTACAACGCGTGGAACCGCACCGACGACGCCATGGCCGCGCTACTCAACGCCGAGCAGTTCGCCCCCGAGCAGATCCGCTACCACGCCGCCAGCCGCAACCTGGTCCGCACGTGGGTACGCCGCAGCCGAGGCACACCGAGCCACCAACTCACCGGCCTCGCCCGCCGGATGCAGGTCGCCGAATAGCCCGCATACCCTCGACCACGTGACGACACCCGGACCGCACAACCCCACCCGCGCAGCGGCAGCAGCCGGAGCCCTCTTCACCGACGCCGAGGGCCGCATCATGATGGTGCGCCCCACCTACAAGGACTACTGGGACATCCCAGGCGGCTACGTTGAGCCCGGCGAGACCCCCTACGAAGCCTGCGTACGCGAAGTCGAAGAAGAACTCGGCATCCGCCCCACCATCGGCCGCCTCCTCGTCGCCGACTGGGCCCCCTCGAAGCGAGATGGCGACAAAATCCTCTTCATCTTCAACGGCGGCTACCTAACACCGGAACAGCACAAATTCATCAAGCTCCAAGCCGATGAACTCTCTGATTACCGATATGTGAACCTTCTTGAGGTACCCGAACTAACAATACCGAGGCTATCGCAGCGGCTACAGACCGCCCACTCGGCCGCCATGGAAGAAAAATTCGCCTATCTCGAAAATGGCCAGAGCCTTCCCGCAGAGTGAGTCGAGCCAGATCCGCTAATCTAGAAACTCTCGCTTCAGCCTCTCCACTTCAGCGCCTTCCTCGTACCCTCCATACCGCCGAGCAAAGAAGCTTAGCGTCTGAAGAAGATCGTTACGCTGACCAGCAGTTAGGTTCTTCAACAGACTTTCTAGGATTTTGGCGATTCGAACCCAGAAGAGCGACGAGTCATGCTCGGAAAGCTTTTCAAGGAAGTCGTTTACCTCAGAGCTCTTTACGTCAGTCAATCTCTGATCCGGGTTACGCATGAGTCGATACGAGAGCAAGTTGCCGGCATTATTCAATACCTGCGCCTTGAATCTATCTAGACGCGCAATCTCCAGCCGCTGCTGCAAATCAGCAAGGTACTGGGCCCGAAGGTCGCTCTGAAAAGAGCTATATGTTTCCATCGACCTAGCGTCCAGAGCGATTTTTGCCTGTGCGGAGACTAGACGTGTATCCTTATGAACCGTATCACTAATGCGGCTTAACACTTCATTTAAGCGACACTCCGTCACTTCTATAGCCGAGAGATCATGTAGTTCCTGACCTAAAAAACTATGGGCGACTTGGACTACCGTAGACCGCGCGCACGAACGGCCAGCATCACGACGCTGCTTAGGTCCACGGAATGACCACGTAATGCGAAACTGGCAAGTTACTGACACACCAGGAATTCGCGTCGGTAGAGTAGTCGAATACACCATTGCATCATGGACTCTCCAGTAAGGTAAGATCCTCACTGGCCATCCCGAACCACATTCTGCTGATAACTAATTTGTGAAGCCCCAGTGACGTCCTGCCTGTTTCTGTACGGATCAAACGCTACCAGCCTCTTAGTTACAGTATTATGGACTTGTTCAGCAGCCGCCTGATTCTCGTGTGGACAGTTATGCAGCCAAAGAATCACAGTATCTAGCAAGGCAATTCGCGCTTGCGCATCGTAATCACTCGGCCCACGCGGTGCACTAGCCGCAACTGCGAGGCTTTCGAAAATCTGGCGGACTTCTACATTTCTCGTCGCGGCAGTCAGCCATGACCACAATGCCAGAGAAACTTCTCTTTCTAGTGGAGAATATTCCAACACGACGCGAAGCCCTCTAGCCAACGCATCCAATTGTTCGGGATTAGTCGAGACGTACGAAAGTATAGCAGGAATCTGTGTATCCTGTTCATTAATACTCATCAGGACCGTGAATGTCGACCGGCCAGCTTCGATCGTTCGGTCCTTAGAGCTCAGCCATCGCAAAACATGTGAGACAATCTCCGAACGCAACTTTACGTTATCCCACAAAGACGAAATCTTGTGTTGCGCCGCCTGGGAAATCCTGTCATCTTCGATGGAGGCCAAGTTCCCGAGCCTGAAAAGCATCATCTTCTTGTAGACCAATGCAAGATGGCCACCGCAGATCTCAGCCGTCAATGCACGCAGGTCACCCGAGACGTCTGCCTCAGGCTTGGACCAATCCAACAAAAGATCGCGAACGGCCTTTCCCAGCTCGCTGTCCAGGGCTGCGGCAGTAAAGAGGTCTACAGCTCTCGACCGCAACTCAGGGTAGGACGACCACGAGTAAGCGACCTCCTTCAGATGACACAGATCTTTTGAACGAAGAGTCCACCGAAGCACATACGCAACCACGCGATCAGAGAGCGCCGGGTCCTCCGGCACCCTCAATGACTCGTCGCACATCCATTTCAGAAGGTTTGTCTGTAGGTGCGGGCGATCAGCCCAGACATAATCTAAGACAGCTTCCCTATATCCTAGTTTATCAAATTTTAAATAGGTGCCATTATGTTCGGCACCGATTCTGTCTATGAGCTCTAGGACGCCTGGACCCTGTTGCCCGGATGAATTATGCGCCGGTCCCTTGAGCGCTGCGCTGAGCCTATCTGCAGCCGTGAATATATCTCCCGCACCGTGCCACTCCAATATGGCGGCAGCTACGAGGTAGTCTCTCGTCTGACAATCCTCGTTATTTCGGTACCAATCGAGTAGATGAGTGCGCCAGTTCGATGCAGCTTCCAACGCTGTTCGTACTCTTGCGGCTTGGAAGTCATCTTCGTTCGGATCGCTCTCAAGACTCTTTGGCAATGTCAACGTGGAATTAGGAATGGCCTGCACTTCTAGGATTCGCGAGACCCACTCAAGCGCATCAGTTGGCGTTGCGTCCGCGAGACGCTGACGGATTCTCTCATCCCCCAGCCAGCGGTGAATAACATCCTCTGGGAGATGTCCGTTCAAGCGTCGCTGGATGATACTCAGGGCTGATGGACGCCTCAAGTAGTGCTGGAGACTATTCCCCCCTGCGCTACATTCGTTCCAGAGGCGCGGAGAGAGTATGACTATCAAATAGGATTTGCTGACCTCTAGCGTTTGGCGCGTTTCTGGCGAAGCGAGGTCACGTCCAAGCGAAGAAGGGACGGTCTCGTCCTGCCTAAGATCGAGGATCCATCCAGCATTCGATCGCGTTGGGATCTCGGTGATCCGCACCGACTCGCCTGGCTCACGTTTGACTTCACGAATCGCCAGGCCGCCCATAGAATCTAGCGCATTCAACGCCGCATCGTGCCGCCCACGGTCCGGATCAGACACCAATACAAGTACTCGGCGATCGTTGAGGATCCGCTTCGCTTCGACGAACCCGTGTGGCTCTACAAAATAGCGGACGCTGCGTTCAACATAACTGTTTGGAAGCAAGATCTCATCAAGGCTGCGCCGAACGATCGTGAGGACGTTTGCGGCATACCCGTAATTGGCCCCTATGCGCTGTGTATTACTAGACCGATTAGTCAGCGCATCAGCGCTCAGGTCGCCACTACTGGTCGACGTTTCAGAAACAGATCCTATTCGCTTATCCGGGTCACTATACGTACTTGATCTTCCTGCTTGACGCGGATCTGGAACCGGCTGTGGCGGCGGATTGGGTGTCGACTCGACCGCCTCCGCAGGGTATCGCGCGGTGCCGTTAAGGGAATTCGGGCCAATCTCGTCGTCCACAGTTTCTCCAAAAGGTGCGGTCGTGCCCCATGGCTCCTGTAGGCAAACTTCAATCGCAACGCATTTACTGCGGCTGATCAGTCCATACGCCGATCATTGAGCCACCGGGACCAACCTCATTAGAGGACTGGCGCACCTCTAGATCGCTTTCGGAGGCGATTCCATACTTGCCAATTACGCTTCCAGTGATCCTGTCGACTTTCTGAGAGATCTTTGTACCGCTTCTCTCGCGCGACTCACCACGGAATGTGAAGCGCTGCTCGTAAATTGCTTCAAGAGCCAGTCTTAAAGAATTCAGGCTTGCTATCAGGTCGTCATCATCTGCGCTAATCCGTTCCGGATTCCTTTCATAGCTGCCGAGCGTGGCGGCGAGTACTTGCAGGTCGTGCCACCGTTCGGACAGCATTGCCTCGTCAACAATTAGCGGTTCGAGCTGGCCCTCCAGAACTCCGGGCGTATCAATTTCCTCCGGCGTGCTCTCGACTGTTGCGTCTCGTTTGCCCCGATCTAGTAGCGCGGTAAGGCGCCCATATAGAAACGTAAACGTCGGGGAAATTGTTGCCGCAAGCGCGGCGCCAAAGCCTAAATCCATCGTGACTCTCCGCGGGCTTGGTAGCTTCATTGCTGAGTGGCGAACTGTCTGATCTGCGATCTTCTCGGCGGCGGCACACGCTAACTCTCACAGTGCAGACATCCCATCCACCACCATCTGACGGCTATCCGACATGTTGTCCACGTTATGGTTGGTTGTCATGGCTCCACGTCGCTATGTTGGGTTCGTGGGAGCCCTCCGCAGGGCTACGGTCCGACCAACCAGATGCCTGTTCCCGATCTCGTCGGTGACGATCCGTGGTGGCTTAACGTGACCTCACGCCTCTTGGGAATCGCGTAGGTCCGTTGTAAGTCGCTGTACTGCCGATTCGTTCTCTACATGATCAAGGCGCCGCGCGAGCGCGGCGCGGCGGCGGCCCGACGGCGGTAAGGCCCGGCCCCTTCGGCTGACGCCTACGGGGCCGGAGCGCCGCCGCCGAACCGCCGCCCATCACGTTGTCCGGTAGCCAAGACCAGAGGATCGAATCGGGGCACCGCCTGCGATCGCCCTGCGCGGTCACCGTGATCCGTGCTCCCGGGCGATCGACGCCAAGCCGGCCCAAGCCCAGGGCCAGCTTGGCACGGATGCTGTGGGCGCTGTCAACTTCGCCGACCGCTCTACTGCGATCTGTGAGCGGGGCCGCATACAACGACGGCCCCGCCGAGGCGGGGCCGTCAGGCTGAAGGTACGAGACCCCCAGCGGAGTTGGTCTAATCATAGCGCACCGCCGACGTGTCGTTGCCAGGGTCTAGAGTGCCGTCTTGTCCAATCGGACGTTCGAGGACATCGCGGAGGACCAGTGGCGACCGTCACCGCCTACATCGACGGCTTCAACCTGTACCACGGCCTGCGCGCCCGCTACCAACACCGCTACCTCTGGCTGGACCTGCCAGCGTTGGTGCGACGGCTCCGGCCACGAGACAGCATCACCGCCGTCCGGTACTTCACTGCCATGGTCCGTGACGATCCGCCCGCCGAGGCCCGCCAGCGTGCCTACCTCGCCGCGCTCGAAGCACACAACGGCGCCGACGTCCAGATCGTCCGCGGCCGGTACCAGTCCAAGAACCAGCGGTGCCGATCATGCGGCGCGACGTGGACCAGCTACGAGGAGAAGGAGACCGACGTCAACATCGCGGTCTCCCTCGTCGCCGACGCCGCCCAGGCCGTCTCCGACATGGCCCTGATCATCAGCGCCGATTCCGACCTGTGCCCCGCCATACGCACCGCTCGCACGGTTGCAACCAACCTTGGCAATCACCTCGGAGTCATCGCGGCGTTCCCGCCCAGGCGCCAGAGCCACGAGTTGAGGACGCTCGCATCGACGTTCACCCTCGCCCAGGCCGACATCCGCAACTCGCTGCTCCCCGCGGTCGTGACCGACCCTAAGACCGGCCAGACGTACCACCGTCCTTCCAAGTGGCGCTGATGCCCGCGCGTGCCATTGGCGTGCCATTCGGGGTGGCCAACGAGGGGTAGTCCAGGCCGGTAGCGGCCAGATGGATGCGCTGGTCAGGGGCTTGATCGTTGATCGTGGTGCGGTTCCCAAGCTGACAGTGCGGGTTCGATTCCCGTCACCCGCTCGCGATTCGGCACGTGTGCTTGCGGAAAGCGCGAGCCTTCATCGCTCGCCACGCCTTCTGGGGGCGCAGCCCCAGACCCCGCACCGGCGGGCTCCGCCCCCGGCACCCCCATCGCGTGGCCCGCGATCGCTGAAGGGCACGACGCGGCGCTCCGTGTCTCCACCCGGCTACTGCGCTCCGCCCTGGGAAGGAGACCGCTGGCCGGGCTCTCGCCCTGGCGACCTCCTTTGATTGGTCTTGCGCCAGCCTGTCGGCACCAGTGCACCCGCGGGCGGGTCGCGCGGCTTGCCGCCCGCGCCGCCGGGAGAGCGCCTCGGCGATGGCCCGGTGCGCTCACGGACCCGCGTACTGGTAGATCAGCGTTCATGCGCTCCCGCGCCAACGGCGCCTGAAGGCCCGCCTCCGACGACGCCAGCGTGTCGGCCGTGTGCGGCAGGTCGTGACCGTGCGGCGGCGGCTTCCCGATCAACGTGCGGCGCCGGCTTTCCGATCTCGGTCACCACGGCGTGCCGCGCCGTCACGTCGTCGAGGCCGCCGCGGAGGCCCGGCACGCGCCGGGCGGCACCGGTCGGCCTGGGCGGGGGTACGTCGTAGGGTCGCGGGGTGCTAAATGGCCCGTACACCCGACGGTCGGCGCGCGTGTTGGTGGTCGACGCGAACGATCGGGTCCTGCTCCTGCGCTTCCGGGCACCGACCAGCGCCGGATGGGTCACGCCGGGCGGCGGTGTCGAACCCGGCGAGACCCTGCCGCAGGCCGCCGCCCGGGAACTCCGGGAAGAGATCGGCCTCGCCACCGCCGCAACGAACCTGGGGCAGCCCGTCGCCGTCACCGCCGGCCGGGACGAACTCGGCGGGGTCGCGGGGCTGTACCGCGACGACTTCTTCTTCCTCCGCATCCGCACCCACACCGTCGACATCCGCGGCCAGACACCGCACGAGCGCAGCGAACACGCCGGCCACCGCTGGTGGCAGCTGACCGACCTCGCCACCACCAACGATCTCGTGTACCCGCACGGCCTGGCCCCGCTGCTCGCCGACCTCATCGCCGGCAAACGACCCACGCACCCTCGCGAACTGCCCTGGCGCGAGTACCACGAGCCCAAGCCGTGAGCGCGGCCCGGCCATCCGGGGTCGTCGGGCCGGCGGGCACCGCATCCGGCGGGACGCCGTGCGCGAACGGATGTGCCACGCTCACTGCCGTGACCGACTCCGCCTGACCCGAGGTGCGGGCCGCCATCGCAGCAGCGCCCTACCCGACCGCCCTGTTACCCAACAACGACGCGCGGGCGGAACGGTGCCTGGCGACGCTGGGGATCACCGTACGGTCCTGGCTTGGAGCGCTCACCCGGCACAGCGGTGGGCTGCTCGTCGACCACGGCTGGCTGCGCGTCAACGGAGGCGGTACCGACACGCTGCCCGACGTCACCACCGTCGCCGACCCCGCCACCAGGACGCTGGTGATCGCGCACGACGTACTGGGTGGGCAGTTCGCCTGGCGGCCAGCGCAGCCGGCGGAGGCTCCGACGGTGCACTACTTCGGCCCGGACGACCTCGGCTGGCAGGACCTCGGTACCGGGTATGCCGACTGGCTCGGTGCCGTCCTCGCCGGCTCGCTCACCCGCTTCTACGAGAGCCTCCGATGGCCGGGGTGGGAGGACGAGGTGTCCGCCCTGCAACCGAACCAAGGTATCCACACCTGGCCACCGCCCTGGTCCGTCGAGGGCCAGAACCTCGCCACCGCGTCCCGAACCCCGATTCCGATCGACCAGCTCGTCGCCTTCCACCACGAGACGGCGCGCCAGCTCGACCAACCGTGACGCGCCCGCACGAAACCGGGGTGCGTCGGTACCCGCCAGGTGGATGCGCAGGGTCTTGAGCGCGGATCGGGTTGGCGGTTCGCGACTCCGGCGGATCGAAGGAGCATCGGTCAGACGCCGGCCAGCACGCGGTCGAGGGCGGCCTGGCCGGCGGGGAGCCAGTGCGGCTTGCCGCCGGGGAGGCCGCGGACGCCGTTCTGGCCCATCAGCATCAGGAAGAGGCACTTCAGGGCGGCCAGTCCGCGGGCGCGGCGGATCGTCGCCTCGTCGGCAGCCGCGTACCCGTCGAAGAACCGGGCGGCGGTGCCCGCGGGGAGCAGCAGCCAGGCGGCGGCCAGGTCCCAGGCCGGGTCGCCGGCGAACAGGGAGCCGAAGTCGACGACGCCGGCGAGCGTTCCGGCCGAGACGACGACGTTCGCGGGATGCAGGTCGCCGTGCACCCACACCGGCGGTCCCGCCCACGGATCCGCCGCGACGGCGTCGTCCCAGACGGATCGGACCTCGGCGACGATGTCGTCGGGCGCGAGGTCACCGCGGCGGGGCATCGACGCCACCGCAACGGCCTGGAGGAAGTGCTCGAAGCCGCCCGTACAGTCCCGGGGATGGGCACCGCGGTCGGTGGCAACCGGCGCGTCGGCGGGTGCCTCGACGTGCAGCGCGCGGAGGAAGCCCGCCAGGGTGTCGGCCGCGTGGGCGCCGCGGTCGATCGAGCCGTCGTCCAGCGGCTCGCCGGGTACCCAGGTCATCACGGTCCAGTGCTTCGGGAAACGCGCGGACGGCTCCCCGAACCGCACCGGCGTCGGTACCGGCAGCGGCAGCCGCGGAGCCAGCACCGGCAGCCACCGCCGCTCCTTGAGCTGGTACTCCGGCGTGGCGTCCATGCGCTGCATGCGCACGGACAGCTCGTCGCCGAGGCGCCACATCTGGTTGCCCCAGCCGCCCGGCACCTCGCGGATGGCCAGCCCGGCCAGGTCGGGATGTTGCTCCCACAGCAGCTCACGGACCAGCTCGGCGGTGACCTCGATCTCGGCGTCGGTCATGCGAAGCAACGGTACCGACGGCCGCACACCAGATCGGAAGCCCCGCCGCCATGGGCGGCATAGGGTTTGGGGGTGCGGAGTCCGACTCAGGTGGTGTTGTCGCGGGCCGAGGTCGCGGCGATGGTGGTCGACGGGTTGGGCGCGGTCGACGTCGTCGACGCGGTGGAGTTGAGCGGCGGTACGTTCGCCGCCGTCTGGCGGGTGTCGTTGGCCGACGGCCGGGACGTCGTGGTCAAGGTGGGGCCGCCACCCGGGACGCGGCTCCTCCGGTACGAGCGGGGGCTGATCCCGGCCGAGGCGGAGTACTTCCGGCTGGTCGGCGAGCGGGTGCCCGGGGTGCCGGTGCCGTCGGTGTTGGCGGCGAGCGACGGCTGGATCATCACGACGCTGCTGCCGGGTCGGCCGCTGACCGGCGGGGACGCGCGGCGGGCGCGTACCGAGCTGGGCGCCGCGATCGCCGCGGTGCACGGCATCTCCGGGCCGTACTTCGGTTATTCCGGCGACCGGCCGTCCGGGGCGGACTGGCCGACCGCGTTCGGCGCGATCGTGGCGGCGCTGCGGGCGGACGCCGCGGAGTGGAACGTGCCGCTGCCGCCGCTCGACGGGGTGCTCGAACGCCACCGCGGTGTGCTCGCCGCGGTGACCCGGCCGGCGTTGCTGCACTTCGACCTGTGGGACGGCAACGTACTGGTGTCCCCGGCCGGCGGGCTCGCCGGCCTGGTCGACGGCGAGCGGTACCTGTACGGGGATCCGTTGCTGGATCTCGTGTCCCCGGCGCTGTTCCGGCGCATCGAGGACGAGCCGGACCACCCGTTCCTGCGCGGCTACCGGCCGGGGCCGTTCGACGCGGCGGCCCGGACCCGGCTCTCGCTGTACCGGCTGCACCTCTACGTACTGATGATCACCGAGGGCCCGAGCCGGGGGATCGCGCGCCACGACGGCCGCCACGACCGTCTCACCGACCTGCTGACGGCCGAGCTCGCCCTGCTCACCGCCTGAGATGACCGGCTCACCTCCTGGCTGACCGGCTCACCGCCGGAAAGACCGGCTCACCGCCTGGCTGACCGGCTCGCCTCCGGAACCGCCCGGCCAGCGCCACCTCGGCGCCGGAAAGACCGGCTCACCGCCGGAACCGCCCGGGCCAGCGCCACCTCGGCGCCGGAGCAGGTGCGGTACGAGGTCACCGGCGCTTCGGCGGCGCGCACCGCCCGGAGACGGTACGACGCCGGCGAGCACCCGTTCCGACGAGCGCGCGTCAGGCGGTGGTGTGCAGGTCCTGGGTGCCGATGACGCGGAGCAGGTCGAGCTTCGCGCCGTCGTCGGCCGGGTCGACCGGGAAGAACACCAGCAGGTGCACGCCCTCGTCCGGGGTGAGCAGTATCTCGCAGCGCAGGTGGACGAGGCCGACCTCGGGATGCTGGAAGTCCTTCCGGTCGGAGCGGCGCACCGAGACCTCGTGCCGTTCCCACAGCTCGCGGAACTCGGCGCTGCGTTCCAGCAGGTCGTGTACCAGCTCGGTGACGTCACGGTCGCCGGCGCGGCGGGAGTACGTGGCGCGCAGGTCGCTGACGCTCGTGGCGGACAGCCGCGCCCAGTCGGCCGCCGGCAGCCGCTCCCGCGCGGACGGTTCGGTGAACCAGCGCCAGATCAGGTTGCTGTCCCGGCCGGGACGCAGCTCGCCCAGCCCGCCGACGGCGGCGAACAGCGCGTTCTGCCACACCACCTCGCCCACGTCGGTGCTGATGCAGACCGGTACGTCGACCAGCCGGGTGGCGAGGTCGATCAGGCCGGGCCGGACGTGGCTGCCGGCCACCCGGGCCGGCGCGGACAGCCCGGCCAGGTGGAACAGGTGGTCGCGCTCGTCGATGTCGCAGCGCAGCGCGCGGGCGAGGGCCGCCACCACCGAGTCGGACGGCGCCGAGCCGCGGGCCTGCTCCAGCCGGGAGTAGTGGTCGGTGGACACGCCGGCGAGCTGCGCGACCTCCTCGCGCCGCAGCCCGGGGGTACGCCGCCGGGCACCGGCCGGCAGGCCGACGTCGGCCGGGCGCAGCGTCTCGCGGCGGCGACGCAGGAAGTCGGCCAGGCCGGTACGGTCGATCACCGGTCCAGTCTGCGCGCCGGCCGGGACGGCTGCCAGGGAGAGGCGGTCCCTGGATGCGCCGTGCCTGGTTGCCGATCCGGGTCCGGCCCACGCTGGCGGCATGACCACAGCACTCGACACCCGCACCCTGGGCCGGACCGGCCCCACCGTCTCCACGCCCGGCCTCGGCTGCATGGGCCTGTCCGGCGCGTACGGACGGGTCGACGACGACGAGGGCGTCCGCGTCGTGCACGACTACCTGGACGCCGGCGGCACCCTGCTCGACACCGGCGACTTCTACGCGGCCGGGCACAACGAGCAGCTGATCGCCCGGGCCCTGCGCACCCGGAACCGGGACGACGTCGTCCTCTCGGTCAAGTTCGGGGCGATCCTCGCCCCGGGCGGCGGGATGCGCGGTTTCGACGCGCGCCCGGACGCGGTACGCAACTCGCTCGCCTACTCGCTGCAGCGGCTCGGCACCGACCACGTCGACATCTACCGGCCGGCGCGGCTGGACCGGAACGTACCGATCGAGGACACCATCGGCGCGATCGCGGAGCTGGTCGACGCCGGGTACGTGCGGCACATCGGGCTGAGCGAGGTCGGTGCGGCGACCATCCGGCGGGCCGCGGCGGTCGCGCCCATCAGCGACCTGCAGATCGAGTACTCGCTGCTCAGCCGCGGCATCGAGGACGAGATCCTGGCCACCTGCCGGGAGCTCGGCATCGGCATCACCGCGTACGGGGTGCTGGCCAAGGGGCTGATCGGCGGCGGCCCGGTGCGGGGCGACGCCCGGACCATGTTCCCCCGGTTCCAGGACGGCAACCGGGAGCACAACCACGCGCTCGTCGCCCGACTGCGGGGGATGGCCGAGGCGAAGGGCGTGTCCCTCGCCCAGCTCGCGATCGCCTGGGTGTCGGCGCAGGGCGACGACATCGTCCCGGTCGTCGGCGCCCGCCGGCCCGAGCAGGTGACCACCATGCTCGGTGCCGACCGGACCGTCCTGGACGCCGACGACCTGGCCCGGATCGACGAACTGGTACCGCGCGGTGCGGTCCGCGGCGACCGCTACCCGACCGCGTTCATGGCCGACCTCGACAGCGAACGCTGACCCCGCGCTACTCGGCGGGGCCGAGGAGGCGCCGGCTGAGGGCGGCGTGCAGGGTCGTGACGCCGCGGACCAGGTGCGGGATCACCAGGAACGCGGCGAGCCCACCGGCCATGTGCAGGGCCACCGCACCGGCCGCGGTGGGGCCGCCCCACGAGGTGGTCAGGTCCATCGCCCAGGAGTACACGAACGGGAACAGGATCAGGTTCCGTACCGAGACCAGCGCCCAGAAGACGATCAGCCCGATGCCGAGGCCGCCCAACGGTACCGACAGCAGCAGGTGCGCCACCGCGCGCAGCAGCCCGCGCCGGCGCCGGGGACGGCGGTACCGAGCAGCCGGTGGCGGCGGCGTTCCACCCGGGCCGCGGGCAGTGCCAGGGCGAACGCCAGCCCGACCGCCACCGGTACGCCGAGCGCCGCCAGCCGGGTGCCGGCCAGTCCGGTGATCGTGCCGATCGACAGCACGAACCAGGCCACGCCGGTCAGCGTGGTCAGCGCGTAGACGTTGCGCCGCCAGTCCCGCAGCGGGGCGAACAGCAGGCGCAGGAAGCGGTGGTCGGCCCGGTCGATCGTCAGCTCGCTCATGCCGACATCCTGCTGGCCGGCGCCGGCCCGGCACATCACCGCGCGGAGCCAACCCCACCCCCTACCCAGGTACGACGTTGCGCCGGCCGGCGCGCAGCACGGTGAGGTGGCGCCGGGGCGCCCGGTCGCCGAGGCGGGTACGGATCCGGTCGGCGACGGCGTCCAGCAGTGGTTCGCGCACGGCGGCGGGCAGTCGCCGGTACGGCGACATCGAGCGCAGCAGGTCGGCGAAGCCGGCGCCGTCGAACCACTGCACGGTCGGGTACCAGCGGACCGTCGTCGGCCCGAACAGCGGGCCCGGATCCTCGACCTGGCCCCACCCCGCGCTGGTGGCCCGGACCTCGTCCTCGCTCGGCGGGTGACCCCAGTCCGGGTTCCCGGGGGAGAACCGTTCGTGCAGGTCGGCGGTCTCCGCGTACACCTCCGGCTCGCCCGGCCGCCGCACCACGACGTGCCCCAGCAGCGCCACCCACCCGCCGCGCCGCAGCACCTGGTACGCCCTGGGCCAGCCCACCGCGGGATCCACCCAGTGCCAGGACGACGCCGCGACCAGCGCGTCGTACCGCCGACCTCGGTCGTCCCACCGCTCGAACGTCGACGTCTCGACCTCGACGCCGGGCAGCCGTCGGCGCGCCAACGCCGCCAGTTCGGCGCCGGGCTCGACCGCGGTGACCCGCCAGCCGCGCGCGGCCAGCGACCGGGTCGCCTGGCCGGTGCCGCAGCCGACCTCCAGCACCGCCGACCCGTCGGTCAGGCCGGCGAGCTCGGCGAGGTCCGCGAACAGCTCGTCCGGGTAGCCTGGGCGGACCCGCTCGTACAGCTCCGGTACCTCGTTGAACACCCGCCCGAGAGCCCGCCGCTCCGCACCCACCGTCGCTCCTTCGCCGAAGGCCAGGCGCCGAGTGTCCCAGACGTCGGGTACGGTCTCCCGCCGTTTTCGGGGCCGAGCCAGCTCACCGCCCGGCGGCTCCGACCCAGGTCGATGTCGAGCAGCTCACCGGGCGGCCTGCGACCGAGCCCGGCCCTTGCCCGGGCCGGGGTCGGGGTCGGGGTCGGACAGCTCACCGGCCGGCCGGTGGCCGGGGCCAGCCCGTCTCGGGTCGGTGTCGCGCCAACTCACCGGCCATCGGCCCGGGCCGGGCGCGGCCCAGGAAGGCGGTCATCCGGGCGTCCGCGTCTCCGTCCCAGGACCGCTGCACACCGACGAGCACGGCGACGACCAGCGACACGAGCGGCGTCAGCAGCCAGCCGTCGGCCAGCGCGCCGATCAAGTTCTGCCACGCCGGTTGCGATGGCACCGCGACCATGATCGCGTCGGCAGTCTCGCTCTGCGTGGTGGAGCCGATGCAGGCCTCGTTCGCGATGCAGCACATGCTGCCGATCGCAACGACCACGAGCGCGACGGTACGGGACGGCTGGCTCCGGGCGAGCAGCAGCCAGACACCGCCGAGCAGGAACAGCGGTGCCGTCGCGAGCGAGTAGGCGACCACGTCCTCGGCGATGGCGGCGACGGCGGCGGTCGCCTCGCGGGTGTCCGCGGCGGACAGCGGATGTGCCGCCGTCGCCGCCGCGACCCACTGCCCGGCCGACCGCAGCTGCCACCAGGCGCACCCGGCCGCGACGAGCAGCACCGCACCCTGGCCCAGCAGCAACGATCCGGACAGCCTGGCCGGCCACTGCCGCGCCGGCTCCGGCGCGTTCCCTTCCGCCCCAACGATCACGGCCCGCAGCGTAGGGTGACTCCCGGCCTCCGGCCCGGTTCACCACCGAGCCGACCACGGACCCACCCACATCCCCCACACTCGACACGACGGCACATCATCAGGGCAGTGCCACCGCCCACACCGGGAACGGCGGTACCGGTTCCACCGAGTCGCCGGCGTCGTCGTCACCGCCGTCATCGGCGGCGTCGTCACCGTCACTGTCGTCGGACTCGGCGTCGGGCTCGGACTCGGCGTCGGGCTCGGACTCGGCGTCGGCGTCGGCGTCGGCGAGATCCGACCAGGCGACGAGGCCCGGCTGGTCGTCGGCCGCGGCGAGCGCGACGACCTCGGTGGCGCGGGCCGCCAGGCGGTACGGGCCACCGAACGGGAGCCGGTCCGGCGGCGCGGAGGACAGCGAGCATCGAAGCTGACCCGCCTGCGCGTCGTACCACGAGTAGAAGGTGCTGGCCTCGCCACGTCGCGAGAGGCGTACGCGCAACACGCTCGTGACCCGTTCCAGCGCTGCGCCGACTGCGGGCACGTCGACGGCGCCGGCCGGTACGCCGTAGCCCCAGGTGTTCGCCCGCACCTCGGCGGCCGGGTCGCCGGGCATCAGGGCGACCTCGTCGTCGTCCAGATAGGACAGAACGAGGTCGACGAGCGAGTCGTCGGCCACGCCACCGCCCCCTTCCGTCGGTACCGCCTCGGGCCGATCGCCGCAGCGTCCGGCGTCCCCGAAGCCGCCGGCCGTTACTCGGGGCGGCCGCCGAAGTGCCAGTTGTGCACCTCGATCGCGTCGTAGCGGTCGGCCGTGAGGACGGCGCGCGCGGCGTCCGGGTCGGGGGCGCGGAGCACGACCGCGGTACCCAGCCAGTGCGCGCCGTCGTCGGACAGCAGCGGACCGTACGCGACGAGCTCGTCCGGGTCGGCGGGCAGCGCATCGTCCACGGGCTCGCCCGCGCCGAGGCCGAACACCAGGTAGTGGTTGCGCTCGGTGTAGCCGCCGGGAAACTCCCACATGGTGCGGCCCAGCAGGTTGCGCCACCGGCGCAACAGCACGTCCCGGTAGACGCCGGCCTGGTAGTTCGGCTCGTCGAACGCGAACCGGCGCGCCGCGGCCGGGTCGGGCAGGTCGAGGATGTGCACGCTGCCGGTCGCCGTGTCGAGGTCGTCGGCGAGGGTCGGCCCGCGGGCGATCATCTCGGCCGCGAACCCGTCCATGTAGGACCAGTGCGTCTCGACCAGCTCGTCCCGCAACGGCCCGGATCCGGGCCGATCCCGGTGATAACAGAGAAACTCCATCCGCCCAGTCTCGCCGACCTCCGGGTCAGCGGGCCAGCGAGTAGCCGGCGGTGGCGAACAGCGCGACGCCGGACAGCACGCCGGAGACCAGGCCGATGACGGGCGCGCCGGCGCCGAACGCGCCGAGCACGAAGCCGGCCACCCCCAGCGCGGTCATCGCGGCGCCGAGGACGTGGAACCGGGTGAGCCGGAACGCCCGGCCGAGCCCGACGAAGTGCACGCCGACGACGACCGCGACCCACGCCACCGCGACCTCGGAGTGGCCGAGCACCCCGTTGATCACGTACAGCCCGGCGAACAGCGCCACCGCCTCGATAGCGACGATCACCCAGAACCGCCGGTACCCGAAGAACGTCGCACCGGCGCCGGCCCGCTCGGTCGACCCGGGCGTTCCCACGTCGCGTGCACGTGTTCCGGCCTCGCGGGCGCGCGGGGCCGGGCGGGGACGGCGGACGACCAGGGCGATCAGCAGCCCGGCGGCCACCGCGACGCCGGCGAGCCGGACCACCGTCGGCCAGGGTGTGGCCAGCCCGCCGCTGTTGACAACGACGAACACCATCCCGAACGCGATCGCGATCAGCGACCCGACGACCTGGCCCGGGCTTCTGCCGGCAGCGGTGGACATGCCACCATCCTGACCTGCCGCCGCCACCGTGCGCACCGAACCTGTCGGTACGCTGCACCGAATGCGGTGGCTGGAGGTACGGCGACACTCCCTGACGAAGAAGGGCCCCGCGCGGGGCCGGGGCAGCGCGCTGTCGGCCGAGGGGGTACGACTCGCCCGCGCGGTCGGCGCGCGCACCGGACCGTTCGGGTACGTGCTGGCGAGCACCGTGCCGCGGACCGTGGAGACGGCGCTCGCGATGGGGTTCGCCTGCGACGACACCATGGAGATGCCGTCCGGTTATCTGCCCGGCGTGGTGGCGCATCACGACCAGTGGCGCTGGCCGGCGCCGTACTCCCGGTACGCCGCATTGCTTGCCGAATCGGCGGAGCTGCGCGCGGTCGCGGCCCGGCACGTCGCGCTGTGGACGGACGCGGCCCGCGCGGTACCGGACGGGGCCGCCGCACTGGTGGTCTCGCACGGCGGCGCGATCGAACCGGCCCTGGTGCACTGCCTGCCGCAGGCCGACCACGCGTCCTGGGGTGCGCCGCTGGCTCCGTGCGACGGCGCCCGGCTGGCCTTCGACGGTACCGGGTTCGTCGCGATCACGTTTCACCGCAACGGATCCGGCGAGTGACAGGTCAGCGGGCGTCCTCGACGTGCAGGACCTTCAGCTCGTGCGCGTCCTGGTCGCGCTTGCCGCGGCCGTGCAGGCCGACGACGAGGTCCTCCCCGCCCGGCACCTCGTCGGGGGCGACGTAGGTCAGGATGTCCGGATGGTGGCAGGTGACCGCCCAACCCGGCCCCGGATCGAGCGTCACGACGTCGAAGTCGCCGGCGGGGCTGCCGACGTGCACCGGGCCGTACTCCCGGAGCAGCGCGGTGGCGGCCGCGGCGAGGTCGGTCGCCGGGTCCGGGTTCGGCAGCACGACGCAGGTGCCCTGGGCGAACACGACCCAGGATTTCCCGGCGCCGACGATGATCCGCCGCCACGCCTCCGGACAACTCTCAGCCATGCGCCGATCCTGCCAGCCCGCCCCACCCGGCGCCGCCCCACCGTCCAGCGCCGCGAGCAGGAACCGCTGATACCCCGCCGGTACCTGGATGCCACCGGACAGGGCAAAAAGGGGTTCCTTCATTGCTCCGCTTGGCGGGGTCGGGTGGGGCGGGTGGCAGACTGCGATGGTGCGCGTGATCGACAAGATTGCCTGGTTGAAGGTGCAGGACGGGCGGATCCTGAGCACCCGCTCCCAGGGCAAGGACACCTACTACCTGCCGGGCGGCAAGCGGGAGCCGGGCGAGAGCGACGTGCAGACCCTGGTACGCGAGATCGCCGAGGAGCTCGCCGTCGACATCGCCGCGGGGACGGCGGTGCACGCCGGCACGTACGAGGCGCAGGCGCACGGCCACGACGAGGGCGTGCTGGTGCGGATGACCTGCTACACCGCCGATCACGTCGGGACACCGACGGCGAGCAGCGAGATCGAGGAGGTCCGCTGGCTCGGCTACGCGGACCGGGACCGGGTCTCGCCGGTGGACCGGATCATCTTCGCCGACCTGCACGCGTCCGGCCAGCTCCACTGACCTCAGTCCGTTGTGGACCGAACGGGTTCGTGGCCGGACAAGGTGATCCAGTACCGGCGGGTGCGGCCGAGCTCGGTGTCCCGGACGTCGTCGAGGACGCCGCCGGCGCGTTCGATGGTGCGCGCGGAGGCGACGTTGTCGTCGGCGCAGGTGACCAGCACCCGGTTCATGCCGCGGCCCCGGGCCCGGTCGAGCACCGCGGCGAGCGCCCAGCTCGCCAGGCCGCGGCGGCGGGCGGACGGGCGCACGCCGTACCCGATGTGGCCGCCGGCCCGCAGCAGGAAGTCGTTGAGTTCGTGCCGCAGCGAGATGGCACCGAGGATCTCGTCGCCCGACCCGATCCACCAGTAGCTCGCGTGCACCCGGTCCGGCGCCACCGGTACCGACTCGTCCGCCTGCCGGCGCAACCGTTCGACCCAGGCGGCGAAGCCGGCATCGGTCTCCACGTCGTCGGTGTCGTGCAGGCCGCTGCCGTCCTGGTGCACCCCGCGGCCCCAGTCGTCGCGAGCGGCTCGCCAGGACGCGGCCAGCCGGGCCGTCGGCTCGATCAGTTCGGGCATGCGCCGCAGCGTAGGCAGCCGCCGACGGCGCCGCCAGCCGTTTGCCGGCCCCGCACCCGCCGGCCCGACCGACCTGGGCCGGGGCGTCCGCGCCGCCGGTCGGCACCAGCGGTCGGCGCGGTCAGTCGACCTCGGCGACCAGCGGTACGGGCGGGGCGAACCAGGAGGTACCGGCGGGGTGCAGAGCGGCGGTGATGCAGGCGAGGTGACGCGGCGGGATGTCGGGCAGCCGGTCCAGCTCGAACCAGCCGACGTCGATCGACTCGTCGTCGTTGACCCGCGGTTCCCCGCCGACGGCGCGGCAGCCGAACGCCAGGTCCAGCATGTACACCTGGTCGCTGTTCGGGCAGGTCATCAGGTCCATCGACTCGACCCGGAGCAGGCTCTGCACCTCGGCGAGGACGCCGGCCTCCTCCCACACCTCGCGCACCACCGCGGTGGCCGGCTGCTCGGGTGGTTCCAGGCAGCCGGTGACGAGGGTCCACCGGAGGTCGTCCGCCCGACGTACCAGCAGGATCCGGCCGTCGTCGTGTCGGACGACCGCGGTGACCCCGGGCAGCGGCAGCGGGTCGTGGCCCAGCTTCGACCGGATGCGGGTGACGAACTCGGGTACGGCCATCCGACGACTCTACGAGGTCGCCCCGGCGGCCCGGCGAACCGACACCGCCGGCGCAGCGACACCGCCGTCCGCGGCGGGCCCAGCCCGGCCGGGACGGTTCAGCGCTCGACGACCGGGCGCCAGTCCCGGACCGCGGTGACCTCGACGCCGGCGGTCCGGTAGTACGGGTCGGTGCGGAGGACCTGCTCGACCGCGTCCCGGTCGGCGGTGAACACCAGCAGCGCACCGGAGTCGTCGGCCCACGGGCCGGCGGCGAGCAGCAAGCCCTCGTCCCGCAGCCTGGTCAGGTACGCGCGGTGCGCCGGGCGGGCCGCGAGCCGTTCGGGGGCGGCGGTGAAGGCGAGTTCGACGACGACCATCCGCCGACCGTACGGTGGATCCGTGACCGGGTCTGTAACAGGCGATACACCGACCCGGCTGCGGGGCGTCCCGCTGTTCGCCGGGCTCGACGACGCGCGGCTGCGGGCGGTGCTCGACGGCTCGACCCCGCGGCGGTACCGGCCGGGTCAGCCGCTGTGGCACGCCGGCGACGCGGCCGACCGGCTCGCGATCCTGCTCGCCGGGCGGGTCGCCGCGACGGCCGTGACCGCGGCCGGCCGTACGCTCCGGTTTGGCGAATGGGCCGCGCCGTGCGCGCTGGACAAGGTCGCCGTGATCGATGCCGGCGGGCACACCGCGACGTTCGTCGCGCAGACACCGTGCCGGGTCCGGCTGCTGCCGCGGGACAGGTTCCTCGCGCTGGTCGACACCGCCCCGGCGGTCCGCCGGCACGTCCTGCGGTTGCTCGCCCGGCAGGCCCGGGACCAGCAACGACGCTGGACGGACGGGACAGGTTCGGCGCAGGCCCGGCTGGCTGCCTGGCTGCTCACGGAGGCCGGGACCCCGGCCGGCCCGAGGGAGGATGCGGGCCGGACCGGGACCCCGGTGGACGATCCGGGCGATCGTCCGGCGCCGGGCGTGGTCGTCGCGCTGCCGGGCAGCCAGCAGGTCCTGGCCGAACTGCTCGGCGTCACCCGGGTCACCGTCAACCGGGAGCTGTCCCGGCTGCGCCGCGACGGCCTGATCGCCGTCGACGGCGGTACCGTCCGGATCCTCGCGCCGGAGCTGCTCGCCCGCCGCGCCGAGGCCTGACCACCGCGCCGCCGGCGATCCTCGTACCGGCGGCGTCGGTCGGGCTGCCAGGGCGGCGGCGACGCAGGATCAGCGGCGGAGTTCGGCGATGCAGCACTTCACCGAGCCGCCGCCGCGGTGCAGCTCGGTCAGCTCCACCGGCACCGGCTCGTACCCGCGGGCGGCCAGCTTGGCGACCATCCCGGTCGCGGTGGAGTTCAGCACCACGTGCCGGTTGTCGCTCACCAGGTTCAGGCCGAACGCGAGCGCATCCGCCTCGTCGGCGAGCAGCGCGTCCGGGAACAGCTGCCGCAGCACCCGCTGCGAGGCGGCGCTGAACGCACCCGGGTAGTACGCGATGGTCGAGTCGTCGATCGACGCGAGCGCGGTGTCCAGGTGGTAGAACCGCGGGTCCGTCAGGTGCAGCGAGACGACCGGCCGGGCCAGCGCCTCCTGCGCCTCGGCGTGCGCGGCGATCGCGGTGCGGAAGCCGTACCCGGCGAGCACGACCCCGCCGACCCCGGGCACTGCGGGCAGGTACGCGAAGTCGCCCTCGCCCTCGTTGGTGTGCTCCGGGATGTGGAAGTCGGTCCAGCCGTTCGCCAGGTACCAGGCGCGGTGGTAGCCGGCCTCGGCCCGCCGCTGCTGGTAGCGGAACCGCGCGCCGTAGACCGTGCCGTCCACCACGAACGCACCGTTCGCCGCGTAGACCATGTCCGGCAGGCTGGACTGCGGATCGAGCACGTGCACCGGGTGGCCCAGCCGGGTCAGCGTCTCGCGCAGGCCGTCCCACTGCTTGACCGCGAGCTCGGCGTCGACCGGCTGCTCGGGGTGCATCCACGGATTGATCGCGTACTCCACCGCGAAGTGCTCCGGCGGGCACATCAGGTATTCGCGGGTACGGACGGGGCGGGGCGCGGCGTCCGCCGGCGCGGCGAGGGGAGAGTCGGCCGGTACCACCTCGTACTGGCCGGCACGTGGCGTGTCGATCACGCTTACGAAGGTAGATACGCTGGCGGTTCACGGATACGCGGTTCCGTTGCGGGATAGGAGCATTCCGTTGCGTCTTGACGAGCTCGACCGGCGGATCGTTGCGCTGCTCTGCGAGGACGCCCGCTTCTCGTACGCGGAGATCGGCGCCCGGGTCGCGCTGTCCGCACCGGCGGTGAAGCGGCGGGTCGACCGGCTGCGCGCCACCGGCGTGATCCGCGGGTACACCGCGCTGGTCGACCCGGCGGCGCTGGGCTGGTCGACCGAGGCGTTCGTCGAGCTGTTCTGCACCGGGCGCACCACGCCGGCGGAGATCGAGCGCGCCACCCGGCGGCACCCGGAGGTGGTCGGCTCGTACACGGTGTCCGGCGGTGCGGACGCGCTGGTGCACCTGCGCGCGTCCGACATCAGCCACCTGGAGCAGGCGCTGGAGCGGCTGCGTGCCGAGCCGTTCGTGACCCAGACGCGGTCGATGATCGTGCTGTCCCGGCTGGTGGACCGACCGGCCTCGGGGCTCACGCCGTCCTGACCGCGGCAATGGTGTCGATCACCCCGGGGTTGCCCCTGACCCGACCTTGTTGCCTATGGTTTGCAATAACTATTCATAGGCGAGAGGCGAGCCATGTCCTACGCACTGCCAGACCTGCCCTACGACTACGGCGCCCTGGAACCGCACATCTCGGGCTCGATCATGGAGCTGCACCACGCCAAGCACCACCAGGCGTACGTCAAGGGCGCCAACGAGGCGATCGACCAGCTCGCCGAGGCGCGAGACACCGGATCGATCGGCCGCACCGTCAATCTGCTGGAGAAGAACCTCGCGTTCAACCTGGCCGGCCACGTCAACCACTCGGTGTTCTGGCCCAACATGTCACCCGACGGCGGCGACAAGCCGGACGGCGAGCTCGGCGCCGCGATCGACGAGTTCTTCGGCTCGTTCGACGCGTTCCGGGCCCACTTCACCGCCAACGCGCTCGGCATCCAGGGCTCCGGCTGGTCGATCCTGGCCTGGGACACCCTCGGCCAGCGGCTGATCATCTGCCAGCTCTACGACCACCAGGGCAACCTGCCCGCCGGGCTCCACCCGCTGCTGCTGCTCGACATGTGGGAGCACGCGTTCTACCTGCAGTACCGCAACGTCAAGGCCGACTACGTCGCGGCCTGGTGGAACATCGTCAACTGGGCCGACGTGATCGAACGCTTCACCGCCGCCCGCGGCATCCTGCTCACCCCACGGTGACGTGGCCGCCCCGGTCACCCATGGTGACACGATCGGCCCGGTGATCTGACCGCGCCGGCCACCTCCCGGCGACGCGATCGGGTCACTGCGCGGGGGTGACGCGGGTGCCCCGGCCGGCGTGACCAAACGCCGGCCGGGGCACCTGATCCGCGACTGCCGCGCCGACGACCAGGTCCGACGGCGGGCACCCGCCACCGGCACATCCAGCCTAGCCCGTTGTTGCCAGATACTTGCAACAAGATCGGCGGGCGCTTCGGCACGCACGGCCCCGCGATCGGCCGGTCGGGTCAGAGGTACATGCCGGTGCGCTCGGCGCGGCTGACACCCTTGTCGCCCTCGCCGAAGAACCGCTTGCCGCCGAAGTCGCCCTGCAGCCGGTCGTCCAACTCGTCCGCCAGCCGGGTCATCACCTGCAGCGCGAGCAGCAGGTGGGTCGGCTGGAAGTCGCGGCCGAACACCGGCACCGACGCCCACACGGTGCTCTCGGTGCAGTACAGCCGGCCGATCGGCATCCGCTGGGTCAGCTGGGACAGCCGCTCGTAGAGCCGCTCGTCCGGCTCGACCTCGGTCAGGATCGGCGAGTACACGTCGACCAGGCGCGGGTTGTCGTTGATCTTCACGAACACCATCGCCGAGCCGGCCCGCACGCTGAACTCACCGTCGTCGTCCGGGTTGAGCGCGTCCGGGTCGGTCTTCGACAGGCTCGCCACGACCGTGCGAACCTGCTCCTCCAGCGGAATGTCGTACGCCGCCACCGCCGAGGACGGGGTGTGCGCGGCGAGCACCGTACCAGCGGCGACCGGCCGGGCCGACCCCAGCGCGGGCAGCACGTCGTCGCCGCTCACCGTGTACGTCAGGAACGCCGGGTGCGGCGCCCCGTACACGTCGCGCAGGGTGCGGGTGACCACGCTGGCGACCCCGGGCGCCTCGTCCATCGGCACCCGCAGGCCGAACCGGTCCGCGGTCTCCTCGACCACACCGGGCGGCGACCAGCCGAGCGCCACCAGGTCACCCACCGCGACCCGATCCAGCCGGTACTCCTCCGGCAGGCCCGCGTTGCCCACCGCGTCGGCGTGCACCGTCGACTGCGGCAGCACCCGCAGGACCACGTCGTACACCGCCTCGCCGGTACCGGTGGCGGTCGGGTCCAGGGTCACCGTGAGCCGACTGCCGACCGGCATCGCCGGCAACGCCGCCTCCAGCGCGGTACGGAAGTCGGACCAGGCGCCGTCGACCTTGCCTCGCAGGTCGACGGTGGCCGGATCGCCGATCACCGTGCGCTGGGTCAGCGTCGCGCGCTCCGCGCGCGCAGCTTCGGGCCGCTCGCTCACGTGGTCTCCCCTCCCCGGGCCGACCCGCCATCGAGCGCCGCCGGCGGGCCTCACGCGCCCACCCTATCCACTCCCGTCCGCCCCGCAGTCGGGTCGGTGCCACCCGGACGACCAAGGCGATATCGGACGCCCGGTACGGCCAAGCCGATGGCCCGGCGCGCGTCCGCGCTCGGCGCGGTGCGCCGGCGGGCTGGCGGTCAGCGCTCGGGCGCGATACGCCGCCCGGCCCGTGGCCAGCGCTCCGGCGTGGTGCGCCGCCGGGCCCGTGGCCAGCGCTCCGGCGTGGGGCGCCGCCGGGCCCGTGGCCAGCGCTCGGGCGCCGTAAGCCGCCGGGCCGGTGATCAGTGCTCGGGCGCAGTGCGCGAGGTGGGCCAGGAACCGGCGAGCCGACCGACCCGCTCGGCCACGTCGGCCGGGTCTCCGCCGGCACCGACCGCGAGCCCGACCAGGTACGCGGTGAGCGGCGCAGCAGGCCGGGCCACGCCGCGCGCCACGTCCTTCGTCAGGTCGAGGATCGCCGCCCGGTCGACCGGCCCCGCGATACCGAGCTCCCGGCAGACGGTGTCGGTCCAGGCGTCGAGCGTGTTGCGGTCGTCCGTCGCGCCTGGTCGGTCGGCCATGGTGCGGTCGTCGGCCGCGCGGCGCCCATGGGCCGCGTTATGGCCGTGGTCCGTGTCGTGGCCGTGCGTCGTGGTGTGGCCGTGGGTCGTGTCGTGGTCATCGGTCATGCCGCCATGATTCGCCATCGGTGCCGCCGCCAGAGCGGGTTCGGATCACCGGTTCGGCCCGGCTGCTCCGGGCCGGTCGGGCCGGGTACCGCGCAGCGTCGCCGCGGCATGGGCGGCGGCGGCGGGGGTGTCGCAGTCATACCAGGGCGGGGGGTCGGCGGAGGCAACCACCGGCACGTGGCGCAGCGGGGCCAACAGTGCCCGGACCGAGCTTCCAGCAAACGCTTTCCCGTCCGCTCCGGCGGCCTCGACGCAGCGTCGGGTCAACGCCGGCAGTCGCCACACGCCGCACAACAGCTGCGCGCGTCCGCCGTCGACGTAGACCGCGCCCGCGACGTCGCCCGGCGCCGCCCGTACCGCGTCGACCAGCACGGCGACCGTCTCGACCGAGAGCAGCGGCTGGTCACCCGCGAGCACCGCGACGCAGGACGGCCCGCCGCCCGAGCGGCCGGTGCCGGCGCTGTGGCGGGCCACGGACAGCACCGCGCCGACACCGGCGGCGATCGCCGCTGCCGGGCCACCGAGGGGCGGGTCTTCCCGCACCACCACGACGTCGTCGGGGACCTTCTGGTCGGGCCCGACCACGACCCGAGGCCAGGCCTGCGGCACCGCGGCCAGCACCCGGTCGAGCATCGGGGTGCCGGCCACCGGGATCGCCGGCTTGTGCCGGCCACCCCACCGCCGCGAGGCGCCACCGGCAAGCACGATGGCCGCAAGGTCCGGACCCACGCCCCGAGCCTATGGCCCGTCCTGCTGGCACGTCGGCTCTCGGCGAGCAGCCAGGCCGATCGGAGCGCTCGGTCGCATCGGGGCGCTCCGCGCTCAGGGCACTCAGTCGCTCCGGGCACTCCGCGCTCGGGGCACTCCGCGCTCGGGGCACTCCGCGCTCGGGGCACTCCGCGCTCGGGGCACTCGGCACTCCGGACACTCGGGGTGCTCGGCGGGCACTTGGCACTCGGCGCGCTCAGGACACTCGGCGCTCGGGCCGCTCGAGCCGCTCGAGCCGCTCGGGCACTCGGGGCGCTCGGGCACTCGCGGCACTCGCGGCACTCGGGTGCTCGCGGCGCTCGGGTGCTCGCGGCTGCTCGGGTGCTCGCGACTCCTCCGGCACTCTCGGCGCTCGGGTGCTCGGGCCATCGGGGTGGGCGGGTGGAGGGGTGGGAGGGGCCGACGCCGAGGGTCGGGTGTGCGGGATCGCGGGGGACGACCCTCGGCGTCGGGGCTGGTGCGAACCGGACAGGGCCCTCAGAGGCGCCGCCGGTCCAACCGGACAGCACGCTCAGGCGTGCTGTCCGATCCGAGGTGAGCTCGCCGGTACCTCCCCCGGCTGCACCACGCCGATGTCGACACCTCGGGCGTCCTGAGCGGTGTGCGGGTGAGAGGTGGCAGGCCGTCGCGATGCGGTCTAGCGTCTGGTGGGTGGGCAGGATGACGGACCGGCGGCCGACCGTGCGGGTCGTCGACGATCGGGCGTCGCACCGACCGGACACGCTGGTGGTCGAGGAACCGCTGGAGATTAGGGTGGACGGGAGCCCGCTCGCGGTCACCATGCGCACCCCAGGGGACGACATCGATCTCGCGGTCGGTTTCCTGTGCACCGAAGGTGTGGTGCGAAGCAGGGACGACGTGCGCACGGCGCGGCACTGCGCGGGCAATGTCGTCGGCGAGGCGAACGCCGGCAACGTGCTGGACGTGGCGCTCGCTCCCGGCACCCCGACGCCGAGCGTCGATCCGACCCGGAACTTCTACACCACGAGCAGCTGCGGGCTGTGCGGCAAGGCGAGCATCGACGCGGTGCGCACCCGCACGGTCTATCCCGTCGCGGACGACGATCTGCGGGTACCGGTGGAGACGGTCGCCGCGCTGCCGGACCGGCTGCGCGGGGCGCAGCGGATCTTCGATCGCACCGGCGGCCTGCACGCGGCCGGTCTGTTCGCCCCGGACGGCACCGCGTGGTGCGTGCGGGAGGATGTCGGTCGGCACAACGCGGTCGACAAGGTGATCGGTTGGGCGCTGCGCAACGACCGGTTGCCGCTGCGCGGCAGCGTGCTGTTGGTGAGCGGGCGGGCCAGCTTCGAGCTGGTGCAGAAGGCGTCGATGGCGGGGATTCCGATGCTCGCCGCGGTGTCCGCACCGAGCACGCTGGCGGTCGATCTCGCCGCCGAGGTCGGCATGACCCTGGTGGGCTTCCTGCGGGGCAACCGGATGAACGTCTACACCGGCGCCGAACGGGTGGTGGCCGGTCACGACTCGGCCCCGTCGGCGGCGGAGGTCGGCGTGGGCCGCCAGGCGGTCGGCGGCAGCCCGCCGGCCAGTGCTTGAGCCAGCAGCAGCGCCATCGAGTAGCCCGGATCCACCGCGAGCGCCCGGCCGAGCGCCATCATGCCGACCGCGCCGTCGCCCTGCTGCCAGCACACGAACCCGGTCAGCGCGGCCGGCGCCGCCAGGTACTCGTCGGTGACCCGGCGCAGCACGTCCGTCCACAGTGCCCGGTGGCCGGCCAGGTCGGCCTCGGCGAGCAGCCACGCCTCGTCTCGAACCTGAGTGGCGGCGAGCACGATGCCGAGCCAGGCGACCTCGTCGTCGGTGAGCCGGGTGGCCGGATCCGCGCCGTACCGCCGGGCGGCGTCGCGCACCGCGGCCAACCCGTCGGCGAGCATCCGTTCGGCCGCGGCGGCGGGGGTGGGCGCGTTGTCCAGCAGCGCCTGCAGGCGCAGCTCGGCGCGGTGGGTGGCGCGCTCCATCGCCACCCGGGCGGGGCCGGTGACCGGCGCGAGCTGGGCGGCCAGCTCGTCCCGGGAGGGCAGGGCGACGAGGCCGGCGACGGTGGCCTCGGCGGCGACCCGGGACGGCGGGCCGAGCGGCTGCCCGTCCGGTGGGCAGCAGTCGGCCCGGCGACAGGACTCGGACCAGAACCGCCCCGCCTCGGTACGCAGTCGGTCCAGCACCGGTCGACCGGCAGCGCCGAGCGCGGCGGCGACCGGTGCGCTGATCGGGTCGACCCGCTCGGCGGGCCCGTACCCGACGAGGATGACGCCGGTCAGCGACTGGGCCGAGAGCATCGCGACGATCCGGTCTGTCGCCGGCGGATCGGCGAGGTCGGCGCGGAAGCAGAACGCGATCCTGCCTTCCCGCAGGCCGACCACGACCAGGCTGTCGGTGGGGTGGAAGCCCAGCAGGTAGGGGAGGACCGCGAGCAGGTCGGCCGGCCCGGCGAGGCGGATGGCCGGCGTGGGGTGCGGGGCGCCGGGTGGAGTGGTGTCGGGTGCGCGGGTCATGCGGCCCAGCGTCCGGCCGCGGCGCGGCGCCGGCCAGCAACCACCGCGTCCTGTGGACGAACCGTCCACAGGACGCACCGTCCGTGACCGTGGTTACCGCTACGCCAGCGTGGAACGGCGCAGCCAGCTACCGTCGGTCGTGACCTCGATCGTCCACTGTGGACGGTCAGTACCGGAAGCGCAGGTCGTGCAGGTCGATACCGTCGCGCCAGGCCCGGCCGGACTCGGTCAGGTCCAGGGTCAGCGTCAGGTGTGCGAGCACGTCGTACCCGGCGCGGTGAAAGGAACGGATCGCGTCCAGGTTGCGGGTCGACGGCGAGATGGACAGCTCGCTCAGCCGGCGCCGGCGCGCCTCGGCGGCGACCCGGTCCAGCAGCGCACGCCCCACCCCGGCCCCCCGGTACGGGCCGGCCACCACGATCGGGTCGACCTCACCGCGCCGGCCGTGCAGGATCAGGCCGGTGAAGCCGATGACACCCGCCTCGGCATGGTCGGCGACCCACATCCCGGACAGTTCCAGCCGCGCCATGAAGTGTTCGAACCCGGCGCCCGGGTCGTCCTGGCGGGGCGCGTCGTAGCGGCGCCGGTCGTCGTCGGTCAGTTCGGCCCACAGGTCACGGCAGGCCCGATGGTCCAGCGGGCGGAAGGACCGGATCGTGGTCTGCGCGTTGATCGGGGTTCCCGTCGCGGTCTCTGCCATTACTTCTGCATACTCTCCCGGCGCCGTTCCCGCCTGTTGTTGCCGGCCGGGGCCGGGCAGGACCAGCCGGAGCCGGCCCGGGCCAGGTAGCGAATTCCGGCGACACAGCAGGGCGAACGGGATTCCTGGGTACCCTTCCGGCGTGGACCTCGGTTACCTGCGCGAGCACCCGAACCAGCTCGCCACGTTCCTCAAGCACCAGCGCATCCGCACCACGCCGGTCGCCGGCGGCTCGATCTGCCAGGCCGAACGGCTCACCCTCGACGACGGTACGGACGTGTTCGCGAAGAGCCGGCCCGGCGCACCCGACGACTTCTTCGCCGTCGAGGCGGCCGGGCTGCGCTGGCTGCGCGACGCCGCCGGCGCGCCGGTCCCGGAGGTCCTCGCCAGCACCCCGGACATGCTGGTACTGACCTGGGTCCAGCCGGCCGAGCCCACCCCGGCGGCGGCGGACCGGTTCGGCCGGGAACTCGCCGCGACGCACCGGTCCGGGGCGCCGTCGTTCGGCGCCGAGCGGGACGGCTACCTGGGCACCCTGCCGCTGGACAACACCACCGGCAGCGCCTGGCCGGCGTGGTTCGCCGAGCACCGGCTCCGCCCGTACCTGCGGCGGTCGGTCGACAACGGCGCGCTGGACGGCACCGACGCGGGCCGGATCGACGCGGTACTGGACCGCATCGAGACGCTCGCCGGCCCGCCGGAGCCGCCGGCCCGGCTGCACGGCGACCTGTGGCCCGGCAACGTGCTGTGGTCGACCGACCGGGCCTGGTTGGTCGATCCGGCCGCGCACGGCGGGCACCGGGAGACCGATCTCGCGCTGCTGGGGCTGTGGGGCGGCCTGCCGCACCTCGATCGGGTGCTCGCCGCCTACCAGGAGGTGTTTCCGCTGGCCGCGGGCGCCGCCGAGCGCGTGCCGCTGCACCAGCTGTACCTGCTGCTCGCGCACACCGCACTGTTCGGCGCGGCGTACCGGGACGAGGTCCTCGCCGCCGCCACCACGCTCCTGTAGCGGCCCGCCGCGTGGCGGGTTCGTTGCCGGGGCGTGATCGGTGGGCCACCTTCGCGTACCTATCGTGACGCATGCGCAGATTCACGGGGATTCTGCTGGTCGCGGTCGCGGTGCTCGCCGGCTGCGGTACGGCCGCCGGCAGCAGGGGAGCGAGTCGGTCGCCGCGGGCGGTACCGAGCCCGACGGTGAGCTGTCCGGAGGCGGGTGGCCGACGGATCAGCTTCGGCGCCGACCACGCCACCGGCCCGCTGTACGGGTCGGGCAGCAGCGGCGTGGTCCTGGTCAACCAGAGCGACCGGGACTGGTGCGGCTGGTTCCCGCTGCCGAAGGCGATCGCCGGCAAGGGCCGGATGTACCTGGGCTTCGACACCGCCAAGGCCGGTACCGTCGCCGACATCGGCAACGCGGTCGCCGAGCTCCGGCGGCGCGGCGCGAAGCACGTCGTGGTGGTGGGTGCCTCGGCGGGCGCGCGGGACTCGCTGGTGGCCGCCACGAAGATCACGCCGCGGGTGGACGCGGTGATCGCGCTCTCGCCGGAGCGCCGCGACTACGTCATGGCCGCGGTGCCGAAGCTGCGGGTACCGACGTTGATCGCGTCGGCGCGGCAGGACAGCTGGGTGCCGGCCGCCGACGCGAAGGCGATCGCCGCCGCGGTGCCCGCCCGGTACCGGCACCAGGTGCTCACCGACGGGTCCCGGCACGGCATCGACATGGCCACCTACGACGCGCCGAAGCCGGTGCTGCGGACCATCTCGTCGTTCCTCGACCGGTACGCCCCGGGCGGCTGATCCGGCAGCTCGGCTGGCGTGGGTGCCCCGGGGGCTGGCCCGGCCGTCTGGCGGGCGTGGGTGCCCCGCGCGCAGGGCGGCCGGCAGCACCGGGGGTCAGCCGGGCTGGGTGCGCAGGTAGCGGGCGAAGTGCGGGACGGTGAACGCGACCGTGCCGCGCTCGCCGGAGTAGATCAGCCCCTTCTTGATCAGCGAGTCGCGCGCCGGGGACAGGCTGGACGGCTTGCGCCCCAACGACTTCGCGATCTCGGCGGTGGCCACCGGCGCGTCCGCGTCGGCGAGCTCGGCCATCCCGCGCATGTACTCCCGCTCGGCCGGGGTGGCCCGGTCGTACCGGGAGCCGAAGAAGCCGACGGCGAGTTCCGCCTCCGCCGCAGGCCCGGCGACCCGAACGTCGGCCGCGGTGATCGGCGAGGTCGGCGCGTGGTCCCAGGTGGCCTTCCCGTACGCCTGAACGAAGTACGGGTAGCCGCCGGACAGCTGGTACAGCTCCGCCAGCGCGGCGGGCTCGAAGTCGACGCCCTCCCGGTCGGCCGGTGCGGTCAGCGCGCGGTCGGCGGCGTCCCGCTCCAGCCGGTCGATCCGGGTGTACCGGAACAGCCGCTCGGAGTACGACTTCGAGGCGGACAGCACGGCGGGCAGGTGCGGCAGCCCGGCGCCGACCACGATCAGCGGCGCGCCCAGCTGGGACAGCTCGTGGCAGGCGGCGCACAGCGCGGACGCGTCGGCCGGCCCGACGTCCTGCATCTCGTCGATGAACAGCGCGATCCCGGTACCGACGTCGGTCGCGATCGCCGCCGCGTCGGTGAACAGCTCGACCAGGTCGATCTCGATGTCGCCGGAGTCGGCCCGACCGGTCGCGGCCGGTACGTCGATGCCGGGTTGCCAGCGGTCCCGCAGCTTCGCGTTGGCGGGGTTGGACCGGAGCGCGAACGCCTTGAGCACGCCGAGGAACTCGTCGATGCGGTCCGGCGCGCGGTGCCGCGGGGCGAGCTCGCGGACGGCCATGTGCATCGCGGCGGACAGCGGCCGGCGCAGCGGCTGGTCGGGCCGGGCCTCGATCTTGCCGGTGCCCCAGAGCCGGCCGATCGCCTGGCTGCGCAGCGCGTTGAGCAGGACGGTCTTGCCGACGCCGCGCAGCCCGGTCAGCACCAGGCTGCGCTCCGGCCGGCCGCGCGCGACCCGCTCCAGCACCACGTCGAACGCGGTGACCTCGGTGTCCCGGCCGGCGAGTTCGGGCGGTCGCTGGCCGGCACCCGGTGCGTACGGGTTCCGGATCGGATCCACGTCTCGCACCGTATCGCACCGTCTAGCTCTGACACTAGATTCTCCTAGACGGACCTATGCATCTCGTGCAGCCCGGCGACGAACGTGTCGATCAGGACCCGGTAGCTGTCGTCGAGCTTCTCCGGCAGCCCGAACCCGCCGCCGATCTCCAGCAGGACGAACCCGTGCGCGGCGGCCCGCAGCCCCCGCGTCACGTGGATCGCGTCGGCGCCGTCCAGCCCGTACCCGCGGAGCACGGCGAGGAAGACCGCCACCGCGCGGTCACCGGCCCGGGTCAGCTCCGCATCGTCCGCCGGCTGCTGCGGCAGGGCGGCGTAGCGGTGCGGGTGCTCCTGCCCGTACCGCCGGTACGCGTGCAGCACGGCGGCCAGCGCGTCGTCGGTGCTGCGGCCCATCGCCGCCTGCTCGCAGCTCGCGGCGAGCTCGTCCAGTACCCGGACGCCGACCAGGTCGCGGAGCGCGCCGAGCCCCTTGACGTGCTTGTACAGCGACGGGGTGGCGACGCCGGCGTGCGCGGCGACGGCGGCCAGGGTCAGCCCCTCGACGCCGGCCTCGTCGAGTACGGCCAGCGCGGCGTCGACGACCGCGGCGGGGTTGAGGCCGGCCCTAGGCACCGAACGCCTCCTTCAGCAGCGCCAACGTGGCCGGCGCCACGACGTCGGGCGCCTCGGTGGCCGGGTAGTGCTTGACGCCGTCGACGAGCTGCACGGTGGCGTGCGGGAGCAGTCCCTGGGCCCGCTCGGCCTGCGCGGCCGGATCCGGAAAGTCGGGATCCTTCGACCCGTACATGACCAGGGTCGGCACCCGCACCTCGGCCAGCGCCTTGTTCGCCTCGGTCTTGTCCGCGTCGCCCATCGCCCGGACCGCCGTCATGCCGGTACGACCGAAGCTGCGCTTGACCAGCTCGCGGTTGGCGGCGAAGTCGGCCGGCAGCGTCGCGAACAGCGACTTCCAGTACGGCAGCCACAGCGCGCGGCGGCCCATCACCTGCCCGCTGACCAGCCGCATCACCGGGTTCATCGTCGGGTTGTCGGTGAACATGCTGAGCAGCACCAGCCCGGCGACCTGCACCGGCGCCTGCACGGCCGCCCAGGCCGCCGCGCTGGGCGAGAACGACGTCGCGACCAGCACAGCCGGCCCGCCGAGGTGCTCGATCAGCGCCAGCACGTCGGCGCCGACCGCCTCGGGCCGGTAGCTGTCCCACCCGGTACTCGACTCACCCTGGCCGCGCAGGTCGACGCTGGCCACCCGGTAGCCGGCCTCGGCCAGCCGCGGGGCGAGGAACCGGTAGCTCTGCCGCAGGTCGCCCGTCCCCGGCAGGGCGATCACCAGCGGGCCGTCGACCGGCCCGACCACCTCGTACGCCAGCTGTCCACCCGGCACGTCAAGAAACTCTGTGTTCGCCATAGCCAGTAAGCTAATGCTATTAGCTTCACTTGTCAACCGTGGGTTAGCAGGTGCACGTTGATGTCGGCCACCTCGGCCGCGAGCTCCGGCAACTGGAGCACCGTCACGCCGGCGTCGGCCAGCACCCGGGCACCGTCGCCGGCGACGAAGATCACCGGCTCCCGCCAGGCGAACACCACCCGCGCCACCCCGGCGGTACGGATCAGCTCGGCGCAGGTGTGCGGCCGGGACGCCCGCTGCGAACACGGCTCCAGCGAGCTGAAGACGGTGCTCCCCGGTGGCACCCGGCCGACCCGCTGGCCACCGGACAGCTGCACCGCGGCCGCCGGGTCGGCGTCGGCGAGCTTCGCCAGCGCCGACTCCTCCGCGTGCACCTTCTCGTCACCCTCCCGCGAGTACCCGCGGGCCAGCTCCGCGCCGTCCGGACCGACCACGATCGCGCCCACCGAGAACGCGGTCGCCGACGGCGGGCAGCGCCGCGACTCCTCGATCGCCGCGGCCAGCCAGTCCCGATCAGTCACCGTCGTCTCCCAGCAGGTAGCGCAGCAGTACCACGTCGTCGAGCTGGCGCACCTCCGCGAGCCGCATCCGGTGCCCGGCATCCCAGCGGTACCGGCCCGGGCCGGCGAACCGTGGCGCCGACTCGGCGCCGACGAACAGCGGCGCCACCACCAGCTGCAGCTCGTCCGCCAGCCCGGCGGTCAGGAACGCCGTGTGCACCTCGCCGCCGCCCTCGACCAGCAGCCGGCCGATGCCGCGGTCGGACAGGTCGGCGAGCAGCGCCGGCAGCTCGACCGACGCACCGGTGTCGATCACCGTGGTCGATCCGTGCAGCCGGTCGGCGAGCGCGGCGGCGGCCCCGCTCGGCGCGTACACCAGCTTGGAGGCCGGGCCGAAGGTGAAGAACCGGGACTCCGCCGGCAGGTCACCGGTGCTGGTCAGGGTCACCTTGACCGGTTGCGCGGGGCGCCCGTCGGCGGTGCGGTGCTCGGCCCGTACCGCGCCGACGACCAGGCGCGGGTCGTCGGCCCGCACCGTACCGGCGCCGACCAGGATCGCGTCGCATTCGGCCCGCACCGCGTCGACCCGGTCCAGATCGGCCGGACCGGACAGGATGAGCCGTTCGTCGCTGGGGTCGTCCAGGAAGCCGTCGACCGACATCGCCGCGCTCAGGATCACGTACGGCCGTGAATCAGGCATCCCGCCGCCTCCCGACGGCCGCCGACGCCGGCGCGCCGCGTCGGACCCCCGACAAACTCGGGGTCGATTCAGGGTGCCAGCACCATGGCGAAGCCGCCCCGAGCACGCACACTGGAGTCATGGGTACCATCATCGACCTCATCGCCACGGTCGTTGCCGTTGTCGGACTGCTCGTCGCGCTCGGCCACGACGGTTACCTGCTGCTGCTCGGTTCTGCCGCGAAGAAGCGGGCCGGCGGTGAGCCGGTGGCCCGGTTCGTTCGGGGTCGCTGGCCGATCGCCGTGCTCGCCACCGTCGGCGCGCTGATCGGCCTCGCCTTCACCGGCGGCGGCGCGTTCGCCGACATCGTCGGCCTGCTGATCGGCGCCGGCAGCGGCTACGCGGCGGCCACGTCGCTGCAGAAGACCAGGAAGAAGTTCCTCGACGGCCGCGGCTACCCCGAGCTCCCGGGGCAGTGACCCCTCGGCCCGGGGCCGACCGTCGTCGATCATGGCGCGGGGCGGACGGAAATCGCTTTCCGTTCGGTACCGCGCCATGATCGACGCTCAGCGGGTCAGGAGCATCGGGCGCGGCGTCAGCCGAGGCGCCAGGGAGCGCCGGCCGGCTCCCGGCGACTGGCGGGCAGGAACCAGGACGACTCCCGCACCGCCCGCATGGCCTTGCGCCGCTCGGTCACGTCCAACCGGTCCAGGTAGAGCAGGCCGTCCAGGTGGTCCGTCTCGTGCTGCAGGCACTGCGCGAGCACGCCGGTACCGCTGACCACCACCGGCTCGTTGCGCAGGTCGACGCCGCGGCACACCGCCCGCACCGCACGCACGGTCGGGAACCACAGCTCCGGTACCGACAGGCAGCCCTCGTCGATCTCCCGCCGCTCCTCGGACAGCTCGACGATCTCCGGGTTCAGCACGTACCCGAACTGGTCGTCGACGTTGTAGCTGAACGCGCGCAGGCTCACGCCGATCTGGTTCGCGGCGAGGCCGGCCCGGCCCGGCAGTTCCACCGTCTCCAGCAGGTCGGTGACGAGCTCCGCGGTCCGCGGGCCGAAGTCGGTGACCGGGTCGCAGATCGTCTTCAGCACCGGGTCACCGAAGTGCCGCAACTCCTGGATGCTCACGACCGCTCCTCCTTCGTCGGAACGGCCACCGGGCAACCCCGGCGATTCGCACGCTCGCTCATGGTCGATCCTTCGTCTCGGGCAGTGGTGTCTCGGGCAGCAGCGGGAACAGCCGCAGGACCGCGCCGACCGGTCCGGCTCCGGCGGGGCGGGCGCTCGGGTCGTGCTCCCGGCCCGCGTACCGGTGCAGCACGCCACGGATCTCCCCGGCCAGGGCCTGCAGCTCGGCCGGGGTCAGGTAGAGGACCGCGCTGTCGGCGGCGTCGGCCTGCCACTCCGGCGGTGCGTCGGCGCGCTGCGCCAACCAGCGCCGGTACCCCTCGTCCTCCAGCTCGCGGGACAGCTCGCCGAGCCCGGTCACCGGGGCCGTTTCGGCCGCCGGCTCCACCCCGCGCAACCGCCAGGGCCGCACCCGGCCGCGAGCCGGCGCCGGTTCGAGGTAGCCGTACCGGGCGAGCTGGCGCAGGTGGAACGAGCAGAGGCCGCTGCTGTGGCCGAGCCGGCGGGCCGCCTCGGTCGAGGTCACCGTGCCGAGCTCGCGCACCAGGTCGAGCAGTTGGGCCCGGATGGGATGGCGGAGCGCTGCGCCTTCGACGCGTCGGGCCCGCTCCTCCTCCGTCATGCTTTGCAAAGCTACCAGCTTTGCAAAGAACCGCTCGACGAGGGGCGGTCAGACCCGGTCGAACGTGGTCAGCAGGTGCAGGTCCTTCGCCGGCCCGGTGACCGTCCAGTCCTGCACGAACGAGTCGGCCGACGTCACCCGGAACCCGCCGGCGTACCCGTCCGCACGGCACGGGTGCGTCACCGACCAGGCGCCGCCGCGCAGATCGAGGTCGTGGAAGAACCGGCCGTCCTCGAACTCGACCCGGACCAGCGCGCCGTCGCCGCGGTACCGCAGCCGCCGCCAGGCCGGGCCCCGGTGCGGGCCGAACGTCAACTCGCCGCGTTCGGTGTAGTCGAGGCCGCCGGGCACCGGCACGAACTCGCCGAACCCGGTGAACGTGCCGGTCTGGCCGGCGCGCGCGTCGGTGAGCCCGCGGTCCAGCCGCCACCGGCCGGCCAGGTAGGCGATCGTGTCCGGCACCGGGTAACGCACGTCGTTCACCGCTCCAGCGTCGCATCCGGCCCGGCCGCCACCGAGCTCGGCTCACCGGCCCGGCACGGCGGGCGGCGCCGCCGGCAGGTCCCGTACCGACCGGCTCAGCAGTCCGGCCGCCACCGTCACGGCGACCACCACCGCGCCGAGCCCGGCCACCGCCCGGGCCGGGAACGCGGCGCCGAGCCAGCCGGCCGCCACCTGCCCCAGTGGCAGTGCCACGAACGAGCCGAGCGCGTCGTACGAGGAGACCCGGGACAGCGCGTCCAGCGGCACGTGAGTGGCGAGCGACGTCTCCCAGGTGACCGAGAACAGCCCGATCCCGAACCCGCCGGCCAGCGCCAGCACCAGCAGCAACGGCCAGCCGTGCGGCCAGAGCCCCAGCGCCGCCATGGCCGGTACCAGCCCGAACACCCCGGCCATGCCGACCAGCAGCGGCCGGCGCGGCCGGTACCGGAGCAGCACCACCATCGCGACGAGCAGGCCGGCCGACTGTGCGGAGACCGCGAGCCCCCACACCTTGCGACCGAACGTCTCGTCCGCGATCACCGGGCCGAGCGTGGTCCAGGCGCCGGCCTCGACCGCGTTGATCACGCCGAACGCCAGTACCACCACCCACAGCCAGGTGCGGGAGGCGAACTCGCGCCAGCCGTCCCGCAGGTCGCGCAGTACCGAGGTGGCCTCGGCCCGGTCCGCTGCCGGCAACCGCAGGCCGACCAGCAGCGCCGCGCTGACCGCGAACGAGGCGGCGTCGACGGCGAGCCCCCAGCCGGAACCGAACGCGGCCACCGCGATGCCACCGAGCGCGGCACCGGCGATGCTGCCGCCGTTGCGGGCGAACCCGCCGAGCGCGCTGGCCTGCTGCAACTGCTCCCGCGGTACCAGCTGGGGCAGCACCCCGGTCATCGCCGGCATGATGAACGCGACCGCCGTACCGTTGACCGCCTCGATCACCGCGAGCTGCCAGATCTGCGCCACGCCGGTGAGCACCAGGGCCGCGGCGACGGCCTGGGTGGCGAACGAGACGAGGTTGGCCGCGACCATCACCAGGTGCCGCGGCAGCCGGTCCGCGAACACGCCACCCAGCAGCAGGAACACCACCAGCGGGACGCTGCGTGCGGCGAGCACCAGGCCGAGGTCGGCGGACGAGCCGGTCAGGTCGAGGACCGCGAACGCGAGCGCGATGGTGGCGAACCCGCTGCCGAGCACCGACACCAGCCGGGCACCGAGGTAGCGCCGGAACCCGGTGCTGCGCAGCGGCCCAGGGCTGCGCGTCGACCCGGGACCACGTGTCGACCCGGGCTCCCCCATGGGGCGCAAGGCTAAGCCGCCCGCCGGGGGAGCACCATCCGATTACGTGGCGGTCACTTCTGAGTGGCGATCACTTCTGGGTGGCCGTCACTTCTGGGTGGCCAGGCACAGCACGAACGACTTCTTGCTGTCCGCGTAGGAGGTGAACTTGTACGTGTAGTTCGTCTCCGGCTTCGGGCACTTGGCGTCGTTGGTGGTGCCGTTGATCCGGTCGATGACCTTCAACGCGCCCTTCGCCGAGCACTTCGACGGCGTGACACTGTTGCCGGTCTTGGGCGGCACCACGCAGTCGCCCTTCTGCACGCCGGCCGCCTTGACCTCACCGCTCGGGCTGGTGGACGGGCTCGCCGAGCCCTTGCCCTTGTCGCCGCCCTTCGCCTCGGTGCTGGAGTGCGACTTGCCGGGGCCGAAGAAGAAGTACCAGCCGGCGCCACCGCCGCCCAGCAGCACCACCACGATCAGCACGATGACCAGGACCAGCGGACCCTTGCCCTTCTTGGGCTGCTGCGGCGGCGACATCGGCGCGCCACCGCCGTCCCACGACGGCGGGCCCGCCGGGTTCGCCTCGAAGCCGCCGAACCCGCCGTCCGGCGGCGGCGCACCGAAACCGCCGTCCGGCGGCGGGGCACCGAACGCGCCGTCCGGCGGCGGCGCACCGAAACCGGAGTTCGCCGGGGCACCGAAACCCGGATCCGGCGGCGGAGCGCCGAAGCCGCCCTGCGGCGGGGTGGGCGGCGGACCGCCGAACGGGTTGGACTCGTCGGGCATCGGCCCGGGCGGGCCGGCCGGCGGGGGACCGCCGAAACCGCCACCGGGCTGCCCACCGAACGGGGACTGCTCCGGCGGGCCGGGGGGTGGCCCGGGCCAGGACCCGTCCGGCTGCCCGTACGGCCGGTCACCACCTGGCGGCCCGTAGTGCGACATCGATCCTCCTCGGCTACATCCGCGTCCGCGCGAACTGGACAGCAACGGTAACCGGCGCTGTCAGGTCCCCCGGTGCCGGTACGCACACCGCACCGCCCGTCGGGAACGATGCTCGACGGACGGTGACGGTGTCGCTCTTCAGCGTGTGATGCCGGTCAGTCCTGCTTCTGCAGGCAGAGCACGAAGTCCAGGCTGGACAGGTCGCTGCCGAACTTCTGGTAGTAGCTGCTGTCCGAGCCGGCCACGTTCTTGCACTTGTCCGTGTCGTGGGTGCCGCGGTACTTCTTCAGCACCTTGTACGTGCCCTTGGCGCAGTCGACGATCTTCAGGTTCGGCTTCGAGTCGGTGCCCTCGTTCTTGACGCACTGACCCTCCTGGACCGAGTACGCGTCGCCACCCGGCAGCGTCGCCGACGGCGTCGGTGACTCGGACGGGCTGGGGCTCTCCGACGTCGGCGACGGGCTCGCGCTGGTGGGCCGCGCGGTCGGGGTCGGGTTCGGGTCGGGGCCGCCACCGCGCCCGGCGATCGCCCAGACACCGACGCCGACCACCCCGAGCAGCACCACCGCGACCACCACGATGATCGCGATCATCGGGCCCTTGCTCTTTTTCGGCGGCTGGTTGAAACCGCCGGGCCCCCAGCCGCCACCCCCGCCGTACGGCGGCGGTCCGCCACCGGGCGGCATGCCGGGACCGCCCGGCCCCGGCGGCATCGGCGTGGTCTGCCCGTACGGATCCTGGCCGTATGGACCGGGCTGCCCGTATCCCGGCCCGCTGGGCTGGCCGTAGCCGGCGCCGCTGGACGGATCCTGGCCGTACCCGGGTGGCCCGCTCGGCTGACCCCCGTACCCAGGCCCGCTCGGCTGGCCGCCGTAACCGGGGCCGCTCGGCTGACCCCCGTAACCGGGGCCGCTCGGCTGACCCCCGTAACCGGGGCCGTTCGGCTGCCCGTACGGCGGCTGGCCGGGCGGGTTCGCCGCGGGATCGGGCGGCCCGTACGGCGAGGAACCGCCGGGTTGGCCGCCACCCTGCTGCCACGGGTCCTGCGGCGCTCCCGGGTAGCCGCCGGGCGGTCCGTAGTTCGACATCGTTCCTCCTCGCCACGGTCGCCGGCCCGAGGCACCCCGCCGCACCCCGCGTCGGTCGTCACCAGCGCGAGGCGTGCGACCGTTGTCCCCGTCACGGTAACCGGAGAACGCGCCCCAGCCGTACGGGCGGCGCAACCCGAACCGTTTCCGGCTACGCACCGTGGGCAGGATGGGCTGCATCGACCGGCCACCGCGTCGTCACCGCGGTCGACGGTGCGCTCAACCACACCCCGTTCCGGCTTCGGCTGGTGGCGCCGGCCGTTGCTCAGATGAGCCGGAGCTGACGGGCCCGCGGCTTCGCCGGCTCCGGCACGTCGCCGAGCCGGTCGTACAGCCGGTGGTCGATCGCGGCCAGGAACGGCGAGTCGGCCACCGGTCGCGGTTCGGTGTCACCGCGGCGCTGCCGCCGGGCCGCGTGCGAGAGGTAGAGCCGGTCCTTCGCCCGGGTGATCCCGACGAACAGCAGCCGGCGTTCCTCGGCGAGCTGCTCGTCGGTCGGCGGCCGGCCGGGCAGCCGGTGCGGCAGCAGCCCGTCCTCGCAGCCGACCAGGAACACCACCGGGAACTCCAGCCCCTTGCTGGCGTGCAGGGTCAGCAGCGTGACCCGGTCGGCGCGCGGGTCCCAGGTGTCCACCTCGGCGCCGGTGGCCAGCTCGGCCAGGAACGTCTCCAGGTCGGCGCCGCAGCGGGCGGCGAGCGGCATCAGCAGCTCGACCGCGGTGTGGATGTCCGCGTCGGTCAGGTTCTCGTCGGGCCGGTCACCGCGACCGACGAGTACCTGCGCGGTCAGCCGGACCCGGGCCGCGATCGCGCCGTCGATGCCCGTCGCGTACCGCATCTCGTCGACGATGGCGGCGACCCCGGGGCGGTCCAGCAGCCGGTCGTGCGAGCGCTTCTGTACCGGTACGCCGGAGCGGGACAGCGCGTCGATGATCGGACCGGCCTGCGCGTCGGTGCGGTACAGCACCGCGATGTCGGCGAACGACACGCCGCCGAGCGGCCCGTGCTCGCGCGAGTCGACCCGCCCGGAGTCGAGCGCGTGGAACGACGACCCGCCGACCAGCGCGTCCACGGTACGGGCGACGAAATCGGCCTCGTCCGCCGGTGACGACGCCGAGTACCGGGTGATCCGGGCACCGTTGATCGCACCGCGCCGGGCCGGCGCCAGGCTGCGCCCGGCGACCAGGGTGTCCGGCGCGATCGCCTGTACCGCCGCGGCCAGGATCGGCGCGGTGGACCGGTAGTTGCGGGTCAGCCGGACCACGGTCGCGGTCGGGAAGTCCTCCGCGAACCGCAGGAAGTAGCCGACCTCGGCGCCGCGGAACGAGTAGATCGACTGGTCCGGGTCGCCGATCGCGCACAGGTTGCCGTCCGGCGGGCACAGCAGCCGCAGCAGCGCGTACTGGGTGTCGTCGACGTCCTGGTACTCGTCCACGAACACGTGCGTGTACCGCTGCCGGTAGGCGGCGGCCAGCCCGGCGTCCTTGCCGAGCAGCTGCACCGGCAGCCGGACCAGCTCGTCCAGATCGACCAGATCGCGAGCGCGCAGCGCCGCGGTGTAGTCCTTGACCAGGTCGGTCAGGTCGTCGGCGGGCTCGGGACGGTCGCCGCCGGCGTCGACCGCGACCGGGTCGGGCCGGCCGTCGCTCGGTGCCGCGTCGCGCGCATCGACGCGGAGCCGGCCGGAGGTACGGCGGAACTCCTGCAACTGCCGAAGCAGCCGCCGGGCCTGCGCGGTCTCGTCGTCCGGCAGGCCGGCCGCCTCACCGACCGCGTCGAGTTGCTCGTCCGCATCCGCGATCCGGAACCCGGCGGTCAGCCCGAACCGGCCCGCGTGTTCCCGCACGATCGACAGGCCGAGCGCGTGGAACGTACTGACCGTCGCGCCGGCACCGGTGGCCGCGTCGCGCGGTTCCGGCTGCGCCGCCGCCAGCAGGAACCGCAGCCGCTCCCGCATCTCGTCCGCGGCCCGCCGGGTGAACGTGATCGCCAGGCACCGCTCGGCCGGCACCCCGCACTCGGCGATCAGGTGACCGAGCCGCTGGATCAGCGTCCGGGTCTTGCCGGTACCGGGGCCGGCGATGATCAGCACCGGGCCGTCGGTGACCTGCGCGGCGGCCTTCTGGTCCGGGTCGAGCAGGTCGAGCAGCCCGGTACCGAGCCGCTCCATCCCGGTGATCACCGGTTCCACGTGGTCGAGCCCGGCGAGCGCCTCCGGCGGCGCCGTCCCGTCCGCGGCGAGCAGCTCGTCCTGTGCCGGCACCGCGCGCTGCCGTGGCACCGGACGCGCCTTCGTACCACCGGCGGACCGCTTGCGCGGCACCGCGTTCGGGTCCGGCGCCAGGTCGAACAGCGCGCCCGCGGACCCGTCGGTCAGCTCGCCCGGTTCGAACAGCTTCACCCTGCCGTACTCCCCGTCGTACCCGCCCTCGCGGCGCACCTCGCCGCGGCGCAGCCGGGCCACCGCCTCGCCCAGCTCGGCGCCGCCGACCCGGGTCACCTCGTCGATCGGCACCTCGGTGAGGATGGACAGCTCCGAGCCCAGCTCGGCGACCAGCGACACGACCTTGCCGTCCACGGTCTTGCTCTTCGGCCCGACGCCGTGGATCTCACCGAGGATCTCCGGCAGCGGTACCAGGTTGCGGAACGGCGCGGCCCGCTCCGGCCGGTGCCCGTCGGGCCGGTCGGCGAGCGCCTCGACCCGGTGCAGTACGCCGACGGTCAGCGGCTTGTCGCAGGTCGGGCAGCGGCCGTCGAGCTTGCGGGTCTGCTCCGGCTCCAGCCGTACCGCGCACTTGCGGTGCCCGTCGAGGTGGTACTTGCCCTCCTCGGGGAAGAACTCGATCGTGCCGGCGAGCCCGTCCCGGGTGCGCAGCGCGTCGCGCATCGCGAAGAAGTCGTACGGCGTGTGGAAGACCGTCGCCTCCCGGCCCAGCGCCGGCGGCGAGTGCGCGTCCGAGTTCGACACCAGCGCGTACCGGTCCAGCGCGGACACCCGCCAGTTCATCGGCGGGTCCGACGACAGCCCGGTCTCGATCGCGAAGATGTGGTCGGCCAGATCGGCGTAGCAGTCGGCGATCGCGTCGAACCCGGACTTCGAACCGAGCGCGGCGAACCACGGCGTCCACACGTGCGCCGGCACCAGGTAGCCGTCCGGCGACGCCGCCAGCGTGATCTCCAGCAGGTCGCGCGAGTCCAGGCCGAGGATCGGCCGGCCGTCCGAGCCGAGGTTGCCGATCCGGCCCAGCGCCGCGTTGAACCGGGCCACCGCGGCCAGATCCGGCAGGTACACCAGGTGGTGCACCTTGCGGGTGGCGCCGTCCCGCTTGTAGATCGTGGAGATCTCCACGCTCAGCATGAACCGGGTGGCGCCCCGGCAGGACGGCGCGAGCTTCTGGTCAACCGCGCGCTCCAGCTCCGGCCGCAGCCGGTACAGGCCGGGTTCGGCCTCGACGAGCTGCTCGGTCAGCGCCGCGTGCCACGCCGGGTGGGTGAAGTCACCGGTACCGACGACGGCGACGCCCTTGCGCCGTGCCCACCACGCCAGGTGCTCCAGATCGCAGTCCCGGCTGCACGCCCGCGAGTACTTCGAATGCACGTGCAGATCAGCATGGAACCGACAGCGCTCCGAAGAGCCCTGACGACCAGAGGGTGGGGCGCTGTCGTGCGGCACGCCCGGCATCCTGCCATGAAACTCTGCGTCACCTACCGGGGCTCGCCGGTAGGGCGCGGCCGGCCCGGCCGGACGCTCGTTTCCCCCGGTACCGGACCGGGACACCCGCGGGTGGCTGCCGGCGGCGTGGTGCCGGTACGAGAGCATGGGTGGGGTGGATGTGCTGGTGGACGGGGACCTGGCGGTGCGGCCGATGGGCGAGGGCGACTTCGCCACGATGGCCGGCTGGCTGTCGGACCCGCGCGTGCTGAGCTGGTTCGGCGGCCGGGATCGCCCGATGTCACTGCTCGACGTCACCGCGAAGTACACACCGCGGCTCGCCGGCACGGTGCCGATCCACTGCCTGATCGCCGAGTACCACGGGATGCCGGTGGGCTACCTGCAGTTCTACCGCTGGCGCGACTTCGCCGCGGACGCCGCGGTGCTGCGACTGTCCACTTTGGACAACCCGTACGGGATGGATCTGTTCGTCGGCCGGCCCGAGCTCTGGGGCGCCGGCCTCGGGACCCGGATGCTCCGGCTCACCCTCGACCACCTGTTCGGCACCCTCGGCGCCCGGCGCGTGGCACTGTCCGCGATGTCACACAACTACCGGGCGCAGCGCGCCTACCAGAAGGCCGGCTTCCGCCGGGTCCGCCTGGTACCCGACGCCGAAGTGCACGAGGGCGTCGCCCGCGACGAGTGGCTCATGGTCGCCGACCGCCACTCCTACGCCGCCCCGTCCTGATCGATCCGACCGCCGCCGGCGACGGCGTTCGACGGGTCAGGTGCAGTCGAGGAGGTTGCGGGCGGCGGGTGGGGCGGTGCTCAGCGCGTGACACGGGTACGAGCCGACCGCCACCGCGTGCCAGCCGCCGGTGCCGTGCTGGAGCACCGCCCGGATGGTGCCCACCTTCGGCGCGGACAGGTCCGCGACCAGGTACTCGTCGGCGCAGCGCCGGGCCGCCACCGTGGTACCGGTGGGCAGCCCGTCCGTCGCCTTCAGCGCGGCGAGGGTGAGGATCGTCCGGTCGCTCGGCGCGTACGCCGGGCACGCCGTCACCGCGGGCGCCGGCGCACCGCCGATCGGTCCGGTACCGGTGGGCAGCGGGACCGTGGTCCCCGGGCCGGGTGGCAGGCCCGTACCGGGCTGGCTGGGCGCCGGCGAGGTGCTCGGGCAGCCGGTCTCGCCGGGCACGCCGGGGTTGGGGGTGCCGATGCCGCCGGTGGGCGGCCCGGTGCCGGGCGTTCCGGTGGCCCCGCCCGGCGGCCGGTAGGTGCCGGTCGGGTACGGCGGGGCGGTGGCGGTCGGCGGCACCGGTCCGTCGGTTTCCCCGCCGCCGGCGCCGGGCGCCCCGGTCGTCGGCGCACCGGCACCCGGCTGCGCCCCGGCCGTCGGCAGTCCGCCGTACGCCCCGGGGGTCGAGCCGTCGGGGGTGACTCCGAGACCGGGCAGGCCGGTCGATGACGCGCTGCAGCTGCTGCCCACCGGCGTGGGTGACTTGCTGACGACCGGCGCCTCGGGCAGGTAGGTACGGACGCAGCCGGCGGCGGCGAACAGCACGGCGCCGAGCGACACCGCGCACAGTGCCGCCCGCCGGACTCCGCCTGCCATGCCCTGTGTGTACCGCAATCCACGCCGAACCGAAAAGACCGCACCGATCTCATTCGGATAAGAGGTCCCCACGCCGTTCCGTCGGGGCCTCGGGAAGCCGAATCCGGCGCGGCCCGACGTACCCCGCACCGTGGGTCAGCCGCAGGTGTTCCAGCGGTGCTCGTCGAAGCCGGAGCAGATCTGTGGGCGCGCGCTGTTGAAGCCGCCCCGGGCGGTACCGCTGGCGGACACGGTACGGCCGGCGTCGGTCAGGGTGATCGTGCAGCTGACGTGGCCACTGCCGTTCAGTTGCGCGGTGATCGAGTAGTACCGCGCCGACACCGTGAGCCGCTCGCGCGCGGTGAAGGGGAGGCTGGCCGCCTGCGATCCTCCGGTGGACGGCCCGTAGGAGATGTCGATTCCGGCCGGCGCCGAGCCGGTGCAGCGGTAGGTCACGCCGTCGGGGGCCGTCCCGGTTGCCGATGGTGACGCTCCGTGCGGGTCGGCGGGTGCGGCACGCGTCGTCCCGGCCGTCGGCGTCCGGGGCGCCGTCGACCGGCCGGACGGCGCCGCGTCGACGGCCCCCGGCGCGGCGTCGGAGCCGCGCCGCTGCACCAGCGCCACGGTGATCGTGCTCGCCGCCCCGATCAGGGCCGCCGCGATGGCGCCGACCAGCGCGATCTTGGCACCGGTGATCGTCGGATCCGGTTTGGCCGGGTCTCGTGCCTTCGCGCCGGTCGGGCGGCTCATCGACCGATTGTCCCGCGGCATGCCCGGCACCGACGGAGACGGAGCCGGATAAGAAATCTCCGATCGCGCTGTGGGCGTCCACCAACGTCGCCGACACCGGCTCGGCCCCGAGCCCCCGTCGTACCCGCCGGCGGTGGCCGGTCGGGCGACCGGTGGTCTACTTGTCGACCACCACGACCAGGCGGGCGGTGTCGGTCTTGCCCTGCTCCCGGCCGGCGACGCCGATCTGCTCGTTCGGCTTCACCGCGGACGCCGCGGTGCGCTGCTGGTGGGCGCGTACCCGGGTCTTGTCGGTCAGCCGCCAGGTCTCGGTGAAGCCGTCGGAGGACTTGACGGTCAGTTCCGTCGAGGTCACCGACACCACGGTGCCGCGCTGTACCGCGACCGTCTGCGGGCCCTTCTTGGTCTGCACCGTGACGCTGCCGTGCAGGGTGTGCTTCCGCAGGTACCGGCGCAGCCGCGGATGCTTGTGCCGGGCCTGCTGGCCGCCCGGAGTGGCGGACGCGCTGGGGCTCGTCGTGGTGGACACGTCCGAGGTGTCCGTCGTCGAGATGCCGAGCGCGGACATCGCCTGCTGGTCCACCGAGTCCACGTCGCCGGCGGTGGTCGCGGCCGCACCGCAGCCGGTGAGGACGACCAACCCGGCCACGCCCGCGGTCGCGGCGAGTGCCCAGCGCCGACCCGTACGATTCCTGTCCCGCACCGTTCCTCCTTCGCCGGGCGCCGACAGGAAGGGCTGTCGACACCTCGTAGCCGAACACGACAGCGACAGCCTGCCGCCCGCGGACGCGGCTGGCGTCAGGCGAATGTTCGGATCAGGTAAGGATCGGCCGGGGCGGTGGCGGCGCCGCACACCCGGCGCGGGGAAGGGCTGCGTCACCGTGCCGCGGGTGGCGCGGTGACCGGCAGGGTCACAGTGAAGGCGGCACCGCCCTCGGGGGCGTGGCCGGCGGTGATCCGGCCGCCAAGCCGGTCCACCAGCCGGGCCGCGAGCGCGAGCCCCAGCCCGGTGCCGACCCGGCGGACCCCGCGGTACTTGCGGTACAGCCGGCCCCGCTCGAACGCGGTCGCCAGGTCGTCGTCGGACAACCCCGGCCCGCCGTCGCGTACCTCCAGCACCGCCTGCCGGCCGTCGGTGCGCACCGCGAGCACCACCGGCCCGCCGGGCGGTACCACCCGGAACGCGTTCTCCACCAGGCCGTCCAGCACCTGCCGCAGCCGGCCCGGGTCGGTGCGCACGCCGACCGGACCCGGCGGTACCTCGGTGCGCAGCACCAGGCCGCTGGTCCGGCACCGCGCGGCCCAGGCGGTCGACGCCGCGGTGATCAGGTCGACCAGGTCGACGTCGACCAGCTCGATCGGGAAGTCCTGCGCGGCCAGCCGGGCCAGCGCGAGCAGGTCGGTCACCAGCCGGTCCAGCCGGGCCGACTCGGCGAGCACGGTGGCGCCGGCGGAACGCACCGCGGCCTCGTCCGGCAGTACGCCGTCGGCGAGCGCCTCGCCGTAGCCGCGGATCGCGGTCAGCGGGGTACGCAGCTCGTGCGACACCGACAGCAGGAACTCGCGCTGCCGGCCCTCACTCTCGGTCAGCGCGCCGGCCAGCTGGTTCAGCGCCGACGACAGCTCCGCCACCTCGGCCGGATCCTCCACCGGCAGCCGTACGCTCCGGTCCCCGGCGGACATCCGCCGCGCCGCACCGGCCGCCCGTCGGATCGGGCCGGACAGCCGGCGGGCCAGCAACACCCCGGCGAGCAGGCCGGCGATCAGCCCGGCGACCAGCGCCAACGCCAGCGGCAGCACTGCCGCCGCCGGCAGCAGCCGCGGTACCGGCTGAGCCAGCACGACGCCGTCACCGGTGCCGGTGGGCCGGCCGGCGAGCAGCACCCGCCGCCCGCC
>NZ_BOPO01000126.1 GCF_017312725.1 Actinocatenispora comari | reverse complement strand
TGGCCGGCGCCCGGCCCCGGCGTCGACCCGCGCAGCGCCCGCCCGGCGTGGCCGCGCCCCGGGGTGCCCTGGACGCCGGTGGCGATCGGCCCGCCCCGGCCGTACTATCGCGAGCCGCATCCGATCCGGGCCCGCTCGGTGTGGGCCGGCATCGGGTCGACCGTGGTCTGGTTCGGCATGTTCGCCGCGATCAGCTGGTCGGCCCGGGCGTACGCGTGGAGCACGCTCGGCGCCGCGGCGCTCGCCCTGCTGGCCGCCATCGCGCTGCTGCGGTACGGCGACCGCGGTGTCGCGGTCGGGGTGGCCGCCACCGCCGGCTGCTGCCTGGGTATCGCCGGGATCGTGGTGGTCGTCAGCGCTTTCACCGGGCACTGGCTGCTTTGGTGATTTTGCCGCGCTGATCCGTTGCACCCTCTAAGGTCGCGGTTCTGGGGAGGTCCTGCGCGCGGGGGTCGTCGAGCGTGTCCTCGCAGCCAGCCGGCTGCGCTGTGAAGCACGTTCTGGCAGCAGCGCCGCGCCGTGTGCGGCGGCCTTTCCCGCGCGGACCTCGCGGACCGCTATTCGGAGGTGTCAGTGGAACGGCCGTGTCCGGCCGGGACCGCGACGGACGGTACCGGAACCAACCCGGCAGGTTGCCGGATGCGTACCCACCGTGTGGGGTCGACTGCAAAACCACGCCCGGACTTGACGCTGGCCGCGCCGGCCCGGCACATTCGCGGAATGCCCCCCATGAAGTTGCAGCGGCTCGACCCTGAGCGGCGGCGCCGGCGACTCCAACTGCTCGCCGAGCTGTCCGACGCGAAGGCGCTCCGGGACCGGGTCGCCCCCCGTCGGGCCCAGGTCGACCGGCTGCGCGAACTGATCGCCACCCGTCGCCGCCGCGAGGCCGTCTAGGGCCCCGCCGAGGCCCGGCCCGCGGCCTCGCGGCCACGGGCGTCGTCTCTCGGCCGGCCACCGTCGCCGGCCGCACCGTGTCCGTCGTTCGGCCCGGACGCGGGCATCCTCGTACCCGCGGTTCGCCGGTCCGCCGGTCGGCCGCCGGTACCGTCGTCGACCGCGTCGGGTCGCCGGCGAAACAGAACCCGGCGCGGGGTCTGCGTTCCCCGCGCTTCGGTCTACGATTTCGCTGTGGTCGCACCGCCGGTCAGTGACCTGCCGTACATCCGACGGCCGGGCTGCTGACGGCACCGGGCGCCCACACACAATCTCCGTGAGACGTCGACTCGGTGTTCCGCCGGGCCGGGCGTCGATCATCTCCTACACGTGCCCCGGGGGGATCGTGTCGTACTTCGCTGTCGCGGCGGCTCGCGGACCACGCGACTGGGCTGTCTCCGAGTTGGATCTGGGTCGGCCGGCCGACCTGGCGGACGTGGAGGACGTCGCCGACCTGCTGCGCGACGTGGACGTCGACGCGTCCGTGTCGCTGCTGTTCGTCGAGGTCGACGACGAGTACCTGGCGGTGCTGCGCCTGGACGAGGGCGAGGACCTGCGGGTCTTCGGCTCGGACGCGGCGTTCGTGGACGAGTCGCCGCTCGGCGCCGTGCTGCTGGGTGACCAGGACCGGCACGACACGATCGAGCTGCCGGACGAGGACGACGACTACGAGGCGCCGGAGCAGCCGGCCGGCAACGCCGACGACATCGAGCCGGTCGGCGACTCCGACCTGCTCGCCGACCTGGGCATCTCCGGGCAGAAGCTGGTCGAGCTGTGCGCCGGCGAGGGCATGATGCCGAGCGACGTGACGACCGAGATCTGCGCGGTGCTCGGCTGCGCCGACGCGGTCGAGGAGCTGCGCTGAGCCTGCCGCCCGCCCGTCATCCGGCGCTGATGCGACGCGCGCTCGCGGTGGCGGCGGCCGCACCGGCCGGCGACGTACCGATCGGGGCCGTCGTCGTCGACGCGGACGGGGTCGAGCTCGCCGCGGCGGCCAACGAGCGGGAGGCGGTCGGCGACCCCACCGCGCACGCCGAGGTACTCGCGTTGCGCCGGGCCGCGGCGGTGGCCGGCGAGTGGCGGCTGACCGGCTGCACGCTCGTCGTGACCCTGGAGCCGTGCACGATGTGTGCCGGCGCGCTGGTCCTGGCCCGGGTCGACACGCTGGTGTTCGGCGCCTGGGACCCGAAGGCCGGCGCGGTCGGTTCGCTCTGGGACGTGGTCCGCGACCGCCGCCTCAACCACCGCCCCGAGGTCTACCCCGAGGTACTGGCGGACGAGTGCGGCGCCCTGCTGCGCGCCTTCTTCGGCCGCTGACCTGCGTCCCCACGTGGGACGTCGCGGGGCCGGTGCGGGCCGGGTCCGGTGCCGGCGGCACCATGGGTGCATGACCGACCGCGAGGTACGGGCCGTCGTACCGCTGTCCGCGCCGCCGGACGCCGAGGTGCCGGCACCCGGCTCCAAGAGCGTGACGAACCGGGCGCTGCTGTGCGCCGCGCTCGCCACCGGTACCAGCACGTTGACCGGCGCCCTGTTCGCCGACGACACCGCGGCCATGGTCGGCGCGCTACGCGATCTCGGCGTCGCGGTGGACACCGACGAGTCCGCCGCCCGGATGGTGGTGCACGGCGTCGGCGCGGCGATCGGGGCCGGTGCGGGGGCCGGTGCCCCGGCCGTCACGGTGGACGCCCGGCAGTCCGGTACCACCTCGCGGTTCGTGCTGCCGGCGGCGGCGCTGACCGTGACACCGGTGGTGGTGGACGGGTCGGCGCAGCTGCGGGCCCGGCCGTTCGGCCCGCTGCTGGATGCGCTGGTCGAGCTCGGTGCCTCGGTGCGGCCGCTGGATCGCCCCGGGTACCTGCCGGTCGAGGTCGCCGGTCCGCTGACGGCGCGGGAGGTGACCATCCCGGGCCACCTGTCCAGCCAGTTCCTGTCCGGGCTGATGCTCGCCGCGCCACTGCTGCCGGACGGACTCACCGTCCGGGTGGCCACGCCGCTGGTGTCCGTGCCGTACGTGCGGATGACCGGCCGGGTGATGGCCGCGTTCGGTGCGGCGGCCGACGTCACCGAGACGCTGGTGTCGGTGCCGGCCGGTGCGTACACGGCGAGCGAGTACCCGGTCGAGCCGGACGCGAGTGCCGCCTCGTACCTGTTCGCGGCGGCGGCGCTGACCGGCGGGCGGATCACCGTGCCGGGGTTCGGCGCCGACCCGCTGCAGGGGGACGTGGCGTTCGTCGACCTGCTGGCGAAGATGGGTGCGCAGGTGGAGCGCGGCGCGGACGCGATCACCGTGCGCGGCACCGGCACGCTGCACGGCATCGACGTCGACATGGCCGACATCTCCGACACCGCGCAGACCCTGGCGGCGGTCGCGGTGTACGCGGACTCGCCGACCCGGGTGCGCGGGATCGGCTTCATCCGGGGCAAGGAGACCGACCGGATCGCCGCCGTGGTCACCGAACTGCGCCGGGCCGGCCTCGACGCCACCGAGGACGAGGACGGCTTCACCATCCATCCCGGGCGGCCGCGGCCGACGACGTTCGAGACCTACGACGATCACCGGATGGCGATGAGCCTGGCACTGCTGGGCCTGCGCAGCCCGGGCGTGGCGATCGCCGACCCGGGCTGCGTCGCCAAGACCTTCCCGACCTACTTCGAGGTGCTCGACTCGCTCCGCTGACCGGTCCGCCGCCTCGCTGGCTGGCCGAGCCGTGCGGCGGTCATCGCGCCCGGCCGTCGACTCACCTCGCCCGGCCGTCGGCGTGCCGGGCGAGGCTCGGCGGTCAGGACTCGGCGGTGACCGTGTCGAGGGCGATCTCGACCATCTGGGAGAACGAGCGCTCCCGGTCGGCGGCCGGCAGTGCCTCGCCGCGGACGATGTGGTCGGACACGGTCAGCAGCGCCAGTGCCCGCACGTCGAACTTCGCGGCCAGCGTGTACAGCGCCGCCGCCTCCATCTCCACCGCCAGCACGCCGTAGCCGGCGAGGCGTTCCGGCAGGTCCGGCCGGTCGGTGTAGAACACGTCCGCGGACAGCACCTGGCCGACCTTGACGTCGATGTCACGTCCGGCCGCCGCGTCCACCGCGCCGCGCAGCAGGCCGAAGTCGGCCACCGGGGCGTAGTCGATCATGCCGTCGAACCGCTGCCGGTTGATCGCCGAGTCGGTACTCGCGCCGATCGCCGCGATCACGTCCCGCAGCTGCAGCGAGTCGGCCAGCGCGCCGCAGCTGCCGACCCGTACCAGCGTCGTCGCGCCGTAGTCGTTGATCAGCTCGTGCGCGTAGATGGAGATCGACGGGATGCCCATCCCGGATCCCTGCACCGACACCGGCACCCCGCGGTACGTACCGGTGAAGCCGAACATGTTGCGCACGGTCGAATAGCAGGTCGCGTCGGTGAGGAAGGTCTCCGCGATCCACTTCGCCCGCAGCGGGTCGCCGGGCATCAGCACCCGTTCGGCGATCTGCCCGCGCTCCGCCCCGATGTGCGTACTCATGATCACTCCAGTCCTCGCGCTGGTCGGCGCCGCCGACCGGAAAGCAGAAGGCCGGCGCACCGCCGCGGAATCACCGCAACCGCACGCCGGCCGACCGGCGGTGGTGGTGGGATTTGAACCCACGGAGGGCGTGAACCCTCACACGCTTTCGAGGCGTGCTCCTTAGGCCGCTCGGACACACCACCGCGAAGGACTGTACCGGATGGGTCCGAGCCGGCTCCAATCCCCCGTCAGGCGCTGGCCGCCGCGACGTCGACGGCGTCGGCGAGGCGGGACAGCGCCTCGGCGAAGTCGGGCTCGGGCAGGTTGCCGAAGCCGAGCCGGAACACCCGGTCCGGCTCGCCGAAGGTGGCGCCCGGCTCGACGCGGGTGTCCAGTTCGGCCAGCCGCGCGTGGAACGCGGGTACCGCGGCGTCCGGGATCCGTTCCGGGGACAGCCGGACGCAGCACAGCGCGCCGCCGTCCGGCCGGACCAGATCGACCGGCACGGTGTCGACCCAGCTCGACAGCATCGCGAGGGTGCCGGCGAGGAACGCGGCGCGCGGCGCCAGCAGTTCGCGCTGCCGGCGCAGTACCGCGGCGCCGAGCACCTCGTCGATCCGGGCGCCGGACAGCGCGGTGACGAACTTCGCGTTCCGCAGCTGCTCGTACAGGTCGGGGTCGGTGCAGGTGAGCCAGCCGAGCCGGAGCCCCGGTGCGCCGTGCGCCTTGGACAGCGACGAGCAGGTGAGCACCCGGGGCGAGCGCGTCGCCGCGGACGGCGGGACGGGCGCGGTGCCGTAGGTGGAGGCGCGGTACGTCTCGTCGAGCAGCACGACCGCGTCGGGTGCGGCGCGCTCGGCGACGGCGGCGAGCAGCGCGGCCAGCTCGTCGTCGGTGTAGCGCACGCCGGCGGGGTTCTGCGGGGAGGCGAGCGAGACCAGCCGGGTCGCCTCGGTGAGCCGGTCGGCGACGGCGCCGATCGGCAGCCGGTACCCGTCGTCGAACCGGCCGGACACCACCTCGACCTCGGCGCCGAGCCCGGCCGGCACCGTACTGGTGGGCGGGAAGCAGGGGCCGACGACGAGGACCCGGCCGGGGGCGCGATCGAGGGCGAGCAGCGACATCGCGCCGGCGGCACCGGTCGTCACCAGGACCTGCTCCGGCCGTACTCCGGTGTCGGCGGCGATGAGCGCGCGCAGCTCGGCGTCGCCGGGCGAGGTGCCGTAGCCGAGCGTCAGCGCGGCGAGTTCGGCCGGGTCGACGATCTCGTCGACCCGCAGCGCGGGACAGGTGCTCTCGGCCAGGTCGTACCGGACCGAGGTGTCGATCAGGTTCGACATCGTACTGAGCGGAAACCGTGCCATGGCGCCGATCCTGACGGCCGGCTCCGAGGCCGCCAAGAGCCAATCCGGGCTGGCTGGCTCCCGCGCTCCCGCCGGCCGGGCGCGGTTCCCCGACCGCCCGGGGGCCCGCTACGGCCGAGCCGAAGGACGTCCGGGCGTGCGGCGGTGTTGCCGCCGGCGGGTTGCGGGGCTCAGCGGGTGATCGGGACCTCGGGGAGGTCGGTCCAGAGCTGGCGCAGTTCGGCGTACGGGCGGTCGGGCAGGTCGCCGAGCACCGCGAGCAGGGCGGGCCGGGCCCCGGCGGTACGGGCGGCGGCGAGCAGGTCGTCGCGGGTCGCCGGGCCGGCGACGAACGCGGGTTCGACGTGGTCGGCGATCTCGATCCGGGTGACCGTGGTGGCGTCGGTGGCGAGCGCAAGCGTCATCGGAACTCCGTACGTAGCAACGGATCCCGCCGTCGTAGCGGGCGACGGTGGGTGGGGGAGTGCGGCGCGGGTCGGTGGCCGTACTGCCGGGATCAACGACGTGCCAGCGGTTTTGGACGCGCGGGGGTTCGCCCGATCGGAGTGCCGGCGTCCCCGGCGTGACGGCGGACACCGCAATCTAGCCATTGACAAGATGTAGTCGATCGGGGAATCTAGCCAGTGTAAAGATCGCTCGTCGGAGGGGGAGAGTCGTGGCACCGTTCGTCGTACTGCTGGTCGTGACCCTGGCGGTGCGCCTCGCCGGCGCCCTCGGAGTACGGCCGGCCCGGTCCTGGCTCGTCGCGCTGCGCGGTGGCGTGGCCGCGATGTTCGTACTGACCGGCGTCTCGCACTTCGTCGGGATGCGGGCCGAGCTGATCGAGATGGTGCCGGCCGGGCTGCCGGCGCCCGGCCTGCTCGTCACCGTCTCCGGGGTGCTGGAGTTGCTCGGCGCGGCGGGCGTGCTGTGGCGGCGGACCGCACCGCTCGCAGCGGGTTGTCTCGCCGTGCTGCTGCTCGCGCTGTTCCCGGCGAACGTGCACGCCGCCCTGGCCGGGCTCAGCGACGCCCCCGAGGACGCGCTGCTGCCGCGCACCCTGATGCAGCTGGTGTTCCTCGCCGCGACGATCGCGATCCCGCTCGACCACCTGCGCCGCCACCGCGCCGCCACCGCCTGACGGCTCGGGTCTGGCGCCCCTGCGGCGCCCGCGCCGTACCGCCGACGTGGGGCGGCCCCGGTCCTGGCGAGGGGACCGGGGCCGCCTGGTGCGGTGTGTGGTTGCGGCACGGTGCGGTGCCCCAGCGGCACCGCACCGTGCGGTCACTGGAAGGGCGTGATGCCCTTCGGGGTACCGAGGCCGGTCGGCCCGTCGTACCCCTTGACGCCGGTGCACAGGTAGTCGCCGCCGCAGTACCCGTTCGACCCGCCGACGGCGTCGTGGAACGCCTTCGGCTCGCCGTACAGCCGCTTCGGGGTGACGGTGGACGGGTGACCGGCCAGCGCGATCACGCCGGCGACGAACGGCGACGCGGCACTGGTACCGCCGACGACCAGCCAGCCGGCGTCCTCGCCCAGCTCGTACGTGTCGTAGACGGCGACGCCGGTGTCCGGGTCGGCGACCGCGGACACGTCCGCGACGGTGCGCATCGAACAGTTCCGGTCCTTCTGCCAGGACGGCTTGTCGAGGTACGCGGAGCAGCCGCTACCGGCGCCGGACCAGGCGCTCTCCTTCCACCCACGCGCGTTCTTCGCCTTCTTCAGCGAGGTGCCGCCGACCGCGATCGTCGCCGGCAGTACCGCCGGGAACGCCGCGGCGACGAACCCGTCGTCCCCGGACGACACCGTGATCGGCACACCCTTGTGCGTGTAGTAGTGCGCGTAGTCGGCCATGCCGTTGAACTCGTCGGTGCCGTAGCTGTTGGACACCACCGAGGCGCCGAGCTTGACCGCGGTGTCCACCGAGGTACCGAGCGCGTCCAGGCTGGCGTCGTCGCCCTGCACCAGCAGCAGCTTGCAGCTGGGGCAGGCGGCGGACGCCATCTGCAGGTCCAGCGCCGACTCCACGCCCCAGCCGGAGTCCGGCTCGGGCAGCGGCGACGTCTTGCCCCGCTGGTTGACGATGCGCAGGCAGCCCGACTTCACCGTGCACGCGGGCAACCCGTACTGCTTGCGGTAGATGGCGAGGTCCTTCTCGGCGGTCGGATAGCCGTACGCGTCGACGATCGCCACCGTGCCGGTGCCGCCCTTGGCGGGCAGCCCGTACGCGGCGCGCAGGTCCTTCGCGCCGAACCCGTCCGGGGTCGCGTCGGCGTGCACCGCGTTGCGCTGCATCCGCCCGGTGCTGCGGTACTCGGCGAGGCAGCGGGCCTCGCCCGGGCCGGCCACCGAGCACGCCGCGCGCAGCCCGGTGGTCGGTGTCTGCGCCGAGGCCGGGTTGGCCGCGGCGACCATCCCGACGGCCAGCGCGGCGAGCGCGGCGCCCGCCAGCGTGCGGCGAACCGTTCTGATCATCGATCCCTCCTCGAACTCAGGACTGCGCGACGGTGGCCGCGGCGTGCACGATCTGGGTGACGGTGGCGTGGGTGGAGTCGGATGCGGTGACCTTGAGGGTCATGGGGTGTCCGGCGGTGGTGGCGGGGTTGTTCCAGTGCGCGCGGAAGGTGCCGGCGCCCAGGTCGTTGACCTTGGCCGTGGTCCAGGTCTTGCCGTCGTCGAACGAGACCGACACGGTGGCCGACTCGACCGGTACCCGGGGGGCACCGGCGGAGTGGTCGACGGTCAGCGTGAGGGTGTTGCGGCCCAACGGGATCCGCCCGTCCAACCCCTGCGTCAGCTGGTAGTGCGGGAGCAGCAGGGACACCGGCGAGCAATGCGTGGTGTCGCCGTCCGCGCCGCAGCCCCACCGGTCGGTGGGCACGGTGGTCGTGCCGGAGTGCGCGGAGCTGAACGTCCACTCGCTGTGCGACGCCGTCGACTGGCCGGTCCACGGCGCCTTCCGGGTCTGGTCGTACGAGATCCGGTAGTTCTTGCGCGCCGCCGGTACGGCGATGTCCGCGCCGGTCACGTCCTTCTGGTCGACCAGCCGGGTACCGCCGGAGAACAGCTGGAAGCGCGAGGTGGAGACGGTACCGGGCTGGCTCGGGTCGTCCAGGTAGCCGGCGTGGTCGGGGGTGGAGTCGCCGACCGGGGCCAGCGCGATCGACAGCGTGTCGTCGATCCGGCAGGCGCCGCAGAAGTACGGCCCGACGCCGGTGTCGGCCGGGATCGTCGGCGCCAGCGGCCCGCGCAGCCAGTCCACCCTCTCGTGCTGGCCGCCCCGGAACACGTACGAGCCGGACTGGAACGTGCCGCCGAACGACTCGTCGGACATCGACGCGTCCATGATCGCCGAGTAGGTCAGGTCGGAGCCGCCGGTCAGGTACTCGGTGCGGCGCATCGGCTGCGGCAGCGGGATCCCCGTCCGGAACTGGAACAGTTCCCAGGACGGCGAGTCGAACCAGACGCTGTCCCCGGTGCGCGGCTTGTCGGCGTAGTAACTGGTGTTCAGCGTGGCCAGGCTGCCGGCGGTGGCCTGGTAGTGCTGGTTCGCACCGATCGCGCGATCGCTCGGGAAGATCACGTCGTACAGGTACGGTTTGGCCGCCGAGGCGGGCGAGGTCGACGTCTCGTGCACGTAGAAGTGCTGGATGCCGACGCCGGCCGGACTGGTGGAGAGGCGGATCGGGTGCCCGGCGTAGGTGCTGACGCCGGACTCGAGCGAGTAGTCCTCGCTGGAGCCGCGGGCCCAGGTGAAGTCGACGGACTGCGCCTCGGCCGGTTTCGGTGTCGTCACCGACACCTCGTGGGTGGCCCGGCGCAGGTCGACCGCCGTACTGGTGGCCTTGCCGGCCACGGTGAACTGCCCGAACGACATCCACTCGCCGGTCAGCTCACCCTGGTCGTCGGCGGTGTAGTAGTACGCCATCAGCGCGTAGTGGCCGTCCGGCACGCTGATCCGCGCCTCGCCGTTCACCGCCTCCGGGAACGCGACGTACTTGCGGGAGTCGTCGACGTTGATCACGCTCAGGCTGGCGTCGTCGACCGGCTTGCCCTGCGGGTCGGTGACCTTGATCGTGGCCGTACGCATCGGGAAGTCCGGGTGCGCGACTCCGCTGCCCGGCGTCACCCCGGGCCGCCCCGCCACCAGTGCCGACACGTCGAACTGCGCCAGCCGGTAGCTGCCGGTACCCAACTCGTGCAGCGCGGTCGCCGGCACCACGTAGGTGTCGGCGCCGTACCGCTGGGTCAGGTACGTGCGGTGCGCGGTGCCGGCCGGATGCGCGGTGCGGACCCGGCCCCGCGCGTCGGTGCCGACGACGACCCGGTCGCCGGTGGGCAGGGTGACCCGGGTGGTACGGGCGTGCCCGGCGCCGGTGCGGTCGATGGTGAGGGCCGGTCGCGCGGTCGGCCCGGCGACGGCGGGTAGGGCCGCGGCGGTGGTGCCGAGCGCTGCCGCCGCGGCCAGGGTCGCCACGGTGGCGGCTCGTCGGCCGCGGTGCGGTCTGCGTGCTGGGGTGGTGTGTGCTGGCATGAGTCCTTCCCCGTGTGTCGAGCGACGACAGGTCGCTGCCGGGTAGTGGTAACGGAACCATAGATGGGCAAGAAAACCCTTGTAGGACAACGGATCCCGCCGTCGAGGCAGCGACGGGCACGGGTCGCCGAGCGCTCCACCTCGGGCCGCCGTGGAGTCGCGTCGCGATCGTGCCGTCACCTGTCCAGACGCACAAAGTGCCTGAAAAGTTGATTGGTCCGGCGGATTCTTTTCGCTTCTTGTGAATTGCCTATGAGCTGGGCCACACTTCGGTCGTCGTTCGGTTGCTCGGGCGTGTCGCCGAGACCACGCCGATGTCCGGTTGACGAGCAGCGCCCGGTCGCGCATTCTCTATAAAACCGATCGAGTTTGAGGGATAAGCCGATGACCGCACGCCGTCGCCTGTTCGCCGTGACCGCCGCCGGACTGCTCGGGCTCGCCGGACTGGCCGGCTGCTCCTCCGGTTCCGGCTCCGCCACCGACGGCAAGACCACCCTGCGCCTCGGCTACTTCCCGAACGTCACGCACGCGGTGCCGCTCGTCGGCATCGGCACCGGCCGGTACGCCAAGGCGCTCGGCTCCACCGCCACCCTCAAGCCGACCTCGTTCAACGCCGGGCCGGACGCGGTCACCGCGCTGCTGTCCGGCTCCATCGACGCCGCGTACGTCGGGCCCAACCCGACCGTCAACGCCTGGGCGCAGAGCCACGGCAGCGCGGTCGAGGTGATCGCCGGCGCCGCGTCCGGCGGCGCCGCACTGGTGGTCGACCCCAAGATCAAGAGCTGGTCGGAGCTGACGGGCGCCGACATCGCCACCCCGCAGCTCGGCAACACGCAGGACGTGTCCGCCCGGTACTTCCTCAAGCAGCACGGGCTGTCCACCACCAAGTCCGGCGGCGGCGACGTGCACATCAAGCCGATGGCCAACGGCGACGCGGTCACCGCGTACAAGTCGGGGGCGATCGACGGCGCCTGGATCCCCGAGCCGTACGCGTCGCAGCTCGTCGGGGCGGGCGGCCACGTGCTGGTCGACGAACGTTCGCTGTGGCCCGGCGGCAAGTTCGTCGTCACCGACCTGCTGGTACGCAAGGACTTCGCCAAGGCGCACCCGGACGTGGTGACCCGGCTGCTGCGCGGCCAGGTGCAGACCGTCGACTACCTGAAGAAGGAGCCGGCCGCCGCGCAGCAGGTGGTGTCCGAGCAGATCGGCACGGTGTCCGGCAAGCCGCTCGACCCCGCGCTGGTCAAGCAGGCCTGGCCGAAGATCGAGTTCACCAACGACCCGCTCGCCGACACGCTGGTCGCCGGCGCCAGGCACGCCGAGTCCGTCGACCTGCTCGACCCGGTCGACCTGAAGGGCATCTACCAGCTCGACCCGCTGAACAAGGTGCTCAGGGCCGCCGGCGAACCCACCGTCTCGGCAGGCACCTCGTGACCGCCACCCGCGGTACCAGCGCCCCCGACGTCCGGCAGACCGACCCGGGCCCGGCCGGTGCCGGCCCGGGCCCCGCGAACGGCACGGCGGTTCCGGCGGTACGGATCGAGGCGGTGAGCAAGGTGCACGGACGCGGCGCCGGCGCGGTACTCGCGCTGGACGCGATCTCGCTCGACGTGGCGCCCGGTGAGTTCGTCTGCGTGGTCGGCGCCTCCGGCTGCGGCAAGTCGACCCTGCTGTCGCTGGTCGCCGGGCTGGACGCGCCGACCGCCCGCACGCTCACCGTGCCGGGCCGGCCGGCGCTGATGTTCCAGGAATCCGCGCTGTACCCGTGGCTCACCGTCGCCGGCAACGTCGAACTCCCGCTCCGGCTCGCCGGCGTGGGCCGCGCCGAGCGCCGTGAGCGCGCCCGCGAGCTGCTCGCCTCCGTCCACCTGGCCGAGTTCGCGCAGCGGCGGCCGCACCAGCTGTCCGGCGGGATGCGGCAGCGCGTGGCGCTCGCCCGCACCCTGGCGCTGGACAGCCCGGTACTGCTGATGGACGAGCCGTTCGGTGCGCTCGACGCGATGACCCGCGACCTGCTGCACGACGAGCTGGAGACGCTCTGGCGGCAGCGCCGGCCGGCGGTGGTCTTCGTGACCCACAACGTACGGGAGGCAGCCCGGCTCGGCGATCGCATCGTGCTGCTGTCCAGCCGTCCCGGCCGGGTCGTCTGGCAGACCACGGTCGACGCGCCGCGGCCGCGCCGGATGGACTCGCCGGAGACCGCCGCGGTCGCCGCCGAGGTGACCGACCGGCTGCGCGCGGAGGTACGTCGCCATGGCCACTGACACCAACCACGACGGCGTCCGCCCGTCCCCGGTCGGTCCCGCCGCCTCCGCCGGCCGTGCGGCGACCCCCGGAGGTACCGCGGGCGGGTCCGGGCAGGAGCTGTCCGGGCTGGACGCGCTGGAGCTGGCCGGTGCCGGCCGGGACCGGTGGTGGGCCCGGGTCGGCCGCGGCGCCTGGCCGAAGCTGCTGGCCCTGGCCCTGGTACTGGTCGGCTGGCAGCTCGTCGTCTGGTCCGGGTGGAAGCCCGACTACCTGCTCCCCGGCCCGGTGGCGGTGGCCCGCGGGCTGGCCGACATCGTGCCGACCGCCGACTTCGCGTCCGCGGTCGCCACCACGATGCGCCGCGCGGTGACCGGGTTCGCGTTCGCCGCGGTGGTCGGCTTCGTGCTGGGCATCCTGGTCGCCCGGATCCGGGTGCTGCGCGCCGCGATCGGCTCGATGATCACCGCGCTGCAGACCATGCCGTCGATCGCCTGGTTCCCGCTGGCGATCCTGCTGTACCAGCTGACCGAGGGGGCGATCGAGTTCGTCATCGTGCTCGGCGCCGCGCCCGCCATCGCCAACGGCGTCATCGCCGGCGTCGACTACGTACCGCCGGTGCTGGTGCGGGTCGGCCGCAACCTCGGCGCCCGCGGCGTCGGCCTGTACCGGCACGTGATCGCGCCGGCCGCGCTGCCGTCGGTACTGGCCGGGATGAAGCAGGGCTGGGCGTTCGCCTGGCACAGCCTGATGGCCGGCGAGCTGCTGGTCACGATCGCGAACCGGCCGGCGCTCGGCCAGCTGCTCGGCGTCTACCGGGACCAGTCCGACTCGCTGCACCTGATCGGCATCATGCTCGTCGTACTGGCGATCGGCCTGATGGTGGACGCCGGGTTCGGCGCCGTCAACGGTGCGATCCGCCGCCGCCGCGGCATGACCTGACCCCGGCGCGCCGCGCGGCCGGCGGGCAGTTGGCCGCGTTCGGCGTGCGGCGGCCGGTCGCGGCCGGTACGGTCGGCGTCGGACCGCCGGAGGGAGTCGGGCATGGAGAAGTCGTCACTCACCGCCCTGGCCCGCGAGCAGCTGGCCGCCGCGCTGCGGTCGGCGAACGGCCGCAGCGCGTCCACCGTGTACGGCGGGCACGAGCGGCGGCTGCGCCAGACGGTGATCGGGCTGGCCGCCGGCGAGGTGCTCAGCGACCACGACAACCCCGGCGAGGCGACCGTGCTGGTGCTGTCCGGCCGGATCCGGCTCGCCGCCGACGAGGTGTCCTGGGACGGTGCGGAGGGCGACCTGATCAACGTCCCGCACGCCCGCCACAACGTCACCGCCCTGGAGGACTCCGCCATCCTCCTCACCGCGGTACCGCTGCGCTGACCGCGCCGCGCGGCCGGGCCCGGCGCGGGCACGCGCGGCCGGGCGGGGCCGGCACCAGCGGCGCGGGCGGTCAGGTACGGCCGAGGACGTGGCGCAGGCACGACTCCAGGTCGGGCTGGCGGAACCGGTAGCCGGTGTGTGTCAGCACGTCGGGCCGCACGTTCTGGCTGGCCAGCACGGTCAGCTTCGCACCCTCGCCGCCGAGCAGCAGCCGCGGCGCGAACGCCGGTACCGGCAGCACCGCCGGCCGGTGCAGCACACCGGCCAGCGTGGCGGTGTGCGAGGCGTTCGTGACCGGTGCCGGCGCGACGCCGTTCACCGCGCCGGACACCTCGTCGTTGGTCAGCGCGTGGTGGAAGATCCCGACGATGTCGTCGATCGACACCCAGGACAGCCACTGGTCGCCCGGGCCGAGCCGGCCCCCGGCCGCGGCCAGGAACTGCGGCAGCTGGTACCGGAGCATCCCGCCGGCCGGTGACTGCACCACGCCGGTGCGTACCTGCACGACGCGGACGCCGGCCTCGCGCGCCGGCCCGGCCGCCGCCTCCCACTCCCGGACCAGGGTGGCGAGGAAGTCGGTACCGGGGCCGGACTGCTCGTCGACCCGCTCGGCGCCGCGGTCCGCGCCGTAGTACCCGATCGCCGAGCCGGACACGAACACCCGCGGCCCGGTGCCCTCGCGCCGCAGCGTGACGAGCGTCCGGGCGAGCAGCCCGGTACCGAGGATCCGGCTGCGGCGCACCGCATCCTTGTGCGCGTGGGTGAACCGGCCGGCGATCGGCGCGCCGGCGAGGTTGACCACCGCGTCCGCCGACCGCAGCGCGGCCGGGTCGAGCGAGGCGCGTTCGGGGTCCCAGTACACCTCGTCGGGGACCCGCGGGGTGCGCCGGACCAGCCGGATCACCCGGTGCCCGCCGGTGGTCAGGAACGCGGTGAGAGCCTGCCCGATCAGCCCGGACGCCCCGGCCACCGCCACCGTGAGCGGCGGGCTGCCGGCTGCGGCGTGCGCGGCGAGATCGTCGGCGAGCTGCCGGTGCCGGTACGCGAACATCCGGCGCAGCCGCGCCTGCACCTGCCCGGCGGCGAGCTCGCCCGCCGACCCGAGCGGCAGCTGGTACGACACCTCGTCGCGCAGCCCGGTGCCACCCTCGGCGTCGTCGAACACGTGCCGGTGCCGCCAGCTGTCGAACGGCCCGGAGATCTGCACGTCGGTGAACTCGTGCGGCGGTTCCAGCCCGGTGTGCCGGGCCACCCAGCGCGGCGCGATCGAGGCCGGCGGGCCCGCGAGCCGGAGGATCGCCTCAGCGCCCTCGGTCAGATCCGGCGCCTCCTGCGCCACCGTGACCGGCTCCCACGGCGGCAGCAGCCGACGGATCGCGCCCGGCCGGGTGTGCCAGTCGAACACCTCCCGCACCGGATGTGGCAGCGACGTCTCGGCAGTGAACCTGTGCACAGCAAACCCCCAACCGCGGACTTCTCAGTCTGCCCGCTCCCGGCCCCGCCCGATCACCAACCCGCCAGGTTCGTCCCGGCGGCGAGGCGGGCGAGCTCGCGGGCGGCGACGGCGGCGCGGTGCCGGCGGGGGACCCGGGCGCGACGGGACAGGACGTCGAAGTCCGCGCGGGCCACCTCGTCCAGGATCCCCCGGTACAGCACGGCAGCGGCGCGGATGCCGGGCCGCGCCGACCGGCTCAGCAGCTCGATTCCGGGCATCGCCGCCTCGTACAGCTCGTGCGCGCGGGCGACCTCGAACGCGATCAGCGCCCGTACCGGCTCGTTCGCGGTCGGCGCGGCCAGCATCGGCCGGGTCACCCCGAACCGGGCCAGGTCCTCGCCCGGCAGGTACACCCGGCCGCGGTCGACGTCCTCGCGCACGTCCCGGATGAAGTTCGTCAGCTGGAACGCCACCCCGAGCCCGCGCGCCGCCTCCCGCGCCTCGGCGACCGGGACCCGCTCGGTACCGAGGATCGGCAGCATCATCGACCCGATCGCCGCAGCCGACCCCGCCATGTACCCGCACACGTCGGCCCAGCTCGGGTAGTCGGTCACGGTCAGGTCCATCGCCATGCTGGCCAGGAACGTCCGGAAGTCGGTGACGTCCAGGTCGAACACCCGGATGGTGTGCAGCACCGCCGGCAGGATCGGATCGGTCACCGGCCCGCCGGCCAGGCCCGCCTCGAACCGGGCGGTGAACCCGCGCAGCGCCGCCTCCCGCGCCGCGACCGGGCCGCCGCGGTCCACCGCGTCGTCCGCGTACCGGCTGAACCCGTACAGCGCGTGCACGTGCCGCCGCTTCCACCCCGGCAGCAGCATCGTGGCCAGGTAGTACGTCCGGCCGTGCCGCCGGTGCAGCGCCCGGCACCGCCGGTACGCGGCGTCCAACGGCTCCCCGCCGCCCGGCCCCGGCACGTCCCCTGACGTGCCGTCCGGCTCCAGCCCGCGTACCGACACCTCGCCCGGCCCTCCCGTCGCCCCCGACGATTCTCACGTACCCGCCGGATCGGTGTTGCGGCCCCCGGCCCGGCGCGGGCGGTAACGTCGCCTCCGGTACCAGGCGTCGGGCCGGGCCCGGCGCGCCGCGCGACGAGCCGGGAGCGAGCATGCCGGAAAACCGGGAAGTACACCCCGTCGAACTGGTCGACGCGGCAGGCCGGGCGATCGGCACGTGCACCGTGGCCGAGGCGCACACCCTGCCCGGCCGGCATCACCGCGCCTACTCGGTACTGCTCGCCGGGCCGGACGGGGTGCTGCTGCAGCGCCGCGCCGCGGCGAAGACCCGGTTCCCGCTGCGCTGGTCGAACACCTGCTGCGGCCATCCGGCACCGAACGGCGACCTGGCCGCGTCGGCGGCGCAGCGGCTCGCCGAGGAGATGGGCGTCACCGGGGTCGAGCTGCACGAGGTCGGCGAGTTCGACTACCGGGCCGAGGACGCCGCCACCAACCGGGTCGAGGACGAGCACGACCACGTCCTCGTCGGCTACGTCGACGGCGCGACCCCGGAGCCGGACCCGGCCGAGGTGGGGCAGTGGCGCTGGGTGCCGCTGCCGGAACTGCGGGCGGCCGTCGAGGCCGACCCCGACTCGTACACGCCGTGGCTGCCCGGCGTCCTGCACCTCGCTGAACCCGCCGTCCTCAACACCTGAGCCCGGCACTCCGGCCGCGCCGTACCCCCGCGGCGGCGCGCGGCTGAGGTGCGGAACACCTGAGGCGCTGGCCACCCGAGTACCCCCGCGTCGTCCGGCGTGCGTCGCGGGCGCTGCTGACGCTGCGCGGTTTCCCTGCCACACGACGCATCCGGCGTGCCAGCAGCCAAACATTCCGGCACGTCGGTCGCGTGCCGACGCGTTCTAACCTGACCCCGGGGATGGCTAACCGGACGGGGTGGGGCAGATGCGGCACCGTTGGCGATTGGTGGTGGCGGCGCTGGGGCTGACGCTGCTGCCCGCGGGATGCGGAAGCGCACCCGCGCGGGCCGGTGGGCCGGCCGCCGCCCGGCCCCGGTCGCACTCGCCGTCGCCGACCGCGAGCCCGTCACCGAGCGTGCAGGCCGAGCTGGTCAGATCGACGGCGCTGCCCGGCGGCGGCGACGGCCCCAGCGGGTCGCTGCGCACCACCGGGACCTCCGCGGTCGCGCTCACCTTCGACGACGGCCCCAGCCCGGTGTGGACGCCGAAGGTGCTCGCGTTGCTGAAGCGCTACCACCTGCACGCGACGTTCTGCCTGATCGGCGAGCAGGTCAAGGAGTACCCGAAGCTCGTCGCCCGGATCGTCGCCGGCGGCCACACCCTGTGCAACCACTCCTGGGACCACGACGAGTTCATGTACCAGCGCTCCACCACGTACATCCGGTCCGAGCTGACCCGGACCGACAAGGCCATCCGGAAGGCCGCGCCCGGCGCCACCGTGCGTTACTACCGGCAGCCCGGCGGGAACTGGTCGAAGCGCATCGTCCGGGTGTCCCGTCAGCTCGGCATGGCGCCGCTCGACTGGTCCGTCGACCCCTCCGACTGGAAGCGCCCGCCGGCCAGTTCGATCGTCGCGAACGTGAAATCCAACACCGGACACGGGTCGATCGTGCTGATGCACGACGGCGGCGGCGACCGCTCCCACACGTACGCCGCGCTGCGCACCCTGCTGCCGTACCTTTCCCGCCGGTACGACCTGATTCGGCTCTAGGGCGTGTCTTCATGACTCCGCCCGGGCAAACGGGCCCGGCGCAGCCGGGTGGCTGGCTATCCGGGTCGCTGGCTATGCAGACACGCCCTCGGTTTGCGGGTGTCGGGGATCGGATTTGGACGGTGGGGCGGCGTCACGTATGCTTGCGTCGCTTCCAACGGCAGGCCGGCGGAGGTGCTGGGACCGGTTGCAAGGTGCCGTGGTGGTTCTGCCATCATGGTTCAGCAACAGCCAAGCGCCCTCATCGTCTAGTGGCCCAGGACGCCGCCCTTTCAAGGCGGTAGCACGGGTTCGAATCCCGTTGGGGGCACGACCGGGTCTTCCGGACCAGGTCCCGTGGAGCAGTTGGAGTGCTCGCCGCCCTGTCAAGGCGGAGGTCGCGGGTTCAAGTCCCGTCGGGACCGCCGACTGGCCGGCGCATGTTCGCGGAAAGCGCGAACGTGCGCCGGCTTGGTGTTTTCTGGGGGCGCAGCCCCCAGACCCCGCGCCGGAGGGGGCTCCGCCCCCCGGCACCCCCCGGGCTCGTGTCACCGTTCGCTGTCGGCTTGTTCGCCGGAGGGGCTTCGCCCCCCCGGCCCCCCTGAGCTCGTGTCGCCGTTCGCTGTCGGCTTGTTCCCGGGGGCTGTGCGTCGGGCTGGTGTGTGGGCGTGGTGGGGCCGGGGCTCTCGGTGGGTGCGGGAACCGGGTGGGAGGCCGACGGGGTGGGCGGGTACGATGTGGCGAGCATGCTGCGGTCAGGTAGCTCAGTTGGTACGAGCGTCCGCCTGAAAAGCGGAAGGTCGGCGGTTCGACCCCGCCCCTGACCACCACGAAGGACCAGGTGTTTTGCCTGGTCCTTTTGGTCTCTAGGCGCTCATGAACCGCGTTGCGAGTGCCTGTGGACGACGGTGATTCCGCTTGATCATCTGCCCTTGGGACACGCGGAGGGCACGCCGACCTTGGTCTTGCAAGGTCCATGCTGATCATGGTCGGGTGTGTGACGGCGTCGGTCTATCGCATGCGGTGACCGCCGTTGCTGGCCGACGGCCCGCCATGCCGCTGTCTTGGCTGTACGAGTCGACGCTGGCTGCTGGCCTCCACGATCCCTCGACCTCGCCATCATCGGTTGGCGGTTCTGAGCGCTTGTCGAACGATCAGCCCGTGGGCCCTGCCTTGCCGATGCCGGAACGAGTGCGACCTTGCTGGAGATCGAAGCACCCGAGGCTCATCTCAGAGGCGAGTCGAGCAGCGTCGGCGGAGATCGCAACGGCGTGAGCCGAAGTGATGGGTAGACAGACGATTGGCCCGTGCACCTCGGTGATCAGATCGCCAACCGCCCATGGTGCCGATGCCGTGTCAGCGAGGTCGCCATGCCGCGCGACCAGCGCTTCGACGTAGGTACGGATGCGGTCTCTCGGTGCGTGCCCCTGACCATCGAACTCCAGGTATGCCTCCGCCAGCCGTTCGAAAGCTGCTTGTGCCGCGTCACCGTCGGCAGGTTGGTCTCCTTCCCAGACCGCCAGGTCGTAGCTCACGGACACCGAGCTTGCTGCCCGTCCCTTTTCTCGTCGAGGAGTGGGGCGCGCGGTGTGATGGTGAGGGCCGTGGGGGTGAAGTGGAGGTTCCACCAACCGCCGCGGTCGGGCGTGGCGCTCGGCGGTGGTACGGCGTAGATCGCGCAGAGCGTCGACAGGAGTACCGGAATCAGGTCGCCGTGGGATGTGGCCACCACGCGTCCGCCCGGGTGGTGCTCCGCGATGGTCAGCAGGGCGCGTACACCTCGACCTGCGGCCCAGGCGCCGGCGACCGGTTCGGCGACCGGCGCGAGGATGCCGTGTTTCCAGGTACGCGGTTCGGCGAAGTCCTGGGTGTCACGGAGCTCCGGCAGTTGCTCGACGGACAGCCCGGCGGCGCGCGCCAAGGGCCGGACCGTCTGGATGCAGCGCAGCATCGGACTCGACCAGATCGCCACGACGTCCGTTCCGATCCTGCTGGCCAGGTCCACAGCCTGCCGGTGTCCCGTCTCCGCCAGAGGACGTGCGATGGGGTCGCCGGGCCAGTCGGCGGGACGTACCGAAGCGCAGTGCGGCACCAGTTCCAGCGTGAGACCGGCCAGCGTCGGGATCATCCGTGCGACGTTAGCCGGGTACATCATGTCCGAATGCGGGCCGCGGGTGCTCAGAGCAGGGCGCCCGAGGTGCCGATCGGGGGCGGGCCCAGGGCGACGCTGGCCAGGATCCCATCCACGGTCCGTTCCAGGGACCAGATGGCCGGGACGATCTGTTCAGCCACGAAGTCGAGCGGAACCGGTGGCGAAGTCCGGACCCCGAGTTGCCCCGGAGTACGACGAGGCCGGTCCGTGTGGTCCCGGTGATCGGCACCTTCGGAACCTATCCGGCGGAAGATCAGTCCGGTTCTCGGGTTGCAGTCGGTACCTGGGTACGGGTTTACCGTCGAGGTATGAAGGACCGGGTCATGACGTGGGTACCGGACGCGTGCACGCTGCCGACCGTGGACCAGCCGTTGCGGCTGGCGGAGTTCGACGACGTGTTCGCCGAGTCCGGGCGGTCCGTCGAGCGGTCGGCCGAGACGGCGGTACGGGTCGAGTTCGAGCCGGCCTCGACGGTGGCGGCGCGGCTCGCCGACCTCGCGATGCGGGAGAGTTCCTGCTGCTCGTTCTTCGACTTCACGCTGCGGATGTCGGACGCCCGGCTGCTTCTCGACGTCGAGGTACCGGCCGCGCACGTCCCGGTGCTGGACGCGCTCGCCGCCCGCGCCGCCGAAGCGATGGCGGGCGAACGGGCATGACCGGCCCGCTTCGACTCACGCAACTCGGCGTCCACCAGCAGACCCCGCAGCTCCGGCAGGTCGGCATCGCCCAGCGGGCCGAGCGATCCGGGCGGGTCGGCTCCGACGAGCAGACCCCGCGGTCCGGGCAGGCCGGCGTCGATCAGCGGGGCCAGCGGTTCGGGCGGGGCGGCTCCGAACAGCAGACGCTGCGGTCCGGAGAGGTTGCCGCGGCGGCCGGGGTCAACCAGCAGACCCTGCGGTACTACGAGCGCCGCGGGCTGGTCGCCGAGCCGGCGCGGACGCTGGGCGGGCACCGGCAGTACCCGGCCGAGACCGTACAGTTGCTGCGCACCATCAAGTCGGCGCAGCGTCTCGGCTTCACGCTCGACGAGATCGCCGACCTCGTTGCGGTGGGGCGGCGGCACGCCGGGCCGCACCGGCTCGCCGCCACCAAACTGGCCGAGGTCGAGCAGCGCATAGCCGACCAGACGGAGATCCGCGACACGCTGCGGGAGGCGGTCGCCGCCGGCTGCGACGACCTCACCAGCTGCGCCGCAACCCCCCGCTGCCCCCTCCCGTACGCCGGTTCCTAGCCGCTGGCGGCGGTACCGTGCCGGGATGGCGGTACCGCGGCTGGACGCGGAACGGTGGGTGGAACAGCTGAACGCCGACACGGGTGTCGGGCTCACCGTGCTGTCCCGGGCCGAGCACGGCGACTCCGGTGGCGCCGCGTACGTTCGCTGGCCGGACGGTCGGCCGGGCGTCCTGACCGTGGCGCCCGGTACACCCGACCGGCTGCGGCGGATCGGCCGGATCCTCGACCTGATGCGCACGAACGGCATCCCGGTGCCGCGGTACGAACTGGTCACGGTCACCGGCGGGCGCACCGTCGTGGTGCAGGAACGGCTCCCCGGCCAGCCGGCGCGGCACATCACGCGCGGCATCGTCGACGCGATCGACGAGCTGTCCCGGCGGTTCGTCGGGCTGCTCGCGGAGCATCCCGAGGTGCCCAACCCCGACCTGCATCTCCGGATCGGCGGGCGGGTGCTGTGCCGGCACGACAGCCTCGCCCGGTACGACGACCGGAGCAGGCGGCTGCTGGCCCGGATCCGTGCGGTCGGCGCGACCGGCGGCGACCGGATGACCGGCGACGACGTGGTGCACCTCGACCTCACGCCGGGAAACATCCTGGTCGACGACGCGGGCGGGATCACCGGCGTCGTCGACTGGCACGGGTACAACGGGTTGGCGCGGGGTGATCGGCGGTTCGGGCTGGTCACGTTGCGGTTCGACCTCGCCTGGGGCACGGCCCTCGACCCGCGGTACCCGCCGGTCGATCCGGACGCGGTCGAACGACTCGACGCCCTGCTCGACTCGATCCCGCCGTCCACGCTGCGCCGGTACTGGGCGCACCTGAGCCTGCGCATGGTCGACTGGACGATCCGGCAGCACGGACCGTCCGATGTGGACCATCAACTCGCCTTCGCCGCCACCCGACTGCCCTGAGCCGGCCGGGGCCGATGCGACGATGGAGGCCGGAGGTGTTGGTGTGTTGCAGGGGTTGTTGCTCAGTGGGCGATTGCGGCTGGAGGCGGTCGTCGCGGCGGACGCGGCCCGGTTGTACGAGGCGTTCGTCGAGCCGGTGCCGCCCGGTGCGAGGACCGGGGCGTTCCGGTCGCGGGAGCTGTCCGAGCGGTGGGTCGGGCGCCGGATCGAGGAGCGGGACAGCGACGGGCTCTGCTCGTACGTGCTGCGCGACCGGGTGACCGGTGGCCTCGTCGGTACCTGCGGGGTACGGCGCGGGCCGGCCGCCACGGAACCCGAGCTCGGCTACCGGATCGCCGCGCGCTACCGCCGCCGCGGCCTGGCGACCGAGGCCGCGACGGCGGTCGTCGACGAGTGTCGGCGCGCCGGGCTCCACCGGGTCTGGGCCACCATCCGCCCGGACAACGTCGCGTCCCGCCGCGTCGTCGAACGACTCGGCATGCACCTCGCCGCCACCGACCAGGACCGCTCCGGCCCCCTCCACCGCTACACCGTCGACCTGTAGCGCGTCGGCGCGATCCCGCCCGGGGGCCGCGATTGCGGGACCCGCGCGGCGGAATGCCGAGAACGGAGTACCGTTCCGGCCGGCCGCGGCGGAAAGGCGTTCAGGTGGATGTCGAGAGGTTCTGGCAGGTCGTGGGGCAAGCTCGCGCGGCGGCCGGCGGCGAGGCCGACCGTGCCGTGACGGAAGGTCGATCCAGTGCCGTCGCCGAGGCGCTCGTGACGGAGCTGATGCGGCTGCCGCTGGCTGAGATCGCGGTGTTCGGGCGCCTGCTCGACGAGATCTGCGACCGGGCGAACAGGTGGAACCTGTGCGCGGCGTGCTGGCTCATCGAGTACGGGTTCCTGTCCGACGATGGGTTCTCCTCGTTCCGAGCCGGCCTGATCAGGCTGGGTAGAGCTGCATTCGATCAGGCTGTCCTCGATCCGGACTCGCTTGCCGCACATCCGGCGGTGCGGGAGGTCAGCGTCGGCGACGGTGACCGGTGGATCGGTGACGAGCAGCTCCTGTTCGCGGCTGCGAAGGCCTACGAGAACGTTTCCGGTGACGCCGACGCGTTCTGGGAAGCGGTCGAGTCGGCGCAGCACGTCACGGTCGTTCCGGCGCGGGATCCGTTGGCCGAGGACCGTTGGGACCTTCGGGACCGGTCGGAGTGGCGTCGCCGGCTGCCTGAACTCGACGCTCTCTTCGCATCACGCCGGCGGCGCCCGTGACGTCCCCGGCGCCCTACCCCATCGAGGTGCCGCAGGTCGGCGAGGCGGCGGTGCGGCTCGGGTGCACTTGCGGGCCTGGTACGAGGCGTACGACCGGGACGGGTGGAAGTCGACGCCGGGTGGATCGCGCAGCGCCTCGGGCATCTCGGCACGGAGGAGGGAGCCGCTCAACGTTCGCATGGTCCGGCCGGCCGGCGGCTCGGGGCCTCGCTAGCGGGCCGGCCAGTCGGCGGCGTGCAGGTGGACGGGGAGGTCGTGCGAGGTCGCGGTGCGTTCGAAGGGGAGCCCGATCTTGGTGGCGACGCGCTGGGAGGGCACGTTGTCCGGGCGGATGATCGCGACCAGCCGGGTCGCGCCGAGTACGTCCCGGGCGAAGTCGCGGCAGGCCGTCGCGGCCTCGGTGGCGAGGCCGCGGCCCTGCAGCTCGGTCCGTACGTGGTAGCCGACCTCCAGCTCGGTGACCCCGTCCACCTGCTGCGGGGTGAGGCCGCAGTCGCCGACGAACTCGCCGGTCCCGCGCAGCTGGACCACCCACAGCCCGTACCCTTCGTCGCGGTACAGCCGCTGGTTCCAGTCGATCCAGCCGCGGGCCTCGTCGCGCGTCTTGGGTCGCGGGTAGTACCGCATCACGGCCGGGTCGCCGAGCAGCGCGGCCAGGTCGTCCAGGTCGTCGCTGGTCATCGGCCGGAACGTGAGCCGTGCGGTCGGCGGCGGGGTGCGGGCTTCGCGGTCCATGACATCCTCCCGGCGTGGTCGAGCCCCGGCAGCGTAGCCGGCGGTCCGGCGCCCCTCACCCGGTTTCCCGGCCGCGCGGGGGCGGAGGGGACGGCTAGATTCGTCGCGGTGGACGAGGCGATGGAGCGGTACCTGTCGGGGCTCGCGGCGGCGGCCGCGCGAGCGCTCGGTGACGACCTCGTCGGCTGCTACCTGCACGGCTCGGCGGTACTGGGCGGGTTCGATGCCCGGCACAGCGACGTCGACGTGCTCGTGGTCGCGGCCGGTGCGACGAGTGCGGCGCAGCGGGCCTCGCTGACTGCGGGGTTGGCGGCGCTGCCCTGCCCGGCGGTCGGCTTGGAACTGAGCGTGGTGACCCGCGCCGCGGCCGCCGGACCGACCGCGGCGCCGCGGTTCGAGCTGCACCTGACCACCGCGCGGGACGACCCGAAGGTGGTCGACGGCCATGCCCGGGGTGGCGACCCAGATCTCGTGCTGCACTTCGCGGTCTGCTGCCGCGCCGGCCGGGTGGTGGGCCCGGGGCCGGCCGCGGCGGCCGTGTTCGCTCCGGTGCCGGCCGCGCTGGTGCTGGCGCAGCTGGTCGCCGAGCTGGGCTGGGCGGTCGGCCACGCCACCGGCGAGTACGCGGTCCTCAACGCCTGCCGGGCCTGGCGGTTCGCCGTCGACGGTGCCCTGGTATCCAAAGTAGACGGTGGGCGGTGGGCCCGGGATCGGGTCGGTGCCGCCGACCGCGCGCTGATCGCTGCCGCGCTGGCGCGGCAGCGACGCGAGGCTGCCGTGCGGCTGCATCCGGCCGCGGTCGCCGCGTTCGTCCAGCGCATCGGCGCGCACCTCACAGCACCCTGACACCGCTCGGCCGCGTCTCGCCCAGCACCACCGCGCCCCGAGTTCACTGCCAGGTCGCGGTGGCGGGGTCGACGCCGTGGGCGGCGGCGTTGGCGGCGATCGCCTCGGACAGCCAGCCGGCGAGGCCGGGCGCGAACCGCTCGTAGTACTCGACGTAGCCGGGGTCGGCGGCCATCATCCGGCCCAGGCACACGTGCATCGAGTGGGTGCAGTCGAAGTACGTCTCCATCATCGTGCGGTGCCGCTCGGCCAGGGCGTTCGCCTCGGCGGAGCCGGCCACCACGCCGGTACGGCAGGCAGCGGCCAGCTCGCCGGTCAGCTCCTCGATCGAGGCCGCCACGTTCCGCCAGTCGTCGGCGTCGAGCGCGCCGGCCCGTTCGGTGTACTGCTGCCACTGCACGGTGTCGCCCCACCGCTGCTCGGCCTCGTCGACCCGCCCCGGCTGCCAGTCCGTACCGAAGATCTCGACCTGTTCCTCGGCGGTCAACCGGATGCCGCGCCGGGTGGCGTCGAGCATCCGGTCGACCGCGGTGATCATCTCGTCGATCCGGGACCGCCGTGCCGCCAGCTCGTCGCGCTGCCGGCGCAGCTGGTCGCGCGGATCGGTACCGGGATCGTCCAGGATCGGGCCGATCTCGGCGAGCGGGAAGCCGAGCTCGCGGTAGACCAGCACCCGGTGGATCCGGGCCACGTCGTCGGCCGAGTAGACGCGGTAGCCGCCGGGGGTGCGCCCGCTCGGCCGGACCAGCCCGATGGCGTCCCAGTGGTGCAGCGTCTTCACGCTGACGCCGACCAGCGCCGCCGCCGGCCCCACCGTGTACCCGTCCGCCCGTTCCTCGGAGCTCATCCGCCCAGTGTGGCGCGGCGCCGCGGCCCGGCCGTACCGGGCGGTGCCGGCGGCCGGGTCACGGTGTTGGACCGATCCGGGCCCGTACGCGTGGGCCGGGCCGGCGAGCGGACCGCGGCGGGCGGCCGTCACGGTTGCGGGATGTCGAAGCCGCTGTCGCGCAGGTAGTCCGCGGTCGGGCTCGCCGGGTCGAGCGGGCGCGCGGCGGTGAACACGACCTGCTGCCGTTCCGGCGTGACGACGGTCAGCTCGACGCAGTTCCACGGCTTCTCGTCCGGGCCGCTGGTGCAGCCGGGCGCGAGCTGCTCGCACCGGTCCCGGGTCGGCCCGATCTCGCCGAGCACGCAGGAGAAACCGATCCGCCCGGCGGACGGCGCGGTGGCCGGCTCGCCCGGTACCAGCAGGACGTCCTGGAAGGCCCACCGGCGCAGGTGTACCACCTGGCCCGGCACGGCGAACAGCTCGACGAAGCCGAGCCCGCGTACCCAGAAGTCGGTCGACGCGGTGAGGTCGCCGGTCGGCACGCTCAGGTACGCGGGCATGCCGTAGATCTGGCGGCTGATCCCCGGTGCGGCGGCGTCCTCGGCCGGCACCGGTACCGGGCTGAGGTAGTGCTGTTCGTCGGTGCGCTCGGACACGCTGTTCTCGGTCATGCCCCGATCGTGGAGCCTCCTGCGACGTCAGGGTCAAGCGCCGGACAACGATCCCGCGCGGGGACGAACCACCCGCGCAGAGCGTGTCGGGGAACCCCCGGCCGAGCGGCCCGCACGCGGGACTCCACCACCCCGTACGGCTGCGATCCGGGTTACCGTGCCGCATGACCAGCAGGACGACGGAGCCGGCGATCGACCCGGCGGCGGTGACGGTCGTACCGGCGAACGAGGCGAGCCGGGCCGACCTGCGCGCGGTGTTCGGCACGGCGGACTACTCCGGCCGGTGCAACTGCCAGCGGTTCAAGGTGCGCGGCTGGCTCTGGACCGAGCTGACCGACGAGCAGCGCCGCGACCGGCTGTACCAGCAGACCCGGTGCGGCGAGCCCGGTGCCGGGCCCACCAGCGGCCTGGTCGGCTACCTGGACGGCGAGCCGGTCGGCTGGGTGGCGGTCCAGCCGCGCACCGCCTATCCGAAGCTCCACACCAGCCGCATCGTGTGGCGCGGCCGGGACGAGGACAAGCGGGACGACACGGTCTGGGCGGTCACCTGTTTCGTGGTACGCAAGGGATTCCGCAAACGAGGCCTGACCTACCCGCTGGCCGCGGCGACCGTCGGGTACGCCCGGGGCCAGGGCGCCCGCGCGGTCGAGGGGTACCCGATGCGCACCGAACCGGGCAAGGAGATCACCTGGGGCGAGCTGCACGTGGGCAGCGTGCAGGTGTTCGCCGAAGCGGGCTTCCGCGAGGTGAGCACGCCCAGCCTGCGCCGGGTCGTGATGCGCGTCGACTTCCCCTGACGGACGAGCGTCAAACCGGAAAGTGGTATGGAGCACGGCGAAACTGCCCCGGGTAGGGGTGACAACGCGCTGCGTTTGATGCCTACTGGGGATGAGCGTGGATTGCTCGACCCCAGGAGCCCGACCCAAGGAGCGGGGATGGCCAACACGATCCGCGACCTGGCCCACGAGGTGCGCACCAGCACCGACGGGGTGATGTCACTGGTCAATTCGCTCACCACGACCACCACCGAGCAGCCGACCCCGACGACCTCGTCGGCGGCCGGGCCGCCCGCGGACCGGAGCATCCGCGCCCTGTGGGCGCGCCGGTTCTGGCGCCCGACCCGCCGCTGACCCGCGCCGCGGTCCCGACAGCGTTACTCCCACCGCCACGCCGGCCGCACTGCCCGCCGGAACGCCCGGTACCCACGCCGGACGTCCCCTTGCGGGCAGGGACCCGCCGACCGGCCGGCGTGGCCCGCCCGCCGGTGCCACAATTCGCTTGTGGCACCGGCGTTGGCGTCCGTGCCACCGGGGAGGAGCGATGCGCAGTACCCACCGGTGGCGCGACGACGACCCGGGCGACGACGACGAGCCGATGCCGCTGATCGAGCTGACCGACGACGTCGACGACGAGGGCACCGTCGACCAGCTCACCGAGGACGAGGCGGAGCCACCGTCTCGCCGGCGGTCGCTGTCGCTGCCCCGGCGGTACCTGGTGGGCGGGGCGGTCGTTCTGCTCGCGATCGGGTTCGCCGGCGGCATGGTGGCGCAGCGCGCGAGCGCACCACCGGCGGAGGACACCGCGACCACCGCCAGCACGACCCAGATCCCGGTCCGCCAGCCGGAGTTCGCGGTGCCCTCGCCGGACGCCGCGACCTGCCGGTACGTGGACGGCTACGGCGCGGTCGGCATCACGACGGTGTGCACCGGCACGCTCTACTCGATCCATCCGATCAAGCACGGCTGGCAGCTGACGCTCACCATGGACAACGGCGCGACGATCGGGATCGAGGCGGACGACGGTACCGCCGTCGACGGCTTCCCGTCGCTCGGTGCGATCACCGTCGGTACGACGCTGGTGGTCAGCGGGCGAGCCGACCGGGACGGCACCCTGCACGCCACCGCGATCACGTTCGCCTAGGGCTCCCGCGCGCATCGGCTGCGGCGGCCCGCTGCGGGCCCGCCGCCTCCCGGCCGGGTGGCGGTCAGAGGTGCTCGCCGGCGGCGCGTTCCCAGGCGGCGTTGACCTCGGCCTCGGCGTGCAGCCGGCCCTGCCAGCCGCGGATCTCGGTGTCCTTGCCGGGCTCCAGCGCCTTGTACACGTCGAAGAAGTGGCTGATCTCGTCCCGCAGGTGGCGCGGCAGGTCACCGATGTCCCGGATGTGGTCGAACCGGTCGTCGCCCGCCGGTACGCACATCACCTTCGCGTCCGGGCCGTGCTCGTCGCGCATCCAGAACACCGCGACCGGCCGTACCGCGATGACGCAGCCGGGGAAGGTCGGCTCGTCCAGCAACAGCACCATCGCGTCGAGCGGATCGTCGTCCTCGCCGAGCGAGTCCGGGACGAAGCCGTAGTCGGCCGGGTACCGCGTCGCGGTGAACAGCGTGCGGTCGAGCCGGATGCGCCCGGTCCTGTGGTCCATCTCGTACTTGTTCCGCGAGCCCGCGGGGATCTCCACCACCATGTCGAATTCCATCCGCCGACCTCCTCGCGCACCATCATCACCCGGCGCGGGCGGTTCGGCGGGGAAACGGCGGTCGGACGGACCGGGGAGGGCAGCCAGTTGTCCCGCCACCGTGGCTCGATGGCGGGACAGGTGCTGGTAGTCCGTGCGCCGGCGGCGCACGCATGACAGGATGCCCGGTCACCGCGGCGCCGCCGCAACCGGGGCGGGTCACGTACTGGCGGGTGCCTTCTTGCGCAGCAGCGTCATGAACTCGCCGAACCAGGACGGGTGGTCCGGCCAGGCCCGCGCCGACACCATCTGCCCGTCCACCACCGCCGAGGCGTCCACGAACTCGGCACCGGCGGCCTCGACGTCCGGCTTCAGCGCCGGGTAGGCGGCGGTGCGGCGGCCCTCCAGTACCCCGGACGCGGCCAGGCCCTGCGCGGCGTGGCACAGGTGCGCCACCGGCAGGTCGGCCTCGAAGAAGTGCCGGACGATGCGCTGGAAGTCCGGGTCGTTCCGGATGTACTCGGGTGCGCGGCCGCCCGGCACCACCATCGCGACGTAGTCGTTCGGGTCGACGTCCGCGAACGCCACGTTCGCCGGCCAGGTGTAGCCGGGCTTCTCGGTGTACGTGTCGAAGCCGTCCACGAAGTCGTGCACGACGAACTGCAGCTTCTTCACCGCCGGCGCGGCGATGTCGACCTCGTACCCCTCCTCCTGGAGCCGCTGGTACGGGTACATCACCTCCAACGACTCGGCCGCGTCGCCGGTCAGGATGATCACCTTGGGCATCGTTGGCCTCCCTTCCCACCCCACTATCGAGCGCTGCCCCCGATCCTGCCGCCGGAACCCCCGGATCGGTAGGGCCCCCGGCCGGGACGGAAGCGACGCCGCGGGCGGATCGGCCGGGTCGGCGCCGGCGGCGGCCGGTGCCCGGATCGGGCCGGTGCGGTGCCCGTTTGCAGGGCGGGGGCGATCCGACCCGCGGCGCGGCGGTCGCCGCACCGGGCGGCGGATACGATCGGCAACCGTGTTCACGGTGATCGGCGAGGCGCTGGTGGATGTGGTGTGGCGGCCCGGGGCCGCCGCACCGGTCGAGCTCGTCGGCGGTTCGCCGGCGAACGTGGCGCTCGGGCTGGCCCGGCTCGGCGACCCGGCCGGCCTGATCACCCAGTACGGGCCGGACGAGCGCGGCGCCCGGATCGCGGCCCGGCTCGGCGCCGCCGGCGTCGCGTTGGACCGCAGCGACGCGGGCGCTTCCCGTACCGCCACGGCGACGGCGCGGCTGGGCGCGGACGGCGCCGCGGCGTACGAGTTCGACCTGAGCTGGGCGCCGAAGGACCTGACGCCCTACCCCGGCTCGGTGGCGGTGCACGCCGGCTCGCTCGCCACGCTCGCCCCGGGTGACGAGGTACTGGCGGACATGCTGGCCGGGGTGCGCGGCACGACCGTCGTGTCGTACGACCCGAACGTGCGGCCGACGCTGCACGGCCCGGTCGAGCACGCCCGCGACCAGGTGGCCCGGTTCGTGGCGCTGGCGCACCTGGTCAAGGCGTCCGCCGACGACCTGGCCTGGCTGTACCCGGGCGAGCCGGTCGAGACGGTCGCGGCGCGCTGGCTCGCCGCCGGCCCCGACCTGGTCGTCGTGACGCTCGGTGCCGACGGCGGGTTCCTCGCCACCACCGGGTACCAGCTGCGGTGCGCGGCGCCGCCGGTCGACGTGGTGGACACCGTCGGCGCCGGCGACGCGTGCATGTCCGCGCTGCTGGACGGGCTGTACCGGGCCGGTGCGCTGACCCTCGACGCGCTGCCGTCGCTGCCCGCGGACACCGCCCGGCAGGTACTGCACCGGGCCCTGACCGCGGCCGCGATCACCTGCGGCCGGCCCGGAGCCGACCCACCCACCGCCGCCGAGCTCGCCGCCCGCCTCTCGCCCTGACGCGGCGGCGGGTCGGGCTCCCCGGCCGGGTACGGCGGATCGTCGGGTGCCGCGGCCGTGCGGATCAGGGCCGGCCGCACGGTGGTGCTGGCCAGCTCCCGATTCTGCCGCGGCCGGGCGGGGTCAGGGCCGGCCACCGTCGAGGTGGATGGTCTCGCCGGTGAGGAACTCGGCCCGGAGCAGCCACAGCACCGCGTCGGTCACGTCGGTGACGGTGCCGGTGCGGCCCACCAGGGTCTGCTGCGCGGCGGTCGCGAGGAAGTCCGGCTTGCCGTCGCCCTTGCCGTCCCAGGCGCCGGAGTCGATGATCCCCGGCGACAGCGCGTTGACCCGTACCGGCGCGAGTTCGACGGCGAGGTGCCGGGCGGCGAACGCGGCGGCGCCGTTGGTCACGCCCGTCACGATCTTGCCGCGGGCCGGCCGCCAGCCGACCTGGCCGGAGAACAGCAGCAGCGAGCGTCGGATCGTGAAGTGCTTCGCGAGCAGCAGCGGGCCGATCACCTTGGCGGTGAAGGCATCGACGGTACGGTCCCGGTCGAGCTCGCCGATCGGTCCCGCGTGCGGCGAGTTCGCCGTGTTGACCACATGGTCGACCGGGCCGAGCTCCGCGGCCGCGGCGGCGATGGTCGTCTCGTCGTGCAGGTCGATGTGCAGCCCGCCGGGCCGGTGGGACGCGACGTGCACCCGCGCGCCCTCGGCGATCGCCGCCGCCGCGATGGCCGCACCGAGGTGCCGCCCGCCCAGTACGAGCACTGTCTGACCGGTCAGTCCGTTGCCCATGGTTCCGCTCCGCTCCGTCGACTGTCACTGCCGGCGTATGCTATGGAAAAGTAACCAGGTACTTCAACGTAACCGGAGGCAGCGGTCGCCGTGGGCTACAACGTCATGTCCGTCACCTGCCCGTCCCGGCTGGTGCTGCACCGCATCGGCGCGCGCTGGACGGTGTTCGTGGTCAACGCGCTGGAGGACGGCCCGCTGCGGTTCACCGCCCTGGTGGCGAGGATCCAGGGCGTCACCCCGAAGGTGCTGACCGAAACGCTGCGCTCGATGGAGGAGGACGGCCTGCTCACCCGCGTCGACTACGGCGAGCAGCCGCCACACGTCGAGTACGGGCTCACCGACCTCGGCCGGTCCCTGCTGGTCCCGCTGCGCGCCGTCCGCGAGTGGGCGGAGAGCCACGTCCCCGAGATCCTCGAAGCGCGCGAGCGGGCCGGCGCGGACCCGCAGCCGACCCGCCAGCGGGCGTGACGGCGGGCCGGAGCGCACCCCCGCACCCCGGCGGCGCCGACCGGGGTCGCGCTCGCTCCCGGCCCCCCGCTGACGGTCAGCCGACCAGGCTGCGTACCGAGGTGGTCAGCTCGGCGAGCGCCGACCTGGCGTCGGCGAACAGCATGCCGGTCGCCGGCGCGGTGTAGAGCTCGTTGTCGATCCCGGCGTACCCGTGGCCCATCGAACGCTTGATCACGATGACGCTGCGGGCCGCGTCCACGTTGAGGATCGGCATGCCGGACACCGGATTGCCGGGCCGGCGGGCGGCCGGGTTGGTCACGTCGTTCGCGCCGACCACCAGCGCCACGTCGGTCACCGCGAACTCGTCGTTGACCTCGTCCATCTCCTTGAGCATCGGGTACGGCACGTTCGCTTCGGCGAGCAGCACGTTCATGTGGCCGGGCATCCGGCCCGCCACGGGGTGGATCGCGTAGCAGACGTCGACGCCGCGCTCGATCAGCAGCTCGGCCAGCGCACTCAGCTCGTGCTGCGCCTGCGCCGCGGCCAGCCCGTAGCCGGGCACCACGATCACCTTGCGCGCGTACGCCAGCTGGATCGCGGCGTCCTCGGCGGTCACCGACCGTACCGAGGCGTCGGCCGAGCCGACCGCGGCCGGCCCGGCGTCACCGGTGCCGAAGCCGCCGACCAGCACCGCGACCACCGACCGGTTCATCGCGTCGGCCATCAGCTTGGTCAGGATCGTGCCGGACGCGCCGACCAGCGCACCGGCGATGATCAACGCCACCGAGTTCAGCACGAACCCGGCCATCGCCACCGCGGTACCGGTGAACGCGTTCAGCAGCGAGATCACCACCGGCATGTCGGCACCGCCGATCGGCAGCACCATCGCCACCCCGAACGCCGCCGCGGCCACGATCACCACGACCAGCACCGGCACGTTCGGCGTGATCAGCAGCCAGACGGCGCCGGCGACGACGATCGCGACCAGCGCGACGCTGACCGCCCGGCGACCCGGGAACAGCACCGGGTTGCCGGTCACCCAGCCCTGCAGCTTGCCGGCCGCGATCAGCGAACCGGTGAACGTGACGCCGCCGATCACCACGTCCAGCAGCGCGCTGACCGTGGTCTGCGCACCGACCGCGGGGGCGAGCCGGACGTACTCGGTGACCGCGACCAGCGCCGCCGCGCCGCCGCCGACCGCGTTGAACAGGCTGACCAGCTGCGGCATCCCGGTCATCGGTACCCGCCGGGCCAGCAGCGCGCCGCCGGCCGCACCGACCGCCACCCCGGCCAGCAGCACCACCGGGCCGGTCAGCGTCTCGGTGTTTCCGGCGAGCCGTACCGCGGTGATCGCCAGCGCCAGCACCATCCCGGCCGCGGACAGCAGGTTGCCGCGGCGCGCGGTGGCCGGCGAGTTCATCAGGCGCAGGCCGAGCACGAACGCCACCGCCGCGGCCAGGTAGCCGAGCTGCTCCACCGCGCTCATCGCCGTTCCTCCTTCGCCCGAACGACGACGAGACACGACGCGCAGTACCGCCGAATCACTCGCGCACGCCTGCTCATCGCGCCACCTCCGAGCCGGTCGCGCCGCGCGGCGCCGGTACCTTCCCGCCGGCTGTCTGCGGTGTCGAGCCGCCGCGCGCCGCTTGGCCGCGGCGGCCGTCCCGGGTGCGGAACATCTCCAGCATCCGGTCGGTGACCAGGTACCCGCCGACCACGTTCGCGGTGGCGAAGGCCGCGGCGACCGCCACCAGCGCGTACTCCAGTGGGGTGCGGGCTGAACCGGCGACGATCACCACGCCGAGCAGGATGATGCCGTGGATCGAGTTGGCGCCGGACATCAGCGGCGTGTGCAGGGTGGCCGGCACCTTGCTGATCACCTCGAACCCGACCAGCACCGCCAGCACGAACATCGTCACGTCGGTGACCAGACCGCCACTCATGCCCGCCCTCCGCTTCGCCGGGCCTGAGGCACGAACGCGCAGTGCCCACGATTCGCTCGCTCCCGCTCGCTCATGCCCGGCCTCCGCTTCGCTCCGGCCGGGCCTGATGCACGAACGCGCAGTGCCCACGATTCGCTCGCTGCCGCTCGCTCATGGGTTGGTCCTCTCGCCGGCGTGGGTGATCACGATGCCGGCCTGGATCTCGTCGTCGAGGTCGACGTGCACGGCGCCGTCGAAGACCAGTACGGCCAGCACCGCGCTGACGTTCCGGGCGTACGCGGTGGACGCCGCCGGCGCCATGTCCGACGCGAGGTTGCCGGCGCCGATCACCGTGACGCCGTTGTCGGTGCGGATCGTGCTGTCCGGCACCGACACCGCGACGTTCCCGCCGTACGGGCCGGCGGCCAGGTCGACGATGACCGAGCCGGGCCGCATCGCCTTCACCGCCTCGGCGGTGACCAGCAGCGGCGGAGCCGCACCCGGCACCTGCGCGGTCGTGATCACCACGTCCTGCCGGGCGATCTGCGCGGCCAGCCGCTCCTGCTGCACCCGCTGCTCGTCGTCGGACAGCGCCCGGGCGTACCCGCCGGTGCCCGCGGCCGGGCCGACGTCGTCGAGGGTGACGAACGTACCGCCGACCGACTCGACCTGCTCGCGCGTCTCCGGGCGCACGTCGTACGCCCGGACCTGGGCGCCGAGCCGGCGGGCGGTGCCGATGGCCTGCAGCCCGGCCACGCCGGCGCCGAGCACCAGCACCTCGGCCGGCCGTACCGTGCCGGCGGCGGTGACGAGCATCGGGAAGAACCGCGGGTACGCCGCGGCGGCGACCAGCACCGCGCGGTACCCGGCGACGTTCGCCTGGGAGGTCAGCGCGTCGGCGGCCTGCGCCCGGCTCAGCGTGCGCGGCAGCCGGTCCAGGCTGACCAGCGTGACGCCGGCGGCGGCCAGCCGGTCGACCAGCTCCGGGCAGGTCGCCGGGCGGTACAGCCCGATCAGCGTCTGTCCACTGTGGACTCTGTCGGGCAGGTCGTCGGGCGGTGGGCCGACGGACAGCAGCACGTCGGCCGTGCCGTACACCGTGTCGGGCTCGACCACCTGGGCGCCGGCCTGCGTGTAGTCCGCGTCGGCGAACAGCGCCGCCTCGCCCGCACCGCTGGCCACCAGCACCTCGGCGGGCAGCCGCGCCAGCCGGGACACCACCTCCGGCACCATGGCCACCCGGCGCTCGCCGGCCGCCGTCTCCCGCACCACGCCGATGCGCACCCGCGCCTCCCGATCCGGGCCGCGGGCGCGTTGACGCGGCGGGGCCCTCGGTACCGCTCCGGGGCTGCCCGGGCAGGCTCGACGGGTCGCGTCGCCGCCGGCTCGGACAACCTCCTGCCGTCTTTGCGTGACGCTTGTCACGCTAGCGCGTCGCGGGTGGTCCGCGCCATGCCGGAACTTCTCGATCCGGCGTTTCGGTGCGAAGGATCAGCCGTTCGAAGCGTCCCGAGGACGTGCGCGCTGCGCCGACCGAACACGAAGCCGCCACACCGAGCCGGTCGAGCCGGACCGTCGACCGTCGGGTCGGAGGGTCGAGCCGGGCCGTCACTCGGGGTCGGTCGAGTCCGGCGGTGCAGCCCGGCCGGCCCCGGGTTCGTCCACTGTGGACATGCAGGCCTCGATGAGGGCGCGCAGTTCCGCGCGCGGCGGGTCCGGCCGTACCGCGAGGTAGGTCGGCATCGCGGGGGCCGGCGCGGCGAGCGGCCGGAACACCACGCCGGGTGGGGCGATCTGGCCGGCCTGCGCCGCGTAGTACACCGTCCAGGAGGGCGCACCGAAGCCGATCGCGGCCAGGGTGTCCTGGTCGGTGGTGAACTCGGGTCCGAGCGTCGGGCTGAATCCGGCTCGCCGGCAGCAGTCCAGGACCAGGTCGTACAGCGGGGGATTGCGCTGCCGGTTGGCCAGCCGCAGCGGCAGGTCGGCCAGCGCCGCCAGCTCGATCCGGGACCGGACCGCGAGGTCGTGCCGGGCCGGCAGCGCCACCACCAGCGGATCGTGCCAGACCGCGAGCAGTTCCAGCCCGGCGTCCCGCTGCTCGCCGCGGACCAGGGTGGCGTCCAGCTCGCCGGAACGCACCCGGCGCAGCCGGTCCGCGACCGGTGCGGTGACGAGGTCGAGCGTCGCCTCCGGGGCCAGCTCGCGGAACCGGGCCAGCAGCGCCTCCAGCCGCGAGCCGAGCCCGGTGCTGGTACCCAGCCGCACCGTACCGTCGCGCCGGGTGCGCAGGTCGTCGATCGCCGCCCGGGCCGCGTCCACGTCGGCGAGCACCCGCTCGGCGTACGGCAGCAGCCGGTGCCCGGCCTCGGTGAGCCGGACGGTCCGGGTACTGCGGTCGAACAGGTCGACGCCCAGCTCGCGTTCCAGCCGGCGCAGTTGCTGGCTGACCGCCGACTGGACGATGTTCAGCCGCTCCGCGGCGCGGCCGAAGTGCAGTTCATCGGCCAGCGTCAGGAAGTAGCGCAGCTGCCGCAGCTCCACGATCACCCCGTTCGATCAGTTTTCGTGATCAGTGTAGTCGCAGGTCACGCGTTGATCGCCGGCGTCGTCGGCGGTTGGCTGGCTTCACCGAACGGGGTGAGCTCATCGAAGGAGGAGGAGCCGAGATGCCGTACCTGACCGTCGAAGACACCACGCTCTACTACGAGGACGCCGGTGCCGGCGCGCCGATCCTGTTCCTGCACGGCTGGGGTACCAGCGGCCGGGTGTGGGGCGCGCAGGTCCCCGAGTTCGCTGCCGACCACCGGGTGGTCGTACCCGACTGGCGCGGCTGCGGCCGGTCCGACCGGCCCGCCACCGGCAACGACATCGACGGCGTGGTCGGCGACCTGATCGGACTGATCGGCGCCCTGGGCCTGACCCGGCCGGTCGTCGTCGGCTCCTCGATGGGCGGCGCGTTCGCCACCGAACTGGCGCTGCGCCGCCCCGACCTGGTCGGCGGCGTCGTCTCGGTCGACAGCCCCGGGTACTGGCCCGCGCAGGGCATGGACCTGCCCGCGATCATGTCCGCGATCCGGGGCGACCGCGCCGGTTTCGTCGCGTCCTGGGTCGCCCACTGGTACGCGCCGGGCACGTCCCGGGCGCTGATCGACTGGACGGTGCGGCAGATCCTCGACTCCGGCACCTTCGCCGACGCCCAGTTCGCCCAGTTCGCCACGTACGACCCGCGGCCGGTGCTGCCCGACCTGCAGGTACGGATCCACTACCTGCACGGCGAGCTGGACACCGAGACGCCGGTCGCGGTGGCCGAGGCCTGCGCCGCCCGTACCCCCGGGGCCACCGTCACGGTGATCCCCGGCGCCGGCCACCTGCCGCACCAGGAACGCCCGGCCGAGTTCAACGCGGCGCTGCGCGTCGTGCTGGACCGGATGCTCGCCACCGTCTGAACGTCACCGGGAACGGAGAACCGCGATGCCCCACGCCCCGACCATGATCGGCGGCCGGCCCGCCAGCGTCGGCTACGACATCACCGGTACCGGGCCGGGCCTGGTCCTGGTGCACGGTACCGGCGCCGACCGGCGCCAGTGGCAGCCGCTGATCGACCACCTCGCCGGCCGGTTCACCATCGTGGCGCCGGACTACGCCGGGTCCGGCGCCACCACCGACCACGGTGGTCCGGTCGGCCTCGCCGACCTGGCCGACGAGGTCCTGGCCGCGGCCGACCACGCCGGGCTGGTCGACTTCCACCTGGTCGGCCACTCGCTCGGTGCGGCGGTGGCCACCCGGCTCGCCGCGACCCACCCGGACCGGGTCCGGTCGCTCGCCCTGCACGCCGGCTGGGTGCGCACCACCACCCGGATGGCGATCGAACTGCGGTACTGGCTGACCCTGTTGCGGCTCGACGCCGCGCACGGCAGCACGCTGTTCTGCGAGCTGCTGCTGCTCACCGCGCTCGGCCCGGGGTTCTGGCGGTCGGTGACGCCGGAGCAGTACGCGCTGGTACTCGCCGAGTTCGCGGCCGGCCTCGCGCCGGGCACCGACCGGCAGACCGAGGTGGACCTGACCGTCGACCTCACCGCCGAGCTGTCCGCGATCACCGCGCCGACCCTGGTGCTGGCCAGCGCGCACGACCAGATCATCCCGCCGGAGCAGCAGCAGGCGCTGCTCGCCGGGATCGCGCACGCCCGGTACGCGGAGATCGACGCCGGGCACGGCGCGCCGGCCGAGGATCCGGCGGGTTTCGTCGCGAAGCTCGCCGGCTTCCTGCTGGACCAGCCTGCCGTCCCGGCCTCCTGACCGGCGACGGGTAGCGGCCGGCGGGTTCGACGCGACCGTGTCGAACCCGCTGACCCACGCCGCGGTCAGCTCGACCCGTGCGCCTGCCCCACGGTACCGGCGGCGGACAGCGCGGCCTGGATCACTGCCGAGCCGCGCTCGACGAACTCGGCGATCGGGCCGGCGAGCTCGGCCGGGATGACGTCGGTGTGCCAGACGAACCGGGTCGTTCCGTCCGCCTCGGGGACCGCCTGCATCCAGGCATGGTGGTGCGACGGATGCAGGCTGCCGCCGACGACGGTGTACGCGACCCGGCGGCTCGCCGCGTCGAGATCGACGAGCCGCTCGTACACGATGGTTCCGTCGGCGAACGTGACGGTGCGGGTGTCGTCGTGCAGCTGCGTGTCGATCACGAAGCCCGGCGCGAGGCGGCGGTGCACCGCGCCGTAGTCGGCGAGGACGTCCCAGACGGCCTCGGGACGGGCGTCGACGACGAACTCCTGATGGATGGCGGCCATTCGGTACTCCCTGGTCAGGCGGTGGCGAGGCAGAACGGGTGGCCCTCGGGGTCGGTGAGTACCGTCCACTGGTCGCCGCCGGGCTGGAAGTCCGGCTTCGTGGCGCCGAGGGCGAGCAGTTCGGTGACCGCGGCGGCCACGTCGGCGACCGCGAAGTCCAGATGCGCGTGCTTGCCGGCGTCCGGCCAGCCGGGCCCCTGGTAGCCGTCGACCCGCTGGAACGCGAGCTGCACCGGCCCCTCGCCCAGGTAGGCCGAATCGGCGTCGCTGTCGGTGATCCGCCATCCGGTCGCGTTCCGGTAGAACTCGGCCAACCCCTTCGGGTCGGCGCAGTCGAGGATGATCGCGGTGGGCGTTGCCTGGACTGACATGGGTTGCTCCCTCGGGTGATCTCGTGCGTGTCCTCGGAACTGGCCGAGGACACGCCCCAGCATCCGGTCGACGTCCCGGCGGCGTCTTGAACATCCTTGCGGCGCGCCGCCGTCGTACCCCCGGCGTACGGTTCGGCGCGTGCTGGCCACCGTGACCCTCGCTGCCCGGGCCGAGTTCGCCGTGACCGCGGTGACCTGCCGGGACGAGCAGGTGCGCTGGACACCGCCGGCGGCCCGGGGCGACCACCGGCTGGTGCTGGTGCGCCGCGGCCGGTTCCGCCGGGCGGCCGACGGCACCGCCGCCGATCTCGACCGCACCGTCGGCTATCTGGGCGCGCCGCACGAGGAGGAGCGGTTCGCGCACCCGGCCGGCGGTGATGCGTGCACCTCGGTGACGTTCGCCGCCGGGCTGTGGGACGGCCGGGTCGCCGGCCGTTCGGTGTACGTCGACGCCCGGGTCGAGCTGGCGCACCGGCGGCTGCTGGTCGCGGCGCGCGGCGGCGATGTCGACTACGCGCTGGTCGAGGAGCTGCTGGGCCTCGTCGCGGTCGCGGCGGGGCATCCGGCGCCGCGGCCGGGGGTGCGGGACGAGGCGCTGGTGGCGGCGGCCCGGGCGGCGGTCCTGGACGACGCGCCGGAGGCGGCGCGGCTGTGCTCGCTGGCCGCCCTGCTGCGGGTCTCGCCGTACCGTCTGAGCCGGGGGTTCTCGGCCCGGATGGGCGTGTCGCTGACCCGCTACCGGAACCGGGTGCGGGTCGGTCGGGCGCTGGAGCGGCTCGGCGCGGGCGAGTGCGACCTGGCCGGCCTCGCCGCCCGGCTCGGCTTCGCCGACCAGGCGCACCTGACCCGGACGGTCCGGGCGCAGCTGGGGCACACGCCGACCGCGCTGCGCCGGCTGCTGACCCCGCCGGCCGGAGCAGCCGAACCGGGGGAGGCCCACACCGCGCCCGGCCGGCCGGGCTGAGCGGGATCGGGCCCGGCCGGCAGGGCTGAGCGGGATCGGGCCCGGTGCGCGGCCGACGGGAGCCGGCGGGTCGGATCAGGCGCGGTGCGCGGCCGGCGCCTCGACCGCGTCCGGGAGCCGGGCCGGCGGCGCCGCGCGCCGGGTGCGGTAGAGGATGCCGCCGACGGCCGCCGCGGCGAGCGCGGCCACGCCGCCACCGACGACCAGGCCGACGCGCGCGCCGTAGGTCTCGGTGATCCAGCCGATCAGCGGGCCGCCGATCGGGGTGCCGCCGGTGAACACCAGCATGTACACGCCCATCACCCGGCCGCGCATCTCCGGTGCCGCGGCCAGCTGCACGGTGGTGTTGGCGGCGTTGTTGAACGTCATCCCCACCAGCCCGATCACCAGCAGCAGCGGCGCGAAGACGGCGAACCACGGGGCCAGCGCGGCGACGATCTCCAGCGCGCCGAACCCGACCGCGGCGAGCACCAGCAGCCGCAGCCGGGTGGTGGTGCGGCGGGCCGCGAGCAGCGCGCCGACCAGCGAGCCGAGCGCCATCAGCGTGTTGAACAGCCCGTACGTGCCGGCGCCGTGATGGAACACGTTCTTCGCGAAGGCGGACAGCACGATCGCCCAGTTGTACCCGAACGTGCCGACGAACCCGACCAGCACGATCGGCCAGATCAGCTCCTTGCGGCCGGCGATGTAGCGCAACCCCTCCCGCAGCTGCCCCTTGGCGCGGGCGATGCGCGGCGCCGGGAACAGCTCGTGCGGTCGCATCAGGACCAGCCCGGTGAGTACGCCGCCGAAGCTGAGCGCGTTGAGCCCGAACGCCCAGCCGGCGCCGACCGCGTTGATCAGGATGCCGGCGACCGCGGGGCCGATCAGCCGGGCCGACTGGAAGATCGCCGAGTTGAGCGACACCGCGTTGCGCAGGTCCTTCTCGCCGACCATCTCGGTGACGAACGACTGCCGGGTCGGGTTGTCCACCACGGTGGCGAACCCGAGCAGCAGCGCGATCAGGTACACGTACCAGACGCGGACGGTGCCGGTGAGGGTGAGCACCGCGAGCGCCGCGGCGAGCAATCCCATCACCGACTGGGTGAAGATCAGCGTGCGGCGCTTGGGATAGCGGTCGGCGAGCACGCCGCCCCACAGCCCGAACAGCAACATCGGCAGGAACTGCAGTGCCGTGGTGACGCCGACCGCGGTGGACGAGTTGGTCAGGCTCAGCACCAGCCAGTCCTGCGCGATGCGCTGCATCCAGGTACCGGTGTTGGAGACGATCTGGCCGGTCGCGAAGAGCCGGTAGTTGCGGACGCGCAGCGAACGGAACGTGCCACCGGCCCACGTGCCGAACCCTGCAACCACTCCTGCCGCACCCACCTTCCACGCCAGCCTCCATTCTGGCGCAGAAGTCATTTACTTAGCTAACAAAATCAGTCTTGCTGTGGGCCAGCTCTCAGGTTCGCGGGACCGCGGCGTCGACCGCGGACTCGTACAGCCGCTCCAGCCGGACCGCGGTCTCCGGGTCGGCGGGGGTGTAGGTGGTCAGCAGCGTCTCGCTGCGCGGGCCGAACCAGAGGTGCGTGTACCGCAGCCGGATCAGGCCGACGTCGGTGGCCAGGAACTCCTTGGTCAGGTTCTCCGGCTCCCGCACGTCGTGCCGGGTCCACAGCTCGGCGAACTCCGGGGACTCCCGCTGCAGCGTGCGCAGCAGCTCCTTCCACGCCGGTTCGCCGACGTGCCGGGACATCGCCGCGCGGAACTGCGCCACCAGCATCGGTGCCTTCGTCTCCCAGTCGACGCTGCGTTCCCGCAGCCCCGGATCGGTGAACAGCAGCAGCGTGGTGTTCCGCCGCTCCACCGGCACCGCGGACAGCCCGCCCAGCATCCGGTCGTAGGTCCGGTTGTAGGCCAGGATGTCGCTGCGGGCGTTCTTCACGCACGCCGGGAACGGCTCCAGCTGGGTGAGCATCAGCTGGATCTCCGGCGGCACCGCGGCGCAGTCCTTCGTCACCTCCGGCGCCGGCACGTTCGCCAGCCGGAACAGGTGCGACCGCTCGTGCGGATCCAGCCGCAGCGTCCGGGCGACCGCCTCCAGCACCTGCCGCGACGGCTGGATGTCACGTCCCTGCTCCAGCCACGTGTACCAGGTGACCCCGACGCCGGCGAGCTGCGCGACCTCCTCCCGGCGCAGCCCGGGGGTGCGGCGGCGCCGGCCGGGCGGCAACCCCACCTGGGCCGGGACCAGACGTTCCCGCCGGGTACGCAGGAAATCGGACAGCTCGCGCCGGCGCACCGCGGCCGTGCTCCGGGTGTCCGTGCCCACCAGCTCTGCCATGCTCCCCACTGTGCCGCGCCCACCAGCCCGTTACCAGGTAGTGCCGATACCCGGATAAACACACTCTGGTACCAGGTTGGGCGCCGGCGGAGCGTGGTGGTCATGACCAACACCCTCGCCACCCGGCCCACCCGGCAGCGGCGCGCGACACCCGGCGGGCTGACCGCCGCCGGTCTGACCACCCTGCTGATCGGCGCCGCGCTGGCCCCGATCGACTTCATGGTCGTCAACGTGGCACTGCCCACCATCGACCGGGACCTGCACGCCTCCACCGCCACCCTGGAGATGATCGTCGCCGGCTACGGCATCAGCTACGCGCTGCTGCTGGTGCTCGGCGGCCGGCTCGGCGACGCGTTCGGCCGCCGCCGGCTGTTCCTCACCGGGCTCGCCGCGTTCACCCTGACCTCGCTGGTCTGCGGCCTCGCCCCGAACGTCGCGACGCTGATCGTGGCCCGGATCGCGCAGGGCGCGGCCGGCGCGCTGATGCTGCCGCAGGTGCTCGCCACCATCCAGGCCACCACCACCGGGACCCGCCGGGCCCGGGCGATCGGCCGCTTCGGCGCCACCTCCGGTATCGCCAGCCTGATCGGCCAGGTCGGCGGCGGGCTGCTGCTCGCCGCGAACGTCGCCGACACCGGCTGGCGGCCGATCTTCCTGATCAACGTGCCGATCGGGCTCACCGCACTGCTGCTCGCGGTGCGGACCGTCCCGGCGACCCGGTCCGACCGGCCGACCCGCGCCGACCTCGCCGGTACGGTGCTGCTCGCGGTCACCGTCGCCGCCGTGCTGGTACCGCTGACCGAGGGCGGCGCGCTCGGCTGGCCCGGCTGGCTGCTCGCGCTGTTCGCCGTGGCGCCCGTCGCCGCCGTCGCCTTCTTCCTGACCGAGCGGCGGATCGAACGGTCCGGCCGGCTGCCGCTGCTGCCCCCGTCGCTGCTGCGGTTGACCGGGGTACGCGGCGGGCTGCTCGCCGCGGTCCCGTTCTTCGTCGGCTTCGGCGGCTTCATGTTCGTCTACGCCCTGGCCATGCAGCAGGGACTCGGGCTCGGCCCGCTCGGCGCCGGCCTCGCGATCAGCCCGCTCGCCGTGTCGTTCTTCGCCTTCTCGATGCTCAGCCCGCGGCTGATCGGCCGGTTCGGCCGGCGCGCGTTGCCGCTCGGCGTGGCGGTACAGGGGCTCGGCGTCGCGGCGATGATCCCGGTCGTGCTGTTCGGCTGGTCGGATCGGGCGCCGCTGCTGCTGATCGTGCCGCTGGTGGTCGCCGGCGCCGGGCAGGCGGTGGCCGCGCTGTCCATCTTCCGGATCGTGCTCGCCGAGGTACCCGCCGACCGGGCCGGCGCCGGCAGCGGCATCCTCACCACCACCCAGCAGACCGCCATCGCCCTCGGTACCGCCCTGCTCGGCAGCCTCTACGCCACGGTCGCCGGCTCCGGTGGCGGCGCTGGTGCGGCGCACGGGATGGCCGCCGTACTGGCCGCCCAGCTCGCCGCCTGCGCCCTCATCGCCGCCCTGGGCCGCCGCCTCCCGCAGCCGCGCTGACGCCGCGCCTCCGTCGACGAAGGCCGTGCCTCCGCAGTCGGGTTGGCGGCACAGGGCCACCTCGGGGCGGAGCCGGGGTCAGCCGGAGTTGGCGGGGTGCCAGGCTTCGGCGTCGGTGAAGATCGCGGTGGCGCTCTGGTCGGGGGCGAACACGCCGAGATCGAGCCGGCCGGTGGTGACCTTGTCGTCCGTGTCGTCGGTGACCGGACCGCCGAGCTGCTTGCGGTCCACGTACACGGAGATGCTGTCGTTGACGGCGAGCACGCCGACCTCGATCGGGCCGTCGGACGCCGACGTGCTCAGCGGCCAGCTGTGCAGGGCGGTGCGGTCGGACGGATCGGTGTCCTTGACCCGGTGCAGCGTGATCGAGTCCGAGCAGACCTCGACGAAGTACCCGTGCACGTCGCCGGTGCGCAGCCAGATCCCGGCGCAACCGGCGTCGACCTGCACCGTGGCGTCCAGCGCCACGTTCCGGTAGTGGGTCTGGGCGCCACCGCAGCTGAACATGCCGGTACCGGAGTCGTCGTCCCGGGTGCGGGTGGCGGTCAGCTCGCCGCCGTCGAGGTGGCACGAGCCGGACGTGCCGGTGTTGTCGTGCCAGCCGTTCTGCGCGTCCAGCGAGCGCACCGCCACCTGCCAGCTCGCCGGGACGAACCCGGGCCGCCCGTCGCTCGCCGACGGCGACGACGTGGGTCCGCCACCGCCCCCGCCGCCGTCGGACGCGGTGGCGCGCTGGAAGCCGTACCAGGCGGCGAGCCCGCCGCCGGCCAGCAGCAGCACCAGCACCCCGGCCAGCACCGCCTGGCGGGTCCGGCCGCGCTTGCTCAGGTACGCCCGGCCGGCGCCGCCGTTCGCCGACCGCCCGCTCGATCCCGGCGGCGTCGGCATCCGTCGGGTCGCCGCGGTCTCCGGCGTACCGGCCCGGTCACCGCCGGCAGAACCACGCCGCGGTGCCGAAACCGGGAGTTGCGCCGCCGGCGACTGCGGCGGCACGGATCGCGCGGCCGGCGGCTGCGGGGCCACGGATCGCGCGGCCGGCG
>NZ_BOPO01000125.1 GCF_017312725.1 Actinocatenispora comari | reverse complement strand
GGACGCGGCCGCGCCACCGCTCGCGCTGCCCGGCCCGGCCGCGCCACCGCTCGCGCTGCCCGGCCCGGCCGCGCCACCGCTCGCGTCGGCGGCGTCGCCGGAGGACACGCCGTCGCCGGTGGACGCACCGCTGCCGGCCGCCGCGTCCCGGGCCGGTGCGGTGTCGCCGGTCGGCGCTCCGGACCGGTCCCCGTCGATGGCCGTGACCTCGGGCGACGTGGGTTTCGTCGATGCGTTGCGGTGGCGCGGACGGCGCCGGCGCCGGGACCGCCGGCGGGGCGTCTCACCGGTACCGGATGCGGTGTTGGCGTCGTTTGTCGCATTGCTCGGCCGTGTCGTCGACCCGTCGGCAGGGGCACCCTGTTCGACGGCGGGTGTACGGTCACGGCTCGGCATGACACGACCCTAGCGCCCGCTTCCGAGACCGGTTGACGGGAACGGACGTGCCGGCGGACCGGCGCGCGCACCGACCGGTCGGGCCCACCACCCGGCTCGGTACGCTGGCCGGGCCATGAGCATGCACCCGGGCGGCCGCTGCCGCCGCACCCCGATCCGCACCGCCGACCGGTGCCCCGCCGTCCGTACCTGCCGGCTCGTCGCGAGCGCCGGTGGGCGGGCGAACCACGGGCGTCGGGTGGCCGCGCCGCCGGCCCGGTCGGAGCGCAGCGGGGCGCGGGCATGACCATCTCTCGACGGGAGCCGTCCGACGCGCAGCGCCGGGCCGCGGCCGAGCTGATCACGGTGCCGCCGGTCGCGGACGAGCTGGGGCAGCGGTTCGCCGCCGCCGGGCACCAGCTCCACCTGGTCGGCGGGTCGGTCCGGGACGCGTTGCTGGGTCGGCCCGGCGCGCTGCTGTCGGCCGGCGTCGACCTTGCCGACGCGCGCGAGCAGGACCTCGACTTCGCCACCAGCGCGCACCCGGAGCAGACGCTGGAACTGCTGACCGGCTGGGCCGAGGCGACCTGGACGACCGGCATCGCGTTCGGCACCATCGGCGCGCAGCGCCGCGGCCTGCGGATCGAGATCACCACGTACCGGGCCGAGGCGTACGACCGGGTCAGCCGCAACCCGATCGTCCGGTACGGCACGAGCCTCGACGACGATCTGGCCCGGCGCGACTTCACCGTCAACGCGATGGCGTTCTCGGTGCCCGGGCACGAGTTCGTCGACCCGTACGGCGGGCTCGTCGACCTCGCCGGCCGGACGCTGCGCACGCCGGGCGCGCCGGCCGACTCGTTCGGCGACGACCCGCTGCGGATGCTGCGGGCCGCCCGGTTCGTCGCGCAACTGCGGTTCGACGTCGACCCGGCGGTACGGCAGGCGATCGTCGAGATGGCCGCCGACCTCGGCCGGATCACCGCCGAGCGGATCCGGGACGAGCTGACGAAGCTGCTGATCGGCGCCGACCCGGTGGCCGGGTTGCGGCTGCTGGTCGACACCGGGCTGGCCGAGGTCTTCCTGCCCGAGCTGCCCGCGCTGCGGATGCAGATCGACGAGCACGCCCAGCACAAGGACGTCTACGAGCACACGCTCACCGTGGTGAACAACGCGGTACGGCTGGAGGGGCCGGACGGTCCCGACTTCATCCTGCGGATGGCCGCGCTGATGCACGACATCGGCAAGCCCGCCACCAAGGCGATCGGTGCCGACGGCGGCGTCTCGTTCCACCATCACGAGGTGGTCGGGGCGCGGATGACCCGGCAGCGGATGAAGGCGCTCAAGTTCCCCAAGGACACCATCGCCCAGGTGTCCCGGCTGGTCGCCCTGCACCTCCGGTTCTACGGGTACGGGCGGGGCGAGTGGACCGACTCCGCGGTCCGGCGGTACGTGACGGACGCCGCCGACCTGCTGCCCCGGCTGCACAAGCTGGTGCGGTCCGACTGCACCACCCGGAACCGGCGGAAGGCCGCCGGGCTGGCCCGCGACTACCAGGCGCTGGAGGACCGGATCGACCGCATCCAGGCCGAGGAGGACCTCGCCCGGGTACGGCCCGACCTGGACGGCAACGCGATCATGAAGCTGCTCGACATCCCGCCGGGCCCGGCCGTCGGCGCGGCCTGGAAGCACCTGAAGGAGCTGCGGCTGGAGCGCGGCCCGTTGCCGCCGGACGAGGCGGAGGCCGAGCTGTTCCGGTGGGCCCGCGAGCAGGGCATCATCGAGTAGCTCCATACCTTTCGGTAGCCGAAAGCCCGCTATCTGTGCACATCGGCGTGCTGTGATTGCCCTGTCGGATTCGCGCCGGCATGATCGCAGGAACCCCGTCACCGCCAGCGGCTGCGGAGCCGCACCGTGCCGTACGTCAGCGAAGGGAGTCCGAAGGTGCTGAACTTCATCCTGAGCCTCGCCCTGGCGTACGGGCCGGACATCGTCGCCGCGATCGTGGGCCTCGTGCTGTCGCTGATCATGATCAAGCGCCGCGGCTCGTTGTACGCGCTGTTCGGGTTCCTGGCGATGCTCGTCGCGGCCGGCATCGGCACCGTCGAACTCGTCTACGTCGTCTGGTTCGCCAGCCACAACCCGGACACTGCGCTCATGGTCAACCGGGTACTGGAAGGCGCACGCGACGTCGTGGCGCTCGCGTCCTGGGCGCTGATCCTGGTGGCGCTGTTCGTCAAGCCGAAGCCCGAGCCGGCGAAGTCCACCACCGCACCGGGTGGCGGGGCCACGCAGGCCGGCTGGCCGACCCAGTCCGCCGCCGGCCCGGCGCTCGGCGGGCAATCCGCGTCGGTCCCGGCGCAGCCCGGCACCGCCCAGCCAGGCAGCGCCCAGCCCGGCACCGCCCAGCCCGGCGTCGCTCGGCCGGTGTCGGGCCAGCCGGCGGCACAGCCCGCACCCGGGTTCGGCCAGCCGGTACCGGGTCAGCCGCAGCCCGGGTTCGCGCCGCAACCGCCGCAGCCCGGGTTCGGTCAGCCGCAGCCAGGGGCCGGTGGCAACGCGGGAACGCCGCAGTGGGGCCAGCCCGGCGCCGGCCCGTCGCCGTACTGATCCGGGTTCGGTGGTCCGGTCCTGACGTCCCGCCCCGCGGCGGCCGCCCCGGGATGCGGCGACCGCTTCCCGCCGGCTCGGCGGGTGGTCCGGTACCGCTACCGTCGGGGCCTCGCGCCGGCCGTCCGGTCAGTCGCGTCGTTCTTCCCAGTTGCACGGAGAGGACCCCGCCGATGCCCGGATTCGTCACCCTGCTCATCAACATCGCGCTCAGCCTGCCCGGCGTGGTGGTCGCCGGCATCGGGCTGGTGCTGTCGATGACCAACCGCCGCCGGCTCGGCGCCTCGTCCGGAGCGATGCTGATCGCGTTCGTCGTGCTGCTGGTGGCGGCGCTGGTCGGCGTCGGACAGATGCTCTTCGGCGTGTTCGGCCCCCAGATGACGGTCCGGAACCACTGGAGTTACAGCAGCCTGAGCCTGACGCTCGGGGGCGTCGGTGCGGTGCACATGCTGATCTCGACGGCCGGCTGGGTGGTGCTGCTGATCGCGATCTTCCGCCGCCGCGACACCGCGACGAAGCCGGCCACCCAGACCTGGAACCAGCCTCCGGCCGCCGGACAGTACGGCGCCGCCGCATCGCTGCCGGGCCAGCAGCCCGGTACGGCCACGCCGCAGTTCGGCACGGGCCAGCAGGCGGGTACGGCCCAACCGCAGTTCGGCGCCGGCCAGCAGGCGGGTGCGGCCACGCCGCAGTTCGGCACCGGCCAGCAGCCCGGTACGGCCCACCCGCGGTACGGCGCGGCCGAGGCTCCCGGGTCCCCGGCGGGTGAGCAGCAGCCCGGCGGCTGGACGACCCCCGGCGGCCCCTCGCCGTACTGACCGGGGAGGGAAATGTCGCGCTCATCCGGTTCGCCCTGCGGGGCGTTCCTGCCCGTCCACGCCCAGTAGCCTCTTCTCCCGGCCCGCGTCGCGCCGCGCCGCGCCGCCGTACCCGGGAGATGAGGCGCGATGCTCGACCTGATCGCGATCGCGATCGCGGTGCTGCCGTCCGGAGCGATGGTCGTCATGACCGTCGTGGGCCTGGTGCTGACGGTGGCGTTGCGTACCCGACTCGCGGCGGCCCGGACGCTGGTTCGGTGCGCGCTGGTCGTGTTGGCGATCGACGCGCTGCTGATCTTCGCGCCCGTCGCCGTGCTGAGCGACGCACCGCAACTGGTTCTTGGCAGCGACTGGGACACCCCCGACCTCGCCGTCTACGTCGGCACGCTGGGGTTGCTGCACACCGCGCTGACGGTGCTCGGCTGGGTGCTGCTCCTGCTCTCCCTGTTTCCCCGCCAGCGACCGGACCACCTCCCGGTGAACCACCCGACGCGCCCGTCGGCGTCCGCGGAGCGGCCGGTTCCGCCGGCGCCCGCCGACCCGGGCGGCGGCCCGATCGTCGCCGCGCCGGGCCCCGGGGTGCGCCCGGCCGTGCCACCGGCGGACGACTGAGCCCCGCAGTACGGCGGGGTCAGAGGCGGGCGAGGGCGCGGACCGGGAAGGTGGCCATGCCCTGCACCGGCGGGGGTACGGCGGTGAGCCGGGCACCGTGGTCCGGCAGCGCGGCGAGGTTGGTGAGGTGCTCGACGATCGGGATGCCGGCGCCCAGCAGTCCATTGTGGACGGGCCGGGTCCGGTCGGTGACGTCGTCCACGTTGAGCGCGTCGACACCGACCAGCGCGACGTTGGCGTCGATCAGCACCCGGGCCGCGTCGGCGGTCAGGTAGGGGCTTCCGGTCAGGTAGGCGGGCGTCCCCCAGTGCCGGGACCAGCCGGTCTCGATCAGCACCGCCTGCCCCCACAGCCGGCCCGGATCACCGAGCAGGGCCGCGCCGACGCTCGGTACGCCGACCGCGCGGATCACCGTGATCGGCACGTCGACGAGCCGTTCCGGTGCCAGCGCGGCGAGGTCGGCGCCGTCCGCGTGGTAGTGGTACGGCGAATCCAGGTACGTGCCGGTGTTCGCGACCAGGTCGATGCCGTGGATGGCGAACGAGACGCTCTCGGCGAGGTTCGCGGTGCTCTCGGCGCGGCTGGTGTGCTCCCGGATCACCGGGCCCGGCAGCCCCGGGTAGGTGACCATGCCGTCGGTGATCGGGTGGGACAGTTCGACGAAGCTCATGACACTCCACTGTGGACGGGATAGAGCCGCGGTACCAGGCGGTGGCCGAAGCCGACGACCGCGTAGCCGATGCCCACGACGAGTACCGCGGTGAGCGAGTGGCCGTCCGCCGGCAGCAGCACCGCGCCGAGGAACAGGCCCAGCACGTAGCAGATGTTGTACGTGGTGTCGTTGACGCTGAACACCCGGCCACGGAACTCGTCGGCGCTCTCCCGCTGCAGCGTGGTGTCCACCACGATCTTGGTGCCCTGCGAGGCGATGTTGATCGCGAACACCGCGATCACCAGCAGCACCTGCTGGAACGGCGACCCGAGTACCACGACGACCAGGCCGGCGCTCGCCAGCAGCAGCGTGACCCAGTTGCGGTCGCCGAGCCGGCGGGCCGCCGGGGGCGTGATCGCCGCGCCGAGGAACGAGCCGACGCCGCCGGCGATCACCACCGCCGCGAGCCCGACGATCGACTGCGTGTAGTCGTCCGGCGCGGGCAGGTGTCCGCCGGCGGTCGGGAAGTAGTTGCGGTACAACAGGAGCGCGGCGACCGTGAGCACCCCGTACAGGATGCGGTAGGCGGACTGTGCGGTCAGCACGGCGGTGGAGTCGGCGTGGCCGACCAGGTGCCGGGCGCCGGCGACCATGCCGCGCAGCACCGCGTAGAGCTCGGCCGGGACGGAGCCGCCGGCCGGCGCCGAGGCGTCCGGGCCGAGTTCCCGGCCGTGGAAGAAGAGGCCGGCGAGCACGCCGGCGACCAGGTAGCCGAGGGCGGCCGCAGTGGCGAGCAGCCCGTACCCGGCGGTACCGCCGCCGACGAGCACCTGTACGAGCGCCGAGACGCCGAGCGCGGCTGAGTTGCAGACCGTACCGAGGGTCGGCGACACGGCGTTCGCGGTGATCAGCCGTGGCCCATCGACGACGTGCGGCATCGCCGCCGAGTGCCCGGCCAGGATGAACCGGTTGATCCCGATCACCAGCAGCGCCAACAGGATGAACACCGCATTCGGGTGGCCGGTGTACAGCAGCGCCGCGGCCGGCAGCGCGAGCGCGCAGCGCAGCACGTTCGCGTAGCTGATCACGTTGCGGCGCAGCCACCGGTCCAGGAAGACCCCGACGAACGGCCCGAGGATCGAGTACGGCAGCAGCAGTACGGCGAAGCCGGACGCGATCGCGACCGGATCGGTGTGCTCGTTCGGGTTGAACAGGATGCTGCCGGCCAACGCACCGGAGAACAGGCCGTCGGAGAACTGGCTGGTCAGCCGGGCGATCAGGAGCCGCCGAAACCGCTGACCGGCCAACAGGACGCGCAGGTTCCGCTCGCTCGGCACGCCTGCGACCCTAACGGGTCGGCGAGTGACCGCCTGCCGGGCCGCGCCGCCGGCCGGTACACCGGGTGGGGTATCGGGGTGGTCACCCGTACCTCCCCCGAGGTATGCCGGGTTTCTCCGCTGGCACGAAGACACCGGAACACCGCGCCGGCAGGATGGCGAGCGTGAATCCCTCAGACCCACCACCGCGCCGGGTGTCGCCGGTGTTCGTGGTGTTCCTGCGGATCGTGACGACGCTGTTCGCCGCGACCCTGCTGTGGCAACCGATCTCGGCCGGTACCTACATCTCCGGCCAGCCGGGCATGATGACCTGGCACGCCGTCGGCGCCGCGCTCGCGATGTTCCTGACCCTGCCGATGATGCTGGCCGGACTGCTGCTGCTGATCGGCGGCGGCACCTGGTGGCCGCTGGCGGCGTCCGCGCTGCTGCTGGTGCTGGTGATCGCGCAGATGGCGGTCGGCAGCACCCGGGTGCTCGCGGTGCACCTCCCGCTGGGTACCGCGCTGTTCGGCGTGGGCATGGCGTTCGCCTGGTGGTCCTGGACGAAACGGGCCGGCCAGCGGCGCTGGGGCGCCCGCGCGGCGACGGGGGTGGCGCGATGACCGCCGTCGAGTCGACCGCGCCCGCGGTACGCACGCCGTTCGTCCTGCTGCTGCGGGTGCTGGCGGTACTGACCATGGCCGCGATGCTGTGGCAGCCCACCGTCGCCGGGCTGTTCACCACCGGCCGGGTCTCGTACCTCACCTTGCACGACATCGGCGCCGGGGTCGCCGCGCTGCTGGTCGCGCTGGACGTCGTCGCCGCGGTACTGCTGCGCTGGCCCGGCCGCGGTTCCGCGGCGCTGATCCCGCACGCGGTCGCGATGCTGGTCCTGGTCGGTGCGCAGATGGCGCTCGGCTTCACCCACCTGCTCGCCGTCCATCTCCCGCTCGGCGTCCTGTTGTTCGGGATGGCGCTGGGATTCACGGCGCGCGCGTTCGCACGGAGGAAGCCATGAACCGCCGTCGGGTACTGGGACTGTTCGGTGCGGCCGGTGCCGCCGTCGCGGCCGGCGGCACGCTCGCCGGCTGCGGCGACACCACCGAGACCGCCGGCATCGTCCTGCCGTCGTCCGCACCGCTGCCACCGCGGTTCCGGGTGCCGCTGCCGATCCCGGCGGTCAAGAAGCCGGCGCGCACGGTGCACGGCGTCGACGAGTACGAGGTGACGCAGCGGATCGGCAGCGCCGAGATCCTGCCCGGCCGGACGACGAAGGTGTGGGGCTTCGACGGGACGTTCCCCGGGCCGACGTTCGAGGCGCGCGCCGGGCACGAGCTGCGGGTGAAGGTCCGCAACGAGCTGCCGCAGCCGACGTCGACGCACCTGCACGGCGGGGTCACGCCGCCGGACTCCGACGGGTACCCGACCGATCTGGTGGTGCCCGTCGGCGGCAGCTTCGACACGCACATGAAGCACTCCGGCGACATGCCGATGACGGTACGGCCGCAGGACTGGACCCTGCACCAGGGCACCAAGGAGTACCGCTATCCGTTGGGGCAGCGGGCCGCGACGCTGTGGTACCACGACCACCGGATGGACTTCTCCGCGCCGCAGGTGTGGCGGGGGCTCGCCGGCATGTTCGTGGTCCGCGACGACGAGGACGACGCGCTGCCGCTGCCCAAGGGCGAGCGCGACGTGCCGCTGCTGATCTGCGACCGGTCGTTCACCGCGGACGGTTCGTTCGCCTACCCGTCGATCGACCCGTCGCTGACCATGACCCCGGGCGTCACGAAGAAGTACATGCAGGGCGTGCAGGGCGACGTGATCCTGGTCAACGGCGCGCCCTGGCCGGAGTTGGAGGTGGCGCCGGTGCGCTACCGGTTCCGGATCCTCAACGCCTCCAACGCCCGCCGCTACCAGCTGGCCCTGGACGACGGCCGTCACCTGGTGCAGGTGGGCAGCGACCAGGGGCTGCTGGCCAGGCCGCGCACCCAGGCCAGCATCGTCGTGACGCCGGCGGAGCGGTTCGACGTGGTCGTCGACTTCTCCGCGTACCGGCCGGGCAGCACGGTGACGCTGGTCAACAAGCTGGGCAGCGGCGCCACCGGCCAGGTGATGCGGTTCCGGATCGGCGGCAGGGCCAGCGACGACTCGCACGTGCCGGCCCGACTGTCCGATGTGGAGACGCTGAAGCGGTCGCAGGCCAAGGTGACCCGGCAGTTCGACTTCCGGCTCAGCGGCAAGGGCTGGACCGTCAACAAGCAGTTCTTCAGCCCGTCCACGGTGCTCGCCCGGCCGGCCCTCAACTCGGTCGAGCTGTGGCGCTTCACCAGCGACTTCCACCACCCGGTGCACACCCACCTGGCGCACTTCCAGGTACTGACCCGGGACGGGCACTCGCCCGGTTCCACCGACCACGGCTGGAAGGACGTCGTCGACCTCCGCCCGTACGAGGTGGTCGAGGTGCTGGTGCGCTTCACCGGCTTCCGCGGCCGGTACATGCTGCACTGCCACAACCTGGAGCACGAGGACATGGCGATGATGGCCAACTTCCAGGTGGTCTGACGCGAACGGGCCCCGACCGCGCGACGCGGTCGGGGCCCGTTCGGCTGGTACGTGGTCAGTCGGCGTCGACGGTCGGCACCAGGTCGGTGCTGTCCGGCTTGCTGCCGTTGGTGTTGCCGCCGCCGGCGATGCGGGCCAGCAGCGCGGAGAAGTCGACCCCGGTCAGGTCGGTGCCGAGCTGCAGGCCCTGCGCGACCGTGGCGGCGACGTTCTTGGTAACCGCGCTCGCGCCGTCGGTGGAGATCACCGTCATCTTGTCGATCCCGGCCATCGGCTTGGCCGCCGCCTCGACGACCTCCGGCAGCATCTTCACCAGCATCTCCAGCACGGCGGCCTCGCCGTACTTGTTGAACGCCTCGGCCTTGAGCCGCATCGCCTCGGCCTCGGCCTGACCGCGGGCCAGCACCGCGGCCGCCTCGCCCTCACCCTCGCGCTGCACCGCCTGGGCGAGCGCGGCGCGCCGGGCCAGATCACCCTCACCGGTCAGCCTGGCCTGGTCGGCGTCGGCGTGCGCGGCCTCGACGGTCGCCGTGCGCTGCGCCTGGGCGCGCAGGATCGCGGCGTTCTTCTCCGCCTCCGCCTTCAGGATCGCGGCGTTCTTGGCGGCCTCCGCCTCCTGCTCCACCTTGTACCGGGCGGCGTCGGCCGGCTTGCGCACCTCGGTGTCGAGCTGGCGCTCCTTCAGCTCGGCGTTGCGCTGGGCCACCTTCTGCTGCTCGGCGAGGATCGCCTGGTCCCGCTCGGCCTTGGCCAGCGGGCCGGCCGCCTCGGACTTCTGCGTGGCGGCGTCGATCTCGGCCTGGATGCCGGCCCGCTTCAGCGCCAGGTTCCGCTCCGACTCGGCGATGACCTCCTCGGCGCGCAGCCGCTCCTGCTCGGCCGACTGGCGCGCGGTGGCCTCGGCGATCGCCGCTTCCTTGACCGCCCGGGCGGCCTCCGGGCGACCCAGGTTCTTCAGGTAGTCGCCGTCGGTGCGGATGTCCTGCAGCTGGAACGTGTCCAGCACGAGGCCCTGGTTGGTCAGCGAGTTCTCCGCCTCCTCGGCGACCTCGGAGGCGAACGCCGCGCGGTCGCGGATGATCTCCTCGATGGTCAGCCGGCCGACGATGGAGCGCAGCGCACCGGCGAGCACCTCACCGGTGAAGCCCTCGATCTCGTCCTGCTGGTCCAGGAACCGCTGGGCCGCGGCCCGGATCGCGTCCTCGGTGCCACCGACCTTGACGATCGCGACCGCGTCCAGGTTGCAGGTGATGCCCTGCTTGTTGATCGCACCGGTGACCGTGACCGGGATCCGCCGGCTGGACAGGTCGAGGATCTGCAGCCGCTGCACGACCGGCACCACGAACACCGAGGCGCCCATCACGACCTTCTGGCCGGAAAGGTCGGTCAGCCGGCGGCCGTCCGCGCCGAGCGTCGACTTGCCCTTCCGCCCGGTGACGATGAACGCCTCGTTCGATCCGGCGACCTTGATCCTGGACAGCACCAGGATGACGATCAGGATCACCAGCACCACGATGCCGGCGATCCCGATCAGGATGGGAGTGGTCATTTCTGTCCTTTGTGGATAGTGGGGATTCAGGAGCTTCGGGGAACCGCGCCGGGACCGTTCAGGCGGTGACGGCCGGCGGCAGCCGCAGGTCGGTCTCCTCGACCACGACGCTGGTCTCGCTCGGCGTCTCGATGACGAGCACCGGCGTGCCGAGCGGCAGCGCCCGGGCGGATCGCGCGTTGTACTTCAGGACCTGGCCGGAGATGGTGAGCTTGACCTCGCCGTACCCGCCGGGGCGGATCGGCGTGGTGACCGTGCCGAGGGCGCCGATCAGGTCGTCGCGGGTGAGTGTCGCGTCGGTCGGCATCCGCATCAGCGCGCGGGTCAACCGGATCACCAGCCAGCCGGTGGGGAACGCGGTGGCGAGGCCGGCGACGCCGCCCAGCAGCGCGGAGGGTGCGCCGGCGCCGGGGACCAGCGCCGCCACGATCCCGCCGACGAACCCGAAGGCGCCGACGAACCCGGCCACCACCGGCACCGAGAACGGCCCGTCGACGTCCGCATGACCGAGCTGGAACAGCTCACCGAACAGCAGCGAGACGGCCAGCAGCACGAGCCCGATCGCGCCGACGACCAGGAACGTGCCGGTCACCCAGTCCATGCCGCCCCCTCCTGCCGCCTCGCCGTCAGGGTAGCGACCGTCCGCTCGTGCCGGACGACCGTACGGTGACCAATCACCGCAACCGCCCCGGATCGGACGGCCCGGGGTCGCGACCGCGACGAGGATGTCCGATGGCCGCCGGAAAGTGTCGGTGGGCGCTGGGAGGATGGGTGGCATGCGGTGGTTGAGTGTGCCGTCCCCGATCGGCGACCTGATCGCGGTCGCGGACGACGACGCGTTGCGGCAGCTCCGGTTCGGCGGTCCGGCTCCGGCCGGCGAGCCGTCCCCGGCCGACCCGGTGCTGGCCGCCACCAGGTCCCAGCTCGACGAGTACTTCGCGGGTCGGCGCACCGGGTTCGACCTGCCGCTGCACCTGGTCGGCAGCGAGTTCGAGCGGGCCGTGTGGGCCGAGCTGACCCGCATCCCCTACGGGGAGACGTGCAGCTACGGCGACGTGGCGCGGGCGGTCGCCGACGACGTCGGTGCCTCCCGCGCGGTCGGCACCGCGAACAACCACAACCCGATCCCGGTGATCGTGCCCTGCCACCGGGTCGTGGGCGCCAACCGCAAGCTGGTCGGTTACGGCGGTGGCCTGCCGCGCAAGGTGTTCCTGCTGGAGCTGGAGGCGCGGGTGCAACTCACCGCGGGCGGCCTGTTCTCCGGCTGAGCCGGGGCCGGCCGGTGGATGCCCGCGGCGGAGACGACGACGGGCACGCCACCGGGAGGGTGACGTGCCCGTGGATGCGTCGATCAGCGCTCGAGCTCGCCGGCGATGAACTTGTCCACCGCGTCCCGCGCGGTCGAGTCGTCGTACTGCTCCGGCGGCGACTTCATGAAGTAGGACGAGGCCGACAGGATCGGGCCGCCGATGCCGCGGTCCTTGGCGATCTTCGCCGCGCGCAGCGCGTCGATGATGATGCCGGCCGAGTTCGGCGAGTCCCACACCTCCAGCTTGTACTCCAGCTGCAGCGGCACGTCGCCGAACGCCGAGCCCTCCAGCCGGACCAGCGCGTACTTGCGGTCCTCCAGGAACGGCACGTAGTCAGACGGGCCGATGTGCACGTCCGCGGTGCGCATCTCGTGCGGGATCTGCGAGGTCACCGACTGCGTCTTCGAGATCTTCTTGGACTTCAGCCGCTTGCGCTCCAGCATGTTCATGAAGTCCATGTTTCCGCCGAAGTTCAGCTGGTACGTCCGGTCCAGCCGCACCCCGCGGTCCTCGAACAGCTTCGCCAGCACCCGGTGCGTGATGGTCGCGCCGACCTGCGACTTGATGTCGTCGCCGACGATCGGCACCCCGGCGTCGGTGAACTTCTTGGCCCACACCGGATCCGAGGCGATGAACACCGGCAGCGCGTTGACGAACGCGACGCCCGCGTCGATCGCGCACTGCGCGTAGAACTTGTCGGCCTCCTCGGACCCCACCGGCAGGTACGAGACGAGCACGTCGACGTTCGCCTCACGCAGCGCGGCCACCACGTCGACCGGCTCGTCGTCGGACTCCTGGATCGTCTCCCGGTAGTACTCGCCGAGGCCGTCGAAGGTGTGTCCACGCTGGACGGTGACGCCGGCGGGCGGCACGTCGCAGATCTTGATCGTGTTGTTCTCGCTGGCCACGATCGCCTCGGACAGGTCCCGGCCGACCTTCTTGGCGTCCACGTCGAAGGCGGCCACGAACTCGACGTCGCCGACGTGGTAGTCGCCGAACGTGACGTGCATGAGTCCCGGCACGCGATCCGACGGGTCGGCGTCGCGGTAGTAGTGCACCCCCTGGACCAGGGACGCGGCGCAGTTGCCCACTCCGACGATGGCAACGCGGACAGAACCCATCTCTGTCTCCTTCTCTAGACGGCCACCTCGGGCGCGCAGTCGCGGCCTGCGCCACGGCCCGGTGTGGTGCTGTGCGACGGACCTAGTCGGGCCGGCGTTCGCCGGCGGGCCGATCGGGTCCCGTGTTGTTCGGGCCAGCCGCGCCCGGGCTCGGGTGCGGTGTGGTGACTGTCGGCGGCTGCCCGGTCCGTTCGTGCACGATCAGCTCCTCCAGCCAGCGGACCTCGCGGTCGGCCGCTTCCAGGCCGTGCCGCTGGAGTTCCAGGCTGTAGGCGTCGAGTCGTTCCGCGGCGCGGTTGAGCGCGTCCCGCAGACCTTCCCGGCGCTCCTCGACCCGGCGGCGGCGACCTTCCAGGATCCGCAGCCGGGTCGCCGCGTCGGTACGGCCGAAGAAGGCGAAGTGCACGCCGAACGCGGCGTCGTCGTACGCCTCCGGGCCGACCTGCGCGAGCAGATCACCGAACCGTTCCTTACCTTCCGCAGTCAGCTTGTAACTGATCCGGCTGCGCTTGCCGAAGCCGGGCTTGCGTCGCAGTGGACGCTCGGCGCTGCCGGTGGCGGCCGGTTCGGCCGGATCCGAGTCCTCGGTGATCCAGCCGGCCTGCTGCATCCGGCGCAGCGTCGGGTAGAGCGTGCCGTAGCTGATCGCGGCCCGGAACGGTCCGAGCATCGTGGTCAGCCGCTTGCGCAGCTCGTACCCGTGCATGGGCGACTCGTGCAGCAGGCCGAGCACCGCGAGATCCAGCACCGGCTGCCACCTCCCGCCCGCCAGGTCGTCACTGCCAGCGACCCGAGTGGGTCGCGCCGATGTATCGGCTCGATACATCGACACCATAACAGCCGCGCGACCTGCGGGGAACCCGCCGCATCCCGCGGCCGCCCTGCGCAGCGATAACTACGCTGGGTAGTGCCCGTTTTAACCTTGCGCGGGTGTGCGTGAACGTGGTTGGCGCGTACCCTCGTGCCCATGCGCACGCAGCGGCAGGTCGTCGACTACTCGCTCCAGAAGCGAGCGACGCTGCGCGCGCTGTTCGCTGGGCGGATCGGCACGTACGAAGCCTGTGACGCCTCGCCATACCTGCTCAACGCGGCCAAGTTCCACGGCGAGCGCACCGAGACGCACTGTCCGGTCTGTCGCCGCGAACCGCTCTGGCACGTGCACTACATCTACGGCGACGAGCTGAAGCAGTCCGCCGGCCAGGCCCGGCGCAAGGCCGAGCTGACGACCCTGGCGCAGACCTACCGCGAGTTCAACGTGTACGTGGTGGAGGTCTGCCGCGGCTGCGGCTGGAACCACCTGGCCGAGCAGTTCCTGCTCGGGCGCGGGGTCGGTGACCCCGGCACGCGACACGAGGCGGCCGAGTGAACACGCTCACCGCCACCGCCGGGTCCGGCGGAGCGTGGAGCATGTGTGCGGTGGTGCGGTGTAGCTCACACGAACCGGACGGCGGCTGGGCAGCCGCCGTCCCCGACGGCATGGTGTGACGAATGACGAGCCCCCCGAACCGCCCGCGTGGCTCGGCCCGGGTCCCCGGGCCGGATCCCGACGGTCCCGGCGGTGCCCGCGACGCGGGCCAGCCCGGGCGGCACAGCGTCCCGGGCAACCACAGCTCAGCCGGCAACCACGGAGTGTCCGGCGGCGACTACGGCACCGCGCGACACGGTGCGGCCGGCGCCGACCAGCCGTACCGGCGGGGGCTCGCCGGCGGTGGTGGTCGGGCCCCGGCCGAGCGCCCCGGCGCCGGTACCTACGGCGGCCCCGCACGGCCGACCGGCAGCACCGGGTCGGCCCCGCGCGAGCCGGGTACCGCGTACGGGCGGCCGGCCCGGCACGGCGCCGACGACGAGCCGCCGAGCGGCCGGCACTCGGCCGGTGGTGGTCGGCACTCGTCCGACCCGCCGACCGGCTCCGCCTCCGTCGGCGGCGCCACCCGGCGCAGCGCGTTCGGCAGCGGCGCGACCGGCTCCGCGTCGGTGGGCTCGGCCTCCGTCGGCTCCGCCTCGGTGGGTTCCGCCTCGGTCGGCTCGGCTTCGGTCGGTTCGGCTTCGGTGGGTTCGGCCTCGGTCGGTAGCGCCTCGGTCGGCGGCGCCGGGATGGGTCGCGCCACCGTGCGACCCGCCGGTCCGGACGGCCCGGGCGACTTCTTCGGCGACGGCAGCCCGCTCAGCCGGGCCGAGGAACGCCGCCGGTACCGGGAGACGCCGAAGGCGCAGAAGAAGCGCCGCCGGCGGCGCCGCATCATCGCCGGCGTCGCGGTGTTGCTGCTGCTCACCGGCATCGGCACCATCGGCGGTGCGTTCTACTTCACCAACGTGACGCTGCCCGAGCAGCTGCCCACCCCGCAGGCGTCGACCTTCTACTACGACGACGGCAAGACCGCGATGGCGAGGCTCGGCGCGAGCGACTCCAACCGGCACGTCGTCGACATCGACCAGGTGCCCGAGCGGGTGCAGTACGCGGTGGTGGCGGCGGAGGACAACACGTTCTTCACCAACTCCGGCGTCGACGTCAAGGGCACCATCCGGGCGTTGTGGAACAACGTGACCGGCGGCAGCACGCAGGGCGCCTCGACCATCACCCAGCAGTACGCGAAGCTGTCCGAGGACGCGAACACCGCGGCGGACCGTACCTACACGCAGAAGCTGAAGGAAGCCGTCGTCGCGGTCAAGCTCGACCAGAAGTACTCCAAGAAGCAGATCCTCGGGTTCTACCTCAACGCGGTCTACTTCGGCCGCGGCGCGTACGGGATCCAGGCGGCGGCGCAGGTCTACTACCACAAGGACATCAGCAAGCTGACCACCGAGGAGGCGGCCGTGCTGGCCTCGGTGATCAAGGACCCGTCGATGGACGACCCGGCGGTCGACAAGAACCTCGCCCAGGCGCGCTGGGAGTACACGCTCAAGCAGATGACCAAGCTGGGCAAGTACCACAAGCCGATCTCGCTGAAGAACTACCCGATGCCGGACAAGCCGAAGGCCAACACCGGCGCGAGCTTCGGACTCGACAAGCCGACCGGCTTCGTGGTCACCCAGGTGATCAACGAACTCGCCCGCGACCGCACCCTCTCCGACGCCTCGACCTACCACAAGGCGCGGGAGGAGACGAAGCAGAAGCTGGAGACCGGCGGGTACAAGATCGTCACCACGATCAACAAGAAGGCCGAGGACGACGCGATCGCCTCTGCTCACGACGTGATGAACGGGAGCCAGGAAGACCACGACGCCCAGAAACAGAACAAGCACCGGCTCGCCACCGCGCTGGTCTCGGTGCAGCCGGGCACCGGCAAGGTGATCGCCTACTACGGCGGCGACGACGGCACCGGGTTCGACATGGCGGCCAACCCGCACCAGCCGGGTTCCTCGTTCAAGGTGTACTCGCTGGCGCTCGCGATCAAGAACGGCATCTCGGTCAAGTCGCTGTGGAACGGCGACGCGGCCGAGAAGTTCGACGACCGCGGCGGCGACGGCAAGGTGCACAACTCCGACGGCGAGGCGTGCAGCGACGGCGGCATGGACGCCGAGGGCCACAAACTCTGCACGCTGACCAAGGCGACGGTGATGTCGCTGAACACCGTGTTCTACGCCCTGACGCAGAAGCTGGGGAAGGACAAGGTGCTGGAATTCGCGCACCAGGCCGGCATCGACACCATCGTCTCGGACGGTTCCAACGGCAAGCCGGCGCACAAGTTCGACCTGACCACGACCAGCGCGCAGGACGCCGTCGCGCAGGGCGGCCTGGGCAACGAGCTCGGCTTCGGCCAGTACCCGGTGACGCCGCTGGATCACGCGAACGGGTACGCCACGCTGGCCGCCGGTGGCAAGTACAGCACCGAGCACTTCGTCACCAAGGTCACCGACTCGCACGGCGTTCAGGTGCAGCTGCCGAAGGTGAAGCACCGCCAGCTGTTCAGCGAGGACACCTCGGCCGACCTCGACTGGGTGCTGAAGCAGGTCGCCAGCAACGAGAAGCAGAAGATCGACCCGCCGCGCGACCAGGCGAACAAGACCGGTACCTGGGAGTGGGCGAACCCGGAGGGCAAGAACGCGAACTCGCACGCCTGGATGTGCGGGTACGTGCCGCAGCTCGCCACGGTGGTCTGGATCGGCCGCAAGAAGGGCGACGGCCCGATCTACAACATGTGGGGCGCCCCGATGTACGGCTCGGAGTACCCGTCCTTCATTTGGAAGGAGTACATGTCGAAGGCGGTGCAGGACCTGCACATGCCGGCGCAGAACTTCCCGCCGCCGGTGTTCGGGGGCAGCAAGACGGCCGGCCAGGTTGCGTCCTCGTCGCCGTCGCCGAAACCGACCCACAGCGACGACCCGCACCCGACCGGGCGGCCGACCAACAGCGTGACCCCACCGGGCTGGCCGCCGGGCACCGGGACACCGTCGGACGGCCCGTCCTCGCCGACCTGCAACATCTGGGATCCGAACTGCAACACCGGTGGCCCAGGCAACGGCAACGGCCCCGGCGGAAACAACGTCGCTCCCGACGGCGCCGGGTAGCGGGGTGCGCACCCACCGAGGGCGTCGGGCAGGATGGGCGGCATGAGTGGCGAGACCCGAAACGTCCCGTCGCGGCTCGGTGGGTCGCGCCTGCGGCTGCCGGACGAACCGGCCCGGGAGGACTGGTTCGCCGGCGGCCTGTCCGAGGCGATCGGTGGGCCGTTGGGCGACCATGCCGTGCGGCCACCGGTCCGGCGCTACCTCACGCCGGTCCGGATCGTGCTGGCGCTGGCCTGCCTGCTGTTCGCGCTGCACTGGGTGCAGAAGTCACCCTGCCGGGACGGCGCGTGGGGTGAGCTCAAGCAGTACAAGGACCACTGCTACACCGACGTGCTCGCGCTGTACTACGCCGAGGGGCTCGGTGACGGCAGGGTGCCGTACGCCGACCACGCGGTCGAGTACCCGGTGCTCACCGGCCTGTTCATGGGCGCGCTGGGGCTGCCGGTGCACGCGATCGCCCAGCACTTCGACATCAACCAGGGCAAGTGGTTCTACGACGCGAACGCGATCGTGCTGTCGCTGCTCGGCGTCGGCACGGTCGCGATGGTGCTCGCACTGAGACGCCGACGACCGTTCGACGCGTTGCTGCTCGCAATCGCACCGGCGATGCTGGTCACCGCCACCGTCAACTGGGACCTGCTGGCGATCGCGCCCACCGTCGGCGCGCTGCTGGCCTGGTCCAGACGACGACCGGCGCTGGCCGGGCTGCTGTTCGGGCTCGGCGTGGCGGCCAAGTTCTACCCGCTGCTGATCCTCGGGCCGCTGCTGGTGCTCGCGCTGCGCAGCGGGAAGCTGCGGCAGGCCGGCACCACGGTGCTCACCGCCGCCGCCACCTGGGTGGTCATCAACGCGCCGATCGCGATGCTCTACACCGACTCGTGGCTGCAGTTCTTCCGGCTCAACTCCACCCGCGGCGTCGACTGGGGCACCGTCTGGTACGTCGGGGCGCACTTCCCCACCGGCGGGAAGAACGCCGGCCTGCCCGGGTTCGGCTACCTGAGCACCCACATCACCACCCTCAACCTGCTGTACGGGGTGCTCTTCGCGCTCTGCTGCCTCGCCATCGGTGCGCTGGCGATGTTCGCGCCGCGCCGCCCGCGGCTGGCGCAGCTGGCGTTCCTGGTCGTGGCGTGCTTCCTGATCACCGGCAAGGTCTGGTCGCAGCAGTACGTGCTGTGGCTGATCCCGCTGGCGGTGCTGGCCAGACCGCGCTGGGGTGCGTTCCTCGCCTGGCAGCTCGCCGAGGTCGGCTACTTCCTCGCGTTCTACGCCGAGCTGATGGCCGCGTCCGGTACCACCGTCGTACCGGAGTGGGTGTTCGTGTTCTTCTCGCTGTGCCGGCTGGTCACGCTGGTCGTGCTCGTCGGGTACGTGGTGCGCGACATCCTGGTGCCGGCCCGCGACGCGGTCCGCGCGGACGGCAGCGACGACCCGGACGGTGGTGTGTTCGACCACGCCCCGGACGTGTCGTGGCTACCCGGCGCGGCCCGGCCGGCCGCGCCGATCCCGGCGCCTTCTTGACGCTCGGCCGAGCCGGCGCGGCTCCTTCGCCGGCATCAGGACCGCCCGAGCACCGCCCGCCCGCGCCGCGCCGGCCCGATCCGCGCCGCAGCGGGGCGGAGACGAGCGCGGGCACCGCCGTCATCCTTCGGCATCCACGAGACACCGAAGGCTCACGGCGAGAGGGAAAGACGTGTTGGAACACGAGTTGCCGGCCGGGATGGCCGAGTTCATCGGGACCGAGTTCGGGCCGCGCGGGCGGCGCTGGCTCGCCGACCTGCCCGCGCTGGTCGACGCGACCTGCCGGCGCTTCGGGGTACGCATCACCGGGCCGGTGCTGCCCGGCGGCACCCACTCGTACGTGGTGCCGGTACGCCGTGGCGACCGCGAGCTGGTGCTGAAGGTACCCGTGCTGGACGACGAGAACGTCGGCGAGTGCGCGGCGCTGCGGTGCTACGGCGGTGTCGACGCGGTCCGGCTGTACGACGTCGACCTCGACTCCGGTGCGCTGCTGCTGGAGCGCGCCGACCCGGGTACCGCGCTGCTCACCGAGTACGAGCGGGGTGCGCTGACGCTGGACGAGGTCGTCGAGGTGGTCACCGGGCTGTTGCGCCGGCTCCGCCGGGTGCCGGCCGGCGATCTGAGCCACCCGGCGCCGCGGCCGGGCCTCGACCCGCCGGACGGTCCGCCGGTCGCCACGACCGAGCCGTTCCCGCTGGTCCGGGACCTGGCGCTGCGGTGGTCCCGGAGGCTGCCCCGGGCGTACCGGGAGCTGACCGCACCGACCGCCGGCGACCCGGCGGCCACCCCGCGGACGGGCGGCGACCCGCCGGCGGTGGAACTGCCGAGGGCGCTGTTCGACGAGGCGACCGAGCTGTGCGTCGCGCTGGCCGAGCCGGACGGGCCGGACGTGCTCGTCAACCGGGACGCGCACACCGGCAACGTGCTGTCCGGCCGGGGCGGCTCCGCCTGGCTGCTGATCGACCCGAAGCCGGTCGTCGGCGACGCCGCGTTCGACGCCGGCCACCTGCTCTGGGACCTGCTCCGGTACGAGCCGACCCCGGCCCGGGCCGCCCGGCTCGTCGACCGGATCGCGGGCGGCCTCGCCGTCGACCGGGCCCGGGTCCGCGGCTGGGCGCTGATCCGCACGGTGGAGAACCTGACCTGGGCGGTACCGGCCGGCCAGGCCGCGCCGTACCTCGCCGGCGCCGCCGCGCTGGCCGCGAGCTGACCCCGCGCCGTTCCCGGACCGAACGGTCCGGGAACGGCCACTACGCCGGGTCGAGGACGTAGACGACCGCCGGGCCGGTGTCGTGGAGCTTGACGCCGAGCCCGATGGTCGACTTCGAGATCACGTTCTGGTACGGCGTGCCGGCCAGGCCGTCGCGGAACACCACGACGGTGCGCACCCCGAGCTGGCGCAGGTAGTCGACGCTGCGCTGGCTGGGGAAGTCGGTGGCCGCCTGCCGGATCTGGTCCTGCTTCGCCGGCTGCACCCCGCTGCCGCCGTTGACCAGCTGCGGGAACCCGTCCGTCGACCAGTACATGTAGCGCTGGTCGGTGAGCGTGTCGGTCGGCAGGATCAGCACCGGGCCGGCGAGCGCGTGCATCTCCCGCGGCTCGGTCGGTACCTGCGGGTGCGGCGTGCGGGCCCACCCCTCGATCAGCACCAGCACCAGCGGCACCGCGACGAGCAGCCGCAGCGCCGGCCCGACCCGGCGCGGGTTGCGCCCCCGGGACACCGCGAACTCGTCCGCCCGCTGGCTCAGCGCGTTCACCGCGCCGGCCGCGAGCAGGGCCAGCAGCAGCGTCGTCCACAGCACCAGCCGCCCCGGGGTACGGATCGCGTCCCAGGCCGGCAGGTGGTCGTAGAGCACCAGGTAGGTGTACCGGCCGCCGCCCGGGAAGGCGGTGCCCATCGCCAGCACCACGCTGACCGCGACCCCGGCGAGCAGCAGCAGCCGGGTCCGGATCCGCCAGCTGGACAGGAACAGCCCCAGCACCGCGAACGCCACCAGCACCATCCCGACCAGCAGCGTCATCTCCGGCTGGAACGGCAGCGCCTGGCGCGCCTGCGCGTGCGTGTCACCCCACAGCCAGGACTGCTCGGGCGCGATGAAGAACCCCTGCCACGGCGGCGAGAACAGCTTCAGCTCGGCGACCGTCCGGCGCGCCTCCGGATGCTCGTGCACCGCCCGCAGGTACGGCAGCCCCAGGTAGAGGCAGGTCGCGCCGAACACGGCCAGCCCGACCAGGTTGCCGAGCAGCAGCGACAGGTGGAACCGGCCGGCCCGCCCGGTGTCCTTGCGCAGCCGCCGGCGGATCCTGCGTACCAGCCAGACCACGCAGCCGACGGCGACCAGCACCCCGAGCAGGTAGCAGAACGGCAGCCCCAGCCCCCAGCCGAGGGTGACCTGCCAGGCGGCGACCAGCCAGCCGCCGAGCGCCCAGCCCCAGCGGACCCGGCCCGGCTTGCCGTCCCGCCGGAAGCTGAACCCGTGCCCGCGGGCCAGCATCGCCAGCGCGAGCGCGATGCCGCCGGTGGACAGGATGTTCAGGTGACCGCCGTGCGCCAACCGCCACGGCGCGTACGCGAACGCCGCGGCGGCCATCGCCGCACCGGGCTTGCGGGTGCCGAGCTGCCGGCACAGCGCGTACATCCCGACGAAGGCCAGCGCGTACGCCAGCACGTAGAGGATGTTGTAGCGCACCAGCGCGGCGACCGGGCCGGAGCCGATCATGCCCAGCGGCGCGTACCCGAGCAGGCTGTCGGAGAACGCGAGCGTGTCGTGGTCCGGGAAGAACGTGTTGCTGTCCCACAGGTGCAGCGGGTCGGTCAGCAGCGCGTGCCCGTCCCAGGCGATCTGCCAGGTCTGCAACAGCGGGTCGTAGATGTCCTGCGGGATCGTGCTCGCCGGATGCAGCACGGTCGGCCAGGTCATCAGCACCGCGAGCAGCAGCCCGGCGACGCTCGCCACCGTCCACTCGTGGCTGCAGAACCGGCCGACACCACCGCCGATCCGGCGCAACAGCCCCGGCGGGTTCGGCTCGACCGGCGCGAACCGGGACCACCCCGCCTCGTCGCCCTTGCCGCCGCTGTCGCTCTCGCTCTTCGTGCCGGCGGCGTCCCCGGCGCCAGCGCGGTCGGCCGTCTTCTCCGCCGCCCCAGCAGTCTTCTCCGCCGCCCCAGCCGTCTTCTCCGCCGCCCCAGCCGTCTTCTCCGCCGCCCCAGCCGTCTTCTCCGCCGCCCCAGCCGTCTTCTCCGCCGCCCCAGCCGTCTTCTCCGCCGCCCCAGCCGTCTTCTCCGCCGCCCCAGCCGTCTTCTCCGCCGCCCCAGCCGTCTTCTCCGCCGTCGCGGGCGCCGCCGTCGCCACTCCGGGCGCCCCGGTCGCTGCCCCGGCGGTCTCCGACGCCGAGCCGGCCGCCGATCCGGTCGGCTTCGGCGCCGCCGCGGTCGCCTGCTGGCCCGAGCCGGTACCGCCGGCGCCGGGCTCGGTGGACGGTCCGTCGGCGTCGTCGCGCTGTTCGGGTGCCGACTGCCGCAGGGTCAGGTTGGCCACCGACGGCTCGCTGGCCGCACCGCTGCTCGCCAGCGCACCACCCCGCCGTGACTCCGGCGTCTCCTCGCCGCTCACGAGCGGCCCTCCTTCGTCGAGACGCAGGTACGGTGCCGGATCGCGGCACGCCGCGCGGGTCGCCGGGTCACGAGGCCAGTCGCTCTCGGAGGTAGGCGATGTCGGTGGCCTGGCCGCCGTCGGCGTTCGGCGTCTCCACCACCGCGGTGCAGCCCGCGGCGCGGATCACCTCGACGACCTGCTCGGCCGCCAGGTCGGGGCTGTCGGCGAGGTTCGCGTGCCGGTCCCGGCCGGAGTCGAAGCCGTCCCGGGAGCCGTTGGCGTGCACCAGATCGACCCGGCCGGTGATGCCGCGCAGCCGGTCGACCGCGGCGCCGAGCTCCTCCCCGCCGCAGAACGCGTGGCAGGTGTCCAGGCACAGCCCGGGGCCGAAGTCGCCGATCGCGTCCCACAGCCGGGCCAGGTTGTCGAACCGCCGGGCGCAGGCGTGGTCGCCACCGGCGGTGTTCTCGATCAGGATCGGCAGCGGGTACCCGCCGGTCTTCGCGGCGCCCTCGAACGCCTTGCGCCAGTTGTCGAAACCGACCTGGATGTCGTCCGCGGCGGTCACGTGGCCACCGTGCACGATCAGCCCCTTGGCGCCGATCGCCGCGGCCGCCTCGGCGTGCTGCGCGACCAGCTTGCGGCTCGGAATCCGGATGCGGTTGTTCGTGGAGGCGAGATTCAGCACGTACGGCGCGTGCACGTACAGTTCGAACTCGCCGGACGCGGCGGCCTCCCGCAGCTCCGCGGCGTGCGGATGCTCGGTCGGCGCCTTCCATCCCTGCGGATCGGCGAGGAAGAACTGCACCGCGTCCGCGCCGCGCTCGCGTGCGCCGGTGAGTGGGTCGTCGCTGTCCACATGTGCCCCGATACGCATGCCGCCGAGCCTACGGCGTCGCACCGACGTCCCGCGCTCCGTCCCGGCGGGCGGCCGGGCCCGGCATGTCCGTACGGTCGGGGTGTGGTCGCGCAGGGCGACCGGCGTGCGGCACGTGGTGCAAATCCGGAAAACGTTCGGGTTGTGCGGTCTACCGATCGGTAGCAAGATAGGGCTTTCACATCTCGGCCGCTGCCTGCCGCGGGCCCGCCGCCGCCACCGGGCACCGGCCGTACGACGTCGACAGGAAAACGCGGCAACGCGCGTCACTGACCGTGATGCATCTCGTTGACACGGTAGATCCGCCGCTCGCGGGTTGCCGCAATGACCTGGGGAGACCGGGAATGCGTTATCAGCCAAGACATCTTCGCCCCCGCGCTCGCACCGTGGCCGCGACCTCGATGGTGGTCGCCGGCCTGGTGGGCGGTGGTGCCGCACTGATGTTCGCGACGGCGCCGGTCGCGGCGAACCCGTCGCCCGCGGCGACGATCAACTACACCGGCGACTGCGGTCTCGGCATCGGGCTGTTCGGCAAGTCGGCACCGGACACCGATCAGCCGGTCTCGGTGCCGGCGGGCAGTTCGGTGGTGTTCGTCAACAAGATGAAGGTCAAGGCGACCCTGACCATCGGTTCGCAGACCTACAAGGACATCGCCGCCGGCGACAGCAAGACGGTGGCGATGGACCAGGGCACCGTGCATCCGACGATGAAGCCGGAGTGCCTGGCCAGCGGCAGCGACGGCAACTACAAGGCAGCGACGGTCACCGTCACGCCGGCGGAGAGCAGCACCACCGGCGGGAAGAAGACCTCCGGTGGCGGCTCGTCCACGTCCGGCAGCACGCACCAGCCGTCCGGCGGCTCCGCCGACTCCGACGGTGCCGCGAAGCACCCGACCGGCGACGCGAGCTCGGCGCAGCAGGTGCCCGGGCACCAGCCGAACGGCGGCGCGGCACCGAAGGTGCACGACCCGGTCGCCCGCGGTGCGGTGCCGTCCTCGGCGGCCGAGCCGGGTGCCGGCTCGGGCACCAGCGGCGGTGGCGGTGAGGTCTCCGGTACCTCGATCGCCAAGGCGCCAGGTTCGGTGGCCGCGCACCCGGTCGCCAGCATCGGTCCGAACAGCGCCACCAGCGTGCTCGCCCTGATCGCGGCGATCTGCCTGGTCGGCGTCGGTGCCGCCGCGGTACGAACGGTGCTGTCCCAGCGCAGTCGGGGCGGCGCGGCACACAGTTGACAACGTCGTGGCCGACAGGACACGGCGCACATAGTCTCCGCGGGGCGGCCGGCTCCCACCTCATCGGTGTGGTCGTTCCTCCCCAGGTCCCACCCTGTAAGGCTCGGACCGGGCGCCCCGCGGCCCTCCACTCACGGTCGTGATCGTTCTGGTCGCACCTGGTAAGGCTCCGACCGGGCGGGGCCTCGACTCACGGCACTCGTCAGGGGCTGTGAGCGGGGACGCCGGGTTGGGGTCGGCTGACCACCGGCTGATATCGTTCTACGGTTCGGTCCGCGCCGCGGGGTCGTCCCCGCGGCGTTTCGGTGCCGAACGACGCACAGACCTCCTGCCACGGAAAGTCCGTGGCCGCCTAGTCCACAGGGGGTGAGAACGTCTTGCGTCACTACGAAGTCATGGTGATCCTCGATTCCGATCTCGAGGAGCGCACCGTCGCACCGTCGCTCGACCAGTACCTGAACGTGATCCGCAATTCGGGCGGATCGGTCGAGAAGACCGACGTGTGGGGCCGTCGCCGCCTCGCGTACGAGATCAACAAGAAGACCGAGGGCATCTACGCCGTCATCGACCTGTCGGCCGAGCCCGCCGCGGTGGCCGAGCTGGACCGCCAGCTGCGACTCAACGAGTCGGTGCTGCGGACCAAGGTCCTCCGGCCCGAAATTCACTGATATCCGATCGGTCACTCGTTGTGTCGTACGTCGGTGCGACCCTCGGGGTCCGAGTGTGAGGAGTGAGTCATGGCAGGAGAGACCGTCATCACGGTCGTTGGCAACCTGGTCAACGACCCTGAGCTGCGGTTCACCAATTCCGGCGCGGCGGTGGCGAGCTTCCGCATCGCGTCGACGCCCCGCACCTTCGACCGCCAGTCCGGCGAGTGGAAGGACGGCGAGGCGCTGTTCCTGAGCTGTTCGGTGTGGCGGCAGGCGGCGGAGAACGTCGCCGAGTCGCTGCAGCGCGGCAGCCGGGTCATCGTGCAGGGCCGGCTCAAGCAGCGGTCGTACGAGACCCGCGAGGGCGAGAAGCGCACCGTCATCGAGCTGGAGGTCGACGAGATCGGCCCCTCCCTGCGGTACGCGACGGCCAAGGTGCAGAAGATGTCGCGCAGCGGTGGCGGCGGTGGCGGGTTCGGTTCGTCCGGTGGTTCCGGTGGTGGGAACTCCGGCGGCGACGACCCGTGGGCGTCGGCCACTCCGGCCGCGAGCCGCTCCGGCGGCGGTAACAGCGGTTTCGACGACGAGCCCCCGTTCTAGCCGGCGTGCCGCCCCGCGCGGCACCGGCATCCGTACGTGAAAGGCAACACTGAAATGGCTAAGCCTCCGTCTTTGCGGAAGCCCAAGAAAAAGGTGAATCCTCTCGACAAAGAGAAGATCATCTACGTCGACTACAAGGACACCGCGCTGCTTCGGAAGTTCATCTCCGACCGCGGCAAGATCCGGGCCCGCCGGGTCACCGGTGTCAACTCGCAGCAGCAGCGGCAGATCGCGCGCGCCATCAAGAACGCCCGCGAGATGGCCCTGCTGCCGTACACCGCGCAGAACCGCTGAGGGGGACCGACATGAAGATCATCCTCACTCAGGAGGTTTCCAACCTCGGTGAGCCCGGTGACATCGTCGAGGTGAAGAACGGCTACGGCCGCAACTACCTGCTCCCGCAGGGCTTCGCGATCACCTGGAGCCGGGGCGCGGAGAAGCAGGTGTCGCAGATCAAGCGGGCCCGCTCGATCCGCGAGATCCGCAACATCGACCAGGCGCAGGAGGTCAAGGCCCAGCTCGACACGCTGAAGGTCACGCTGACCGAGCGCGCCGGCGACGGTGGCCGGCTGTTCGGTTCGGTCACCCCGGCCGAGGTCGTGTCTGCGGTGCAGGCGGCCGGTGGCCCGGCCCTCGACCGGCGCCGGCTGCAGGTCACCTCGCCGATCAAGACGGTCGGCAGCTACCAGATCCCGGTGCGGTTGCACCCGGAGGTCGTGGCGACCGTCAACCTCGACGTGGTCGCGTCGAAGTAGGTTCACGAGTTCCATCCCGGTGCCCGGGCGGTCCGCGACCGCCCGGGCACCGGTGTCTCCGGCCCCGGCCGTTCGCGACTCCTACCAGTCGGCAGGCCGAGACTGTCGGTACCCGCAGGTGGGGACCTATGCTGACGGGATGGCCAGTTGGTCCGGGTATCGCCCCCGGGCAGGTGACTCGGGCAGGAGGAGACCCCCGATGCGACGGATGATCGCGGCGGTCGCCGTCTGCGCCGCCGGCCTGCTGCTCGCCGGGTGCCGCGACTCCGCTGCCCCGTCGGCGCAGCCGTCCGACGTCGGTGCCACCTCCGCCACGCCGAGCGCCGGCCCGGCCCAGACCCGGCACGCCACCGCCGAACTGACCCGGGCGGTACGCAAGCTGGAGGCGACCAGCTTCGCGTTCGACGGCGGGACCGGCATCGCCCGGGTCAGCGGCTCGTACCAGCCGAAGCGGAAGCTCGGGCGGTTGGACGGCTCGTTCGGGATCGGCGCGATGGACGCCGTGCTGGTCGGGACCGACCTGTACGTCAAGGGTGTGGACAAGGACCCGGACGTGTGGCTGCGGATCCGCACCACCCGGCTGGCGCCCGGCAACGTGCTGGCGCAGGCGATCGACCCGACGCTGAGCACCCGCTACCTGGACACGATCGAGTCGGCCGCGGAGACCTCGCCCGGCCACTACCAGGGCCGGATCGACCTGGCCGAGCTGCGCGCCCGCGCGGCCGGCGACCGTACCGCGCAGCAGCTGACCACGCTGCTCGGGCCGTCGCCGCGGCGGGTCACGTTCGAGGCGTCGGTGGACCGGTCCGGCCGGCTCACCGAGCTGGCGATCAGCGTGCTGCGGTCGGACAGTTCGGCGCAGTCCACGGTGACCACCCGGTACCGCGACTTCGGCACGCCGGTACGGGTCGCCGCACCGCCGGCCGCGCAGGTCCGGGAGGCGCCGCAGCAGCTCTACACGGTGCTCGCGCCGAACCCGACCCCGTCGGCGAGCGCGACCGGCGGCAGCGCCAGCCCGGCCGCCGACGACTGACCGCGCGTCGCGGCCACCCGGCCCGCGAGTCCGGCCGCGCCCCGCCGAAGCCGTCAGCGCACCGCGGGTCCGGCTCGTGCCGCGAAGGCCGTCAGCTCACCGCCAGAGCGTCCGGGTTGGCCAGCGCCGGCGGCGTCTCGCCCCGCAGGTACGCGCCGACCGCGGTCGCCGCGAGCCGCGCCGCACGCTGCGCCGTCTGTACGGTGGCGCCGGCGAGGTGCGGGGTGAGCGCCGTGTGCGGCGCGGTCAGCAGCGGGGACGCCGGGTCCACCGGCTCGGTCTCGTACACGTCGAAGGCGGCCGCGCCGAGCTGCCCGGAGTCGAGCGCGGCCACCACCGCCGGGTAGTCGACGAGACCGCCGCGGGCGGTGTTGACCAGCGTCGCGCCGCGCGGCATCGCGGCCAGTTCGGCGGCGCCGATCATGCCGCGGGTCTCGTCGCTGAGCCGCGCGTGCAGGCTGACCACGGTCGACCGGGACAGCAGCTCGGGCAGCGGGGTGGAGGTGACCTCGGCGTCGGTCGGCAGGTACGGGTCGTGCACCAGGACCTCGGCGTCGAACGCGGTGAGGATGCGGGCGACCCGGCGGCCGATCGCGCCGTACCCGACCAGGCCCACGGTGGCGCCGGCGAGCTCGCTGCCGCACTCGGTCAGCGCGTAGAGGTCGCTGCGCCACTCCCCCGCCTGTACCGACACGTGCCGCTGCGGGATCTGCCGGAGCGCGGACAGCAGCAGCGCGACGGTGTGCTCGGCCGCCGCGACCGCGTTGCGGCCGGGGGTGGTGCACACCGCGATGCCGCGTTCGGTGGCGGCCGGGACGTTGATGTTCACCGGGCCGCCGCGGCAGCACACGATGAGCTTCAGCGCGTCCGACGCCGCCAGTACCCGCTCGGTGAACGGGGCCATCTGGGTCACCGCGACCTGGGCGCCGGCGAGCGCGGCGATCAGCGAGTCCTCGTCCCCGGACGCCTCGTCGACCTCGGCGACCCGCCCGTACGGGGTGTACGGCCAGGGCAGCGTCAGCGTCGTCGCCGACAGCGCGTCGGCGCCCAGCTCCGCGTCCAACGCCGCGCGGATCAGCGCGTCGGTGACGAAGTGGTCGCCGGCGACGAGGACCTGGGTCCGGGGCACGGGTGCTCCTCTCGGCTGCGCGCCGCGCAGCGGTCAGTCGGCCAGCTCGTAGCGGGCGCCGTGCTCGGTGAGATCGGCGAGTTCGCTCTCGGTGGCCTGGGCATCGGTGATGATGCGGTCGAAATCGGTGACGTGCGCGTGCCGGTGCAGCGCGACCCGGCGCAGCTTGGTGTGGTCGACCATCAGGATGCTGCGCTGGGCGGAACGCATCATGGCCCGCTTGACCAGCACGATCTCCTGCTCCTGGTGGTACGCGAACTCCCCGGAGACGGCCGAGGTGGAGGTGAACAGCAGATCGACCCGGATCGCCTCGATGGCCTCGATGCACGGCACCCCGAGAAACGAGTCGTGCGTCGGGTAGTACTCACCGCCGAGCGCCATCAGCCGTATCCCCGGCACCGCGGACAGCAGCTTGATGGTCTCCAGGAAGTTGGTCACCACGGTCAGCGGCGTGATGTCGGTGAGCAGCTTCGCCAACTCCAGCGTGGTGGTGGAGTCGTCCAGCATGATCGCCATGCCGGGTTCGATCAGCTCCCGCGCCCGCCGGGCGATGGCCTGCTTCTCCGCCGTGGACGAGCGCATCCGGTACGCCACGTTCGACTCGAAGACGCTGGACGGCTGGGAGCTGACCCCGCCGCGGTACTTGCGGACCACGCCCTGGCGTTCCAGCTCGTCCAGGTCGCGGTGGATGGTCATCAGGCTGACGTGGAACATCTCGGCCAGGTCGGCGGCGGCGACGGAGCCGTGCTGGAGCACGTGCTCGGCGATCTCCGTCTGCCGCTGCGCGGGCCGGTTCCGCTCGGTCGGTGCGTCGCTCATCGGGCTTCCTCCTGCGTCGGAAGTCCGATGAGGCACGACGCGCAGTACCTCTGATTCGCTCGCTGGCGCCTGCTCATCGGGCTTCCTCCTTCGTCGGAAGTCCGATGAGGCACGACGCGCAGTACCTCTGATTCGCTCGCTGGCGCTCGCTCATGGATGCCTCACTACCGGGTGGTGGGCGGTTCGGGTGTCGGCGGCACGTTGAACGCCGCCAGAGCCATATTTCCCGGCCGTACCAGAAACGTCGTCAGCGAGGTGGGTACGAGATCCGGCAGGAGCGCCCGGTAGCGCGCCAGCGAGCCGCCCATCAGGTCGGTGACCAGCAGCCGGATCAGCGTCGAGTGGGCGACGACGAGGATCCGGCCACCCGGGTCGGCGGCGACGAGGTCGGCCAGCCCGGCGTGCGCCCGGCGTACCGCGTCGGCGGGGTGCTCGCCGTCCGGGAAGTGGTGCTCGACCGGGTCCTGCTGGAACTTCTCGACCGCGTCCGGATGGCTGTCCCGCAGCTCGGCCAGCGTGCGCCCCTCGGCGATGCCGAAGTCGAGCTCGCGCAACCGCGGCTCGATCGTCGGGGCCAGCCCGGTCGCCGCGGTGACCGGCGCCGCGGTCAGCTGGGTGCGGCGCAGATCGGTGCAGTACAGGGAGGTCAGCCCGGCGGTACGGGCCCACTCGCCGAGCCGCGCCGCCTGCCGCACCCCGACCTCGTCGATGCCGATGTCGCTGCTCCCGCAGTACCGGTTCGGCGAGTGCCACGGGGTCCGCCCGTGCCGGGCCAGGATCACCGTCGTCGCGCTCATGCCCGGTCCTCCGTGGACGGCGTGGTGCCGGCGCCGGGCTGCCCCGCCGTGGCAGCGACGGGGGCCCGGTCGCCGGCGGCCGTCGCACCCCCGGCGGCGAGCAGCTCGGCGCCGTTGGCGGCGGCGGGCAGGTCGGCGCTGTCGGCGGCGGCGAGCAGGTCGGCACCGATCGAGCCGCGGCGGTGCAGTTCGGCGACGAACTCCCGGTACGGCTCGGCGAACCGTTCCGGCCCGCCCGCCCGCGGCTCGACCTCGACGTACGGCCGGGCCATCCGGGCGGCGGTCGCGGCGACCGACCCGGTACCGGCGGCGGCCAGCACGGCCATCCCGACGGCCGGTTCGGCGTCCCGCGGTACCCGCAGCGGCCGGCCGAGGATGTCCGCGCGCAGCTGGCACCAGTACCGGCTGCGCGCGCCGCCGCCGGTCAGGGTGACCGGCCCGTCGGTGCGGGCGCCGAGGCTGCGCAGGTAGGCGTAGCAGAGCCGTTCGACGTAGCCGACGCCCTGCAGCAGCGCGGCGTACCCGTCGGCGTCGTCGGCGAGGCTGCCGACCAGGAACGGTTCGGCGGTCGGATCGACGAACGGGAAGCGTTCTCCCAGGGTGGCGACGGGGTAGCGCAGCGCGCCGGCCGGCTCGTACCCGGCGGCCCGCTCCGCCAGCGCGTCCAGCTCGGTGGCGCCGAGCCCCGGGTACGCGGCGGCGATCGCGCCGGCGCCGGAACTCGACGCGCCGCCGGGCAGCCAGCCGCCGTCCGGGTGCCGGTGCGAGTAGACCGCGCCGCCCGGGTCGGTGAGCCGCTGCGCGGTGACGCCCTTGAGGACCAGCGTGGTGCCGAGGATCGCGTTCCAGGAGCCCTCGGTGAGCGCACCGGCGGCGAGCTGCGCGGCACAGCCGTCGGTCATCCCGGCGCGGACCGGCAGACCGGCGGGCAGGCCGGTCTGCTCGGCCGCGGCGCGGTCGACGGCGCCGAGCGTGCTGCCCGGGCGTACCACCGCGGGCAGCAGGTCGGCGGGCACGTCGAGCCGGGCGAGGACGTCGGTGGGCCAGCGCTCGGCGTCCAGGTCGTACCCGGTCTTGAGGGCGTGGCTGTGGTCGGTGGCGACCGGGCCGCCGGTGAGCCGGGCGGCGAGGTGGTCGGCCTGGTGTACCAGCCGGAGCCGGCCGGCGGTGGCGTCGGCGCGCAGCGTGGCGTCGTGCCGCAGCAGCCAGACCAGCTTGGGGAGCGCCCAGCTGCGCTGCATCGCGTAACCGAGCCGGTCCCAGAGGCCGGCGCCGGCGGCGAGCACGTCCGCGACCTCGGCGCCGGCGCGGCCGTCGTCGTACATCAGGCCGGGGGTGCGCGGGGTGCCGTCGCGGTCGGCGAGCAGGAAGGTGCCGGAGGTGGCGTCGATGGCGAGGCCACGGATGCCGGCGGCGGCGCCGGTCGGGAGCGCGCCGACGGCCTCCCGGCTGGCTCGGCGGAACGCCTGCCACCACTGGTCCGGGTCCTGCTCGTGCCGGCCGCCGGTGCGGGTCGAGGTCAGTGGCGCGCTGCCGGTGGCCCGGGTCGCGCCGGTCTCGTCGACGATCGTGACGCGGACGCTCTGCGTACCGACATCGACGCCGGCCCAGAGCTCGTTCGGGCTCGGCTGAGTTTCCGCCATCAGTTGGTGCCTTCTGGCTCGACCTACGGTGCGATTACCGATGTTAACTTAACATAGAAGACTGTAAACAACCCCAGAACATATGGGGCATCCGACACCGCCTTCTGCCGACAGCGAAGCTCGTTGCTGCTCAGGCACGGGACGCCATAGCGTTTCTGATATGAAGCTCGCCGTACTGGCCGACATCCACGGCCACCTTCCCGCGCTCGACGCGGTCCTCGCCGACGTCGAGGCCGCCGGCGTCGACGCCCTCGTCCTCAACGGCGACATCGCCACCGGCCCGATGCCGGCCGAGACACTCGACCGCCTGCTCGCGCTCGGCGACCGGGCGATCTGGGTCGGCGGCAACGCCGACCGCGAACTCGTCGAGGAGTGCGACGGCCGGCTGCCCACCGACCTGCCGGACCTCGTCACGCTGCCCACCCGGTACGCCGCGAGCCGGCTCACCCGAGCGCACCGCGACCTGCTCGCCGGGCTGCCGCTGACCGTCACGCTCGACGTGGACGGGCTCGGCCCGACCCTGTTCTGCCACGCCAGCAGCCGCAGCGACACCGAGATGGTGCTCGTCGACTCGCCGGTCGACCGGTACCGGCAAGCGTTTGCCAACAGCGCCGAACGCACCGTCGTGCTCGGCCACACGCACATGCCGTTCGACCGGCTCGCCGACCGCCGCCGGTTCGTCAACCCGGGCAGCGTCGGCATGCCGTACGGCGAGCCCGGCGCGTACTGGGCGCTGCTCGGGCCGCACGTCACGCTCCGGCACACCCGGTACGACCTGGCCGCGGCGGCCGACGCGCTGCGCGCCGCGGCCCCCGACTACCCCGATATCGACGAGTTCGTCGCCGAGAACGTCCGCACCGTCCCGTCCGACGCCGAGGCGCTCGCCGTCTTCACCCCCCAGGACTGACCGGCAGCCGGCCTGCCGTGGCCGGCCGGCCGTTCGGCGAGCTGAGGGCCGCAGGGGCTGAGCGGTCGGCGGGGTGAAGGCCGCGGGGGCTCAGCGGTCGGCGGGCTGAGGGCCGCGGGGGCTCAGCGGTCGGCGGTCGCCGGCAGGGTGAGCCAGACCTGGTCCGGCCAGCCGGCCGGGTCCGGCTCGACGCGCCACGGCAGGAAGCCGCGCCGTTGGTAGAACGCGGCCGCGCGGACGTTGCCCGCCAGGTGCGACAGCGCCAGCCGGTCGGCGTCCGGCGGCAGCGCCGCCAGTACCGCGGAGAGCAGCGCCGAGCCGACGCCCTGGCCGTGCATCACCGGGTCGACGTAGAGCTTCCACATCACCGGTACCCCGTCGGCGGTGCGGCCGAGGTTCGCGGTACCGACGACGCGGCCCGCGGCCTCCGCCACGAACGTGCTGGTTCGCCGCATCGACTCGGCCAGCTGCTGCGGCTGCCACCACCGGTCCAGCACGTACCGCACGTAGTCCGGCCCGGCGATCGGCTCGTACGTGTCGGCGACGACGCGCTCGCCGAGCGCCCGCAGCGCCGGCACGTCGGCCGGTGCCGCCGGCCGGACCAGGTACGGCGCGGGGTGGACGGTGACGACCTGGCCGTCCGGGTCGGTCACCAGCGCGACCGGACCGGACTCCTCCTGCGCCACCCGCGCGTCCCGGTACCCCGCCGCCCGCAGCCGGGACACCAGCGCGGTCAGCGGCTCCGCCGTCTCGAACACCAGCTCCGCACCGGCCTGGCCCGGCTCGCCGCCGACCCCGACCCCGGCTGGGGACGGCGGCTGTGGGCCGCCCCGAGCGCCAGCCGCCTCGGCCGCCGCTGGCCGGTACCCAGCTGCCTTCTCGTCCGCCGCCGGCGAGTGCTCGCCGGCCTTCCCGGCCGCCGGCGGGTGTTTGCCGGTCTGCTCGGACCGCGCGGGCGGGTGCTCGCTCGTACCCTCGCTCGGCGCCGGCGGGTGCAGCGCGACCCGGCCACCGGGGCCCTCGTACACCTGCCACCAGTCGCTGCCGCCCGGCCGGGCGGTCAGCCCCAGCGCGGCGAGGAACGGCGCGTAGTCGGTGGCGCGCGCGTACCGCAGCGGCAGCACGTGCAGCCGACCGTCCGGGCGCGGTCGGTGCCGCCGGTAGCCGTAGTCGTCGTCGGAGCGCTCGTCCAGCAGCACCAGCTCGCCGAGCGGGTCGCGCACCGCGAGCATCCGGCCGTACGACTCGTCCCAGCTCGCCGGCTCGCCGAACCCGGCGGTGCGCAGCGCGTCGGCCACCACCCGCAGGTCGGCCACCTCGAACGACAGCCGGGTCTCGCCGGGCCGGCCGCCGGTGTCGCTGGTCGCCGCGTCGTGCAGTGCGACCAGGCCGCTGCCCGCCGCCAGGTCGACCCAGCCGCCCCGCTCGGACTCCACCCGCGGCGCCAGGCCGAGCACCGTGAGGAACTCGCGCATCCGGTCTACCCGGCCGGTGAACCGCACCGGCCGCACCTGTACCTCGGTCATCGTCGTCCCTCCTCCGCGGCGTTCTCCGGCGCACCGCCGGTCGCGCCGGCACCTTCCGCGGGCGTGCCGGCCCTCTCTCCAGGCGTGCCGGCACCTCCCGCGGGCGGGCCGGCAGCTGCCTCGTCGGCCGCTCCGCCGGATGCGCCACGGGCCGCTCCGCCGGATGCGCCACGAGGCGCTTCGCCGGATGCGGCACGGGCCGCTCCGCCGGATGCGCTGCCGGCCAGTCCGCCGGGCGCGTCGACGCTCTCGTCGGGTGCGCCGACGTGCGCCCGGAGTACCGACTCGACCAGGGCGGACAGGCTGACGCCCTGGTCGATGGCGGCGTGCTTGACCTGCCGGACCAGCTCGGCCGGCAGGTAGACGTTGAACTGCACCTTCTCGCGGCCGGTCGCAACCATGCCTAGGATGCTAGCATCCTAAGGCCGAACTGGCGGCCGCTCGGAGCGGATCAGCCCCGAGCGGCCGCGCGGTCAGTCCTTCAGCTTCGCCGCGGTCCGGATCAGCGTCGCCAGCTCGCGCAGCTGGGCGTCCTCGGTCGCGTCCGCCGCGGCGTCCGCCGTCGAGGCCAGCGACTCCGGCCGCACGTCCGGCGCGTACCGGTCGCCGCGCAGCCACTCGGCGAACGCCGCCACCGCCCGGTCCGCCCGCAACCGCGGCGCCGCGTCCGCCAGCGCACCGTCCAGATCGGACACCGACACGGTACGGGCCGCCTCCTTCGCCTCGTCCGACTCCGGGTCCTGCCAGCGCACCCGCGCCGTCGCCACCCGGCCGGACGCCTTCGGCCGCAACGTCACCTCGTACAGCGCCGTCACGCTGTGGCCGGGACCCACCCAGCCGCCGTCCACCGCATCGTTCCGGAAGTCGTCCGCGGCCAGCCGCCGGTCGTCGAACCCGATCAGCCGGTAGCTGCGCACCCGCTTCGGATCGAACTCGACCTGCGCCTTCGCCGCGCGCGCCCGCACCGTCAGGTTCGCCGTCAGCTGGGTGGTGAACGTCCGGCGCGCCTCGGCCTGGTCCCCCACGTACACCGCCATGCCGTGCCCGTGGTCGGCGAGCTGCTCCATCAACGCGTCACCGTAGTCGCCGCCCACCCCGACGCACAGCAGCGTGATGCCGCGACCGGCCTGGTCCGACACCTTGTCCAGGATCGTCTTCGAGTCGGTGTCGCCCTGGTTCGCCAGCCCGTCGGACAGCAGGATCACCCGGTTCGTCGCGCCCTTCCGGTACCCGTCCCGCGCCACCCGGTACGCCGTCTCCACCCCGCTGCCCAGGTCGGTGCTGCCGGAGGCGGACAGCTCGTCGATCGCCTCGTCGAGCGCGTTCCGGTCGGAGACCGCGGTCAGCTCGCGCAGCACCCGTGGCTCGTCCGCGTACGCCACGATCGCCACCCGGTCCGACGGTCGCAGCTGCCGGATCAGCGTGTGCAGCGCGTCCTTGACCAGCCCCAGCTTCCCGTCGTAGTCCATCGATCCGGACGTGTCGATCGCGAACGTCAACGCCACGTCCCGGCGCGACGCCGCATCCTCGCCGCGGGTCTGCAACCCCACCCGCATGATCCGGGTACCCGACTCCGGCAGCTTCGCCCCGTCCGTCGTCATCGAGAACCCCGACCCGGCCGGCTGCGCGTAGTCCTGCCGGAACGCGTTCACGAACTCCTCAGGCCGCACCGTCGACGGATCCGGCAGGCTGCCCGCCGTCAACTGCCGCCGCGCGTACGAGTACGACGCCGTGTCCACGTCCAGCGCGAACGTCGACTTCGGCGTGGTACGCGCGTCCACCGGCGGCGCCGCACCCGGCCGCGCGGTACCCGTCGCCCCCGGTGTCGCGCCGGTGACCTTCCGCGGCGCCGAGTCGGCACCCGCCGACGACCGGTTTCCGCCGGGACCGCTGCACCCGGCGACCAGCGCCAGCCCCGCCAGCGCCGCCACGACCGTGACGCTACGTACGATTCGCATCGGAACCTCCCTCACGTCGATTGACCGTCAGACGCGCGGGATCGGGCCCCGGATCCGGGCGTGTCCGAGTCGTGTCCGCACCGTGTCGGGGCCGTGCCGGCACGGACGGTCACCGGTTGGGGCGCCGCGACGCGTGCCAAGATCGGTTTCACGGCGCGCCGGTGTCCGACCCAACCCGTAGAGTTGAGCGCATGGCGCGGGCGAACGAGCGGGTCGCCGGCCTCCTCGCGGAGTACGCCGAACTGCTGGCCATGACCGGTGGCGACCGGTTCAAGATCCGGTCGTACGAGAAGGCTGCCCGCGGCGTCGGTGGGTACGCCACCGACCTGGCCACCCTCGACGAGACCGACATCCGCAAGATCCCCAACGTCGGCGCGTCCATCGCCGGCAAGGTGCACCAGGCCGTCCAGACCGGCACGTTCCCGCAGCTGGAAGAGCTGCGCGGGCAGATACCGGCCGGCGTGCTGACGCTGATGCGCATCCCCAACCTCGGTCCGGCCAAGGCCCTCGCCGTCTACCGCGAGCTGGGCATCGCCGACATCGACGCGCTGCTCGCCGCCGTCGAGAACGGCGACCTCCGCCAGCTCAAGGGGTTCGGGCCGCGCACCGAGCAGGTGATCCGCACCGGCATCGAGCTCGTCCGCGGCGGCGCCGGCCGGGTCCTCATGGCCACCGCGCTCGACCTCGCCGAATCCATCGTCGAGCGGCTCGCCCCGCTCGCCGACCGCTGCACCTACGCCGGGTCGCTGCGGCGCGGCAGGGAGACGGTCGGTGACATCGACATCCTCGCCGCGGCGGCCGACTCCGGGCCGCTGATGGCGGCGTTCGTCGCGCTGCCCGAGGCCGACACGGTGCTGGTGCGCGGCGAGACCAAGACCTCCATCCGGACCGCCCTGCACCCCGCCGCCGCGCTGCCCGCCGCCGGTACCGGCGCCGGCAAGCAGCCGGACGCCGACCACGCCGGCGCCGCCGGCGATTCCGCCGGAAGTACGTCGGCCGGTGGGCTGCAGATCGACCTGCGGGTCGTGCCGCAGGAGGTGTGGGGCGCCGCCCTGCAGTACTTCACCGGCTCCCGCGAACACAACGTCCGGGTCCGCGAGCTGGCCGTGCACGCCGGCCTCAAGCTCTCCGAGTACGGGCTGTTCCACGCCGAGACCGACGAACTCATCGTCGCCGGCACCGAGCAGGAGGTGTACGAGCGACTCGGCCTGCGGTGGGTCCCGCCCACCCTGCGCGAGGACCTCGGCGAGGTCGCCGCCGCCCGCAACGACGAGCTGCCCGAGCTGGTCACCGTCGACGCGCTGCGCGGCGACCTGCACACCCACACCAACCTCACCGACGGCGTCGCCACCCTGGACGAGATGCTCACCGCCGCCGCGGAACGCGGGTACGACTACTACGCCGTCACCGACCACGCGCCCGAGCTGTTCATGCAGCGCATGACCCTGGAGAAGGCGCTCGCCCAGCGCGAACGGCTCGCCGAGCTGCGCGGCCGGTACCCGGGCATGCGGCTGCTGCACGGCACCGAACTCAACATCGCGCCGGACGGCTCGGTCGACTGGCCGGAGGACGTGCTCGCCGAGTTCGACCTCTGCGTGGCGAGTGTGCACAGCCACTTCACGCTGCCCGCCGCCGAGCAGACCCGGCGGCTGATCCGCGCCTGCGAGAACCCGTACGTGCAGATCATCGGGCACCCCACCGGCCGGCTCATCGGCCGCCGGGAGCCGATCGAGCTCGATCTGCCCGCGGTGTTCGAGGCGGCCGCCGCCACCGGTACCGCGCTGGAGATCAACGGCGGGCCGGACCGGCTGGACCTGCGCGACGAGCACATCAGGTGGGCCGCCGAGCGCGGCGTCACGTTCGCCATCTCCTCCGACGCGCACGCCGTGCCGCAGCTCGACTTCGTCCGGTACGCCACCCTCACCGCGCAACGCGGCTGGCTCACTCCCGACCAGGTCCTCAACTGCTGGCCGTACGAGCGGGTGCTGGAGTTCCTCACTCGGCCGAGGTAACCGGAAGTTTTCCTCCTCCACACCTTGTTCACGGAGTTTCCCCAGCTCACGACGGTGTGGTGAGTTATCCCCAGCAGTTATCCCCACCCTGTGCACAGCCTTGTGCACAGCCAACGGCGGGTTGTCCACAGGTTGTCCCCCGCGCTGTCCACCGGCCGATTTGATCCCGCCCGGTACCGCTCTCTAACCTCGCCTGGCGACCAGCGCGTCGCCGGCAAGAATGTCGGTGCCGTGTGGTTCGCTGCGGGGGTACTCGGCGCCGCGTGCGGTGCCGACAGCAGGGGGGCGCAATGTCGATCTCGGAGGACGTCCGACCGGCCGGCGACGAGCCGGACGACGAGCCACGTCCACGGCCACCCCGGCAACAGCACGAGCCGAGCGCCGCCGACTTCGAGCGCACCCCGCCGCAGGACGTCGCCGCCGAACAGTGCGTCCTCGGCGGCATGCTGCTGAGCAAGGACGCCATCGCCGACGTCGTCGAGATCCTCAAGACCAACGACTTCTACCAGCCCAAGCACGGCATCGTCTTCGACGCCATCCTCGACCTGTACGGGCGGGGCGAGCCGGCCGACTTGATCACCGTGGCGTCCGCGCTGGTCGACTCCGGTGACATCGGTCGGGTCGGCGGCGCCGGCTACCTGCACACCCTCGTCTCCGCCGTGCCCACCGCCGCCAACGCCGCGTACTACGCGCGCATCGTCGCCGACCGCGCCATGCTGCGCCGGCTGATCGAGGCCGGAACGAGGGTCACCCAGCTCGGCTACGGCGCCGCGGCCGGCGCCGGCCGGGACATCGACGACGTGATCGACATGGCCCAGCAGGCCGTGTACGACGTGACCGAGCGCCGCGTCTCGGAAGACTTCGCCCCGCTGAACGAGCTGCTCCAGCCCACCCTGGACGAGATCGAGGCGATCGGCGCCAACGGCGGCGTGATGACCGGCGTCCCGACCGGCTTCACCGACCTCGACAACCTCCTCAACGGCCTCCACCCCGGCCAGCTGATCATCGTCGCCGGCCGCCCCGGCCTGGGCAAGGCGCTGGCGCTGGACACCCCGCTGCCCACGCCCGACGGCTGGACCACCATGGGCGAGGTCCGGGTCGGTGACCGGCTGATCGGCTCCGACGGTCGCCCGACCACGGTGGTCGCCGCGACCGAGGTGATGCCCGACCGCCCCTGCTACGAGGTCGAGTTCTCGGACGGCACGGTCATCGTCGCCGACGCCCAGCACCAGTGGCGGACCAGCACCCGGGCCAGCCGTCGGCAGGGTGCCGAGCGGCGCCGGCGGCCGCACTGGTCGATGGATGCCGTGCACAGGTCGCGGCAGGCGCGGCAGGCCGCCGATCGACGGCCCGATCAGCTGGTGCCGCTGGCCCAGGTGGCCGGTGCGGTCGGCGCCGAGTTCCGGCACGTCCTGCACACGGTCGCCGGAGCGGTGGGCAGCGCCGGCACCGTCACCCAGACCTACCAGCGCGACGGCCGCCCCTGGTCGCGCACCGTCCCGGCGTACTCGCGCCAGGCGCTGCTGACCGCGCTGCACGACCGGGCCGGTGTCCCGATCAACGACGGCCAGGCGGCGACGCACCGGGATGTCGTCACCACCGAGGAGATCGCCGCCTCGGTGGCGTGTCGCGACGGCCGACCCAATCATGCGGTCGCGGTCGCGGCTGCGGCCGACCTGCCCGACCGCGAGCTGCCCGTTCCGCCCTACGCGCTCGGGATCTGGCTCGGCGACGGGGACGCCGCCGGGAACCGGTACACGTCCGCCGACCCGGAGATCGCCGAGTACATCCGGGCGGAGGGGTTGGCGGTCGCTCCCCTCGGCGGGCTCCGGTACTCGATCAAGCTGCCGGCGCCTGACCCGGTCCCCGGTCGCGCCTGCGTGGTCTGTGGCCGCGCGTTCCAGCCCAAGGCGAGCAACGTGGGTACCTGCGGTCGACGCTGCGGCGGCCGGGCCCGGTTCGTGTCCGCCCCCGAGCCTGCGCCGACCTGTCCCGACTGTGGCGGACCGGCGACCGGTGCCGGATCCGGTCGGCGGCAGTGCCGCACCTGCCGCGCCCGCAGCGGCTCGTTCACCGCGCGGCTCCGATCGCTCGGGGTGTACGGCGACAAGCACGTTCCGCGCGACTACCTGCGGGCCTCCGAGCGGCAGCGGCGCGCGCTGCTCGCCGGCCTGCTCGACTCCGACGGGTACGTGATGCCGTCCGGCACCGTGCAGTTCGCGGTGACCTGCCGCCGGCTCGCGTACGACGTTCGCGAGCTGGTGCTGAGCCTCGGCTATCAGGTCTCGATGTCGACCAGGCGGGTCGACGGCCACCGCGAGGAGAGCTCGACCTGCTACACGCTGACGTTCACGCCGGCCGAGCCGGTGTTCCGGCTCCGGCGCAAGCTGGCTCGGCAGCGCGGTGCGGCACGGGTGACGACCCGCCGGCGGTACATCGTGGCCGTTCGGCCGGTCGCGAGCGTGCCGGTGCGCTGCGTGCAGGTCGACGCCGCCGACCACATGTACCTGGCCAGCGAGTCGTGGATCCCCACCCACAACTCCACCGTGGCGATGGATTTCGCCCGGGCGTGCTCGATCAAGAACAACATGGCCAGCGTCATCTTCAGCCTGGAGATGAGCAAGGTCGAGATCGTGATGCGGTTGCTGTCGGCGGAGGCGCGGGTGCCGCTGCACACGTTGCGGTCCGGGCAGCTGTCCGACGACGACTGGACCAAGCTGGCCAGGCGGATGGGCGAGATCTCCGAGGCGCCGCTGTTCTGCGACGACACCCCGAACATGAACCTGATGGAGGTCCGGTCCAAGGCCCGGCGGCTGAAACAGCGGCACGACATCAAGCTGATCGTGGTCGACTACCTGCAGCTGATGAGCGGGCCGAAGCGGGCGGAGAGCCGGCAGCAGGAGGTCGCCGAGCTGTCCCGTGGCCTGAAGCTGCTGGCCAAGGAGGTCGACTGCCCGGTGATCGCGGCCTGCCAGCTCAACCGCGGCCCCGAGCAGCGCACCGACAAGCGGCCACAGCTATCCGATCTGCGTGAATCGGGAAGCATCGAACAAGATGCCGACGTGGTGCTGCTGCTGCATCGTGAGGACTACTACGACAAGGAGACTCCCCGGGCCGGGGAGGCGGACTTCATCGTCGCCAAGCATCGAAACGGGCCGACCGACACCATCACGGTCGCGGCGCAGCTGCACCTGTCCCGGTTCGTCGACATGGCGGTCAGCTGACCGCTCGCCGGGAGGCCGTCGCCGGCCCGCGGTCCCCGTCGATGGGGAAACCGGATGGGCGAGGGTGGCCGATCAGGTAGTGGGCAGAACGCGGCCGGCGTGGTCAACTTGATGCGTTAGCCGCGTGTCCCGTCGTGGGACCCGACGCGCCGACGATCCTTCGCCACACGCCGAGCCACCCGAGCCGGGGCAGCGGGTCCTGCACACCGGGAAGGGCTCCGAGCTGTCGTGGCGCCTCGCTGGTTCGATGACGCCCCGACAGCCTCGCAACAGGGCGGCCCGCAACGGGCCGCCGAGGATCGCATCGGTAGGGGAGATGAGGGCGCGATGGCGAGCGCTCCGGGGATCGAACAGCATCCAGACCTCGTCGAGCTGGGGACAAGTACGACCGCGCCGCGGCACGGCCGATGGTGCAGGTGCTGGACGGGCTGACCGTGCTGGCCGGGCTGTACCTGGCGATCTCGCCGTGGGTGCTGGGCTTCAACGGCCTGCACGCGCTGGCGGCGAGCAACCTGATCGTCGGCCTGGCGTACTGCGTGGTGGCGATGGGATTCGTCGCCGCGTTCGGCCGTACGCACGGGATCGCGTGGACGGCGCCGATCATGGGCGTCTGGGTGATCGTGTCGCCGTGGGTGATCCGTGGGGTGGACGCGAGTACCACCACCACGATGATCAACAACATCATCGTCGGCGCGGTGTGCGTGCTGCTCGGGTTGGCCGCGATGTCGGTGGGTACCCGGCGGATGATGCCGCACCGGTGATCCGCGGTACCGGCGCCGACGACGGCGCGCGCCCCCGCAGCTCGGGAGCGCGCGCCACGGTGTCGGGTCAGCGACGGGGTTCGACGACGGTGTTGCCGCCCATCACGGTGCGGGTCATCGGCCGCTGCAGGAACTCGTGCGGGAAACCGAGCGGGACCGCGCTGGCCGCGTCGAGGGCGGCGAGCTGGTCGGCGGTGAACTCGACGTCCAGCGCCCCCAGGTTGTCCTCCAGCTGGGCCAGGGTGCGTACGCCGAGGATCGGTGCGGTGACGGCCGGGTTCTGCAGGTCCCAGGCGATCGCGACCCGGGACGGGGTGGTGTCGAGTTCGGCGGCGACCTTCGTGACGGTGTCGGCGATGTCGAGCGCGCGTTCGGTCAGGGCGCCGTTGCCGGCGGCGATGTCGCGCCGGCTGCCGTTCGGTGAGCCGGTCGAGTCGGTGGCCAGGTCGCTCCGGTCGTACTTGCCGGTGAGGACGCCGGAGGCGAGCGGCGACCACGGTACGACGCCGAGCCCCAGTTCGGCGGCCATCGGGATCAGGTCGCGTTCCACGGTGCGTTCGACCAGGCTGTACTCGATCTGCAGGGCGATCAGCGGGGACCAGCCGCGCAGGTCGGCGATGGCCTGCATCCGGGACACCTGCCAGGCCGGCGTGTCGGAGATGCCGACGTAGACCACCTTGCCGCTGCGGACCAGGTCGTCCATCCCGCGCAGGACCTCCTCGACCGGGGTGGTCGAGTCCCAGGCGTGCAGGTAGAGCAGGTCGATGTAGTCGGTGCCGAGCCGGCGCAGGCTGTCCTCCACCGAGCGGACCAGGTTGCGCCGGTGGTTGCCCCCGGCGTTCGGGTTGTCCGGGTCGGTGCTGCTGGTGTACTTGGTGGCGATCACGAGCTGGTCGCGCCGGCCCGCGGCCATCTCCCCGACGAGCTGCTCGGACGTCCCGTTCGTGTACACGTCGGCGGTGTCGATGAAGTTGCCCCCGCGGTCGACGTACGCGTCGACGATGCGCCGGGTCTCGTCCCGGTCGGCGCCCCAACCCCAGTCGGTACCGAAGGTCATCGCGCCGAGCGCGAGCGGCGAGACGCGCAGGCCGGAGCGGCCGAGCAGCCGGTACCGGTCGAGGGACGGTGTGGTGTGTGCCATGGTGTCGCTCCTGATGCGTTCGCTGGCTTCCTGACACCCAGGTTCGTCGAGCGGGCGGTCGCTGTTCAGGGACGGTGTTTCCTGGGAAAGCGGGTCCCAGGCTGCGCGGTGGGGCCGGTGTCGGGACGGCGCCAGCGCGGTCGGTCGGCGGCGCCGCCGGCTGCTCGTACGCTGGGTGCATGACGGAGACGGTGGACGTCAGTGCGGAGTTGGCGGCGTTCCTGCGGACCAGGCGGGAGCGGTTGACGCCGGCCGAGGTGGGGCTGCCGGTGACGGGTCGCCGGCGTACCCCCGGGAGATCGTCCGGTGTTCCCGGCGGCGGCGGCCCGGCTGGTGCACGACCTGTCACCGCTGCCGGCGATGCTCATCGACCACCGCTTCGACGTGCTGGCCTGGAACGCCGAGATGAGCCGGGTGATGCTCGGGCTGGACACGCTGCCGGCGCAGTCGCTGAACACGATGCGGTTGTGCCTGATGGATGGCAGGTTCGAGCACTTCTACGTGGAGCGGGAGCGGGTGATCCGGGAGGGCATCGCCGACCTGCGGGCCGCCTGGGCGGCGCACCCGGACGACGCGGAGCTGGCGGCGCTGCTGGACGACCTGGTGTCGGGCAGTCCGGAGTTCGCCCGGTTGTGGGAGCAGCACGCGGTGCGGGTGAACGGGCGGGGCCGCAAGCCGATGCTGCATCCGGAGTTCGGCCCGCTGACGGTCGACTTCGAGGTGCTGCTGCCGATGTCGGAACCGGACCTGCGCGTCGTGCTGTACCGGGCGGCCGACGAGGCGTCCCAGCGGGTGCTGGACACGATCGCCCGCGAGGCGACCCCGGCCGCGGTCGGCTGACCACCGCCGGCACCCGGCCGCGCTCCGCTGCCCACCGCGTCCCGCCTCCCGACGCCGGCCGGGATGCGGTCGCCGATGCGACGGGGTTCCGCGGTCAGTCGGCGGCGGTGGCCTGGGGTTCGGTGAGGGTCTGGTGCAGCCAGTCCTCCACCCCGGCCACGTGTACGGTCGCCCAGGCGCGGGCCACGTCGGGGTTGCGGCTGACCATGGCGGCGTGGATCGCGGCGTGCTGTTCCCGGGTGCGCTGCACGGCGCCCTCCTGGGTGAGGCCGCGCCAGACCCTGGCCCGTACGGTCGGGGCGGAGAGGCTCTCCAGCAGGCTGGCGAGGGACGGATTGCCGGCGCCGACAGCGATCTCGCGGTGGAACCGCAGGTCGTTGGCGACCAGCTCGTCGACGCTGGGGTCGTCCGGCAGCTCGGCCAGGATGGCGCCGAGCGCGTCGAGCTGCTGGTCGGTCATCCGCCGGGCGGCGAGCTCGGTGGCGGCCGGTTCGAGGATGTGCCGGATCTCCAGGAACTGGCGGATGCTGTCGTCCCGGTGGAAGTCGACGACGAAGCTCATCGTCTCCAGCAGCAGCTGCGGTTCCAGGCTGGTGACGTAGGTGCCGTCGCCCTGCCGCACGTCGAGCACGTGGATCAGGGACAGCGCGCGGACCGCCTCCCGCAACGAGTTGCGGGACAGGCCGAGCCGGTCGGCGAGGTCGGCCTCCTTGGGCAGCCGGTCACCGGGACGCAGCTCACCGGACGTGATCATGTTCTTGATCCGGTTGATCGCCTCGTCGGTCAGCGCCATCCAGCCCTCCCACTGCCGGGCGGTGCCCGCGGCAGCCGGGCCCCTGTCTGCACGACCGCGCGCGGTGCGGTTGGTCGGCGCACCCGGTGGGCGCCGCGGCACCTGGTCGCGCCGCGGCGGGTCGAGACGGCGATGGCTCGTCTAGTCGAACAGGTCTTCGAGGAAGCTGCGGCGCTTCCGGCGCTGCCCATGGTCCGGGTGGCGTCGCTCATCGTACCGGCGGGTGTCGTGCCGGCCGCGCTCGTCGTGCGGCCGTTGATGGTCACCCGGGCCGTACCACCCCTGCTCGGCGTTGATCAGGTGCTCCAGCTCGCCGCGGTCGAGGAACAACCCGCGGCACTCGGTGCACTGGTCGACGGTGACTCCGTTGCGTTCGTACTGACGCATCTGTCCTTGGCACTTCGGGCAGATCAGGTCCATCGGGCAACGGTAGCCGAGCGATCCGGCGATCGACCAAGACTCGTTAAGGCGCCGTTGAGGAGGCGCGCCGGCAGCCCCGGCGGTACCGGCGGATCAGCTCAGCAGGCCGTGCACCTCGCCGTCGGAGATCTGCCGAAAGTCCTGGTAGAACCGGCCGACGGCGTCGAAGTTGGCCGGCCGGTACGGGCAGACCAGCTCGTCCGCGACCGCTGCCAGGGCGTCGGCCGCGCCCGGTGCGGCGACCGGCACGCCGAGCACGGTGCGCTCGGCGCCGCGGCGCCGAGCCACCTCGACCGCGGCGCGGGCCGTGGCGCCGGTGGCCAGCCCGTCGTCGATCAGTACGGCGATGCGGCCGGACAGGTCGGTCGCCGGGTGGTCGGCGTGGTACCGGGCGTCCTGCCGGGCCAGTTCGGCGCGTTCGGTGGCCACCGCGGTGTCGATCTCGTCGGCGGACAGCCGGTCGGCGAACGCGGTGAACGCGACGACCTCGTCCGGCCCGATCGCGCCGAACGCCACCTCCGGCGCCCAGGGCACGCCGAGCTTGCGGACCACCAGCACGTCGAGCGGGGTGCCGAGCCGGCCGGCGACCTCGGCGGCGACCGGCATGCCGCCCCGGGCCAGCCCCAGTACGACGACGTCGGTGCTGCCGGCGTGGCAGCCGAGCAGCGCCGCGAGCGCGGCACCCGCCTCGCGCCGGTCCCGGTATGTCCGGTCGACGACCGGGCCGGCAAGCCGATGTCGGGGTCGCGACCGCATGTTTCCTGTCTACGCCCGATCCCCGGCGGTCGCGACTCGAACGCCGGGATGTCGTGCCGGCTCGGCCGGTTCGCGCGGTATGCGCAGCGCCACCGCCCAGACCGCGTACGCGGCGGGGTAGAGCAGGTAGCCGAACCGGGTCGCCGGCGCCAGGCAGATCGCGAGCAGCATCGCCGCGGTGACCCGCCAGGTCACCGCGGCGACGTCGGCCGGCGGCCGGACCAGCAGGTGGAGCACGAACGCCAGGCCGGCCGCCACCAGCAGGCTCGCCGCGACGACCTTCCCACCTGGCAGCAGCACCGCGATCAGGTGCCCGGGCAGGTTGCTCGCGGCGGGGCTCTCGGCCAGCCCGCGCCCGAGCGGGTAGCGGACCAGGTTCTCCAGCACGCCGTCCGGGTCGCGCAGCGCGATCGGGCCGAGCGTGACGACCGGCAGGGCCAGCGCCGGTGTCAGGTACCAGCCGAGCGACCGGCCGCCGGCCCGGAACCCGACGAACACCGCCAACACCACCAGCACCGGCAGGGCGAACAGCTTCATCGCGGCGGCGTCGCCGATGACCAGGCCGGACAGTAGCCACCAGAGAGCGCCGCCGCCCTCGTCCACCCGTGCCCGTACCGCGAAGGCGAGCCCGAGCAGGCACAGCGCGAGGACCGGCAGGTCGTCGCCGCCGGTGGCCAGGGTCAGCGCGCAGACCGGGAACACGGTCGCCACCTGCGCCGCCCGGACCAGCACCGCGGCGGGGGCGAGCCGGCGCAGCAGTACCAGGGCGGCGACGATCGCGGCGGCGGTCACGACGGCGAAGCCGACCCGGGCGTCGGTCCACCACTGGTCCCCCGCGTACCGCCGGGGCAGGCCGAACACCGCGATGCCCGGGTTGTACGGCACGTAGGCGAGGTAGCCGAGCGAGGGCAGCGCGCCGACGATGCCGTCGTGCGACAGGTACGGGCTGCCGGTGTCGACGAGCCGCGCGCCGGCCATCTCGACGACGGTCACCTCGTCCTGGGCTCGGCCGCTGGCGCCGGTGGCCCGCTGGGCGGCCTCGATCAGCAGCGGCAGCAGCGTGGTGGCCGCCCAGCCGGCGAACACCAGCACCATCCGGGTGGCCGGCCGGGCCAGCCCGCGCCCGACGAACCGCTGGACGACGGCGAGCACGGTCAGCGCCAGGTAGCCGAACACCGCGATCCGGCCCCACTGCGCGTGCGCCGGCATCCCGGTGTTGAACGCGATGATTCCGGCATAGACGGCGGATGCCGCGTACAGCACGATGTCGACCACGGTGCCTCGGCCGGCCCGGTGCGTCGCGCGGGCGATTCCGGTCAGCGTCACGCCGGTCAGTCTGGCATCGCCCCCGCCGACCCCGCACTCCCGGTACGGCCCGTCCCGCCGCGCCGCCGATCACCAGCTCGGCGGCGGCCGGGCCGCGGGTTACAGGCGGTGCCGGGTGCTGCGGGTCAGCCGGCCCGGTGGGATGCGGATGACCTGCGCGTCCGCCGACATCGGCGGCGCCAGCGGGGTCTCCGCCGCGAGCAGGTCGGCGATCTTGGTGTCGGTCACCGGCCGGGAGAACAGGTAGCCGGAACCGCACGGGCAGCCCAGCTCGAACAGCATCGCCCGCTGCCGCTGGCTCTCCACCCCCTCCGCCACCACCGACAGGTCGAGGCTGCGGCCCAGGTCGATCGCGGCGCGGACCACCGCCGCCGGCTCCGGCGAGGTGACCAGGCCGGCGACGAAGCTGCGGTCGATCTTCAGCTCGTCCACCGGCACCCGGGCCAGCATGCCGAGCGAGGAGCTGCCGGTACCGAAGTCGTCCAGGGCGATGCGCACCCCCAGCTCGCGCAGCCCGCGCAGGGTCTCGTCGACGACGTCCAGCCGGCTCAGGTTGCGGGTCTCGGTCAGCTCCAGGGTGAGCTGCTCGGGCGGTACCCCGCTGGACGTGACGCGCCGCTGCACCACGCGCAGGAAGTCCGGGTCGAGCAGGCTGCGCGGGGAGAGGTTCACCGCGACGCCGATCGGGTGCCCGGCGTCGGCCCACCGGTACGCCGCCGCCAGCGCGGTGTCCAGCACCAGCTCGGTGAACTCCGGCAGCAGGTCGGACCGCTCGATCGCGGTGAGGAACTGCCGCGGCGCCATCTCCCCCCGGTACGGGTGTTCCCACCGGGCGAGCGCCTCCGCCGCGCTGATCCGGCCCGAGTTCAGCTCGACGATCGGCAGGTACCGCAGGGCGAACTGGTTGCCGTGCAGCGCGGCGCGCAGCTCGCCGCCGAGGGCGAGCCGGCCGACGTCGGCGGTGTCCCGCTGCCGCTGGTACTCGGCGAGCCGGCTGCCCTCCCGTTTCGCCTGGTACATCGCCACATCGGTGCGGCGCAGCAGCTCGCCGACCCCGCCCTGGACCGGGGCGAGCGCGACGCCGGCGCTGCCGCCGACGGTGATCCGGATGCCGTCGACCTCGATCGGCGGGTCCAGGGTGGCGAGCATCTGCCGGGCCCGGTGCACCGCGAGCGCCGGCGCCGGCAGCGCCACGAACAGCACCGCGAACTCGTCGCCCCCCAGCCGTACCACGATGTCGTCGTCGCCGGCCGCGGTGGCCAGCCGCCGGCCGATCGCGGTCAACACCTCGTCACCGGCGGAGTGCCCGAGGGTGTCGTTGACCTCCTTGAAGTGGTCCAGGTCGATCAGCACCATCGCCTGGGTGCCGCGCGCCGGCCGCTCGGACAGCACCTGCTCGCCCACGTCCAGCAGGTACCGGCGGTTGGCCAGGCCGGTGAGCGGATCGTGCGCCGCGTCGTAGGCGTGCCGGGCCGCCCGCCGCTGCGCCTCGGCGTACGCGTACGCGTTGCGCAGCGCGGTGCCCAGTGCGGCGGCGAAGGTACGCAGCGCGTACCGCTCGCTGTCGCTCAGCCGCACGGTGCCCGCGAACCGCAGCCGCAGCTCCCCCGGGCCGGCGTCGGTGTCGGTGCTGCCGAGCGGCGTCTCGATCGTCTCGGCCTCGCCCGCGACCGGTGCGTCGGCGGCGGCGCCGGCCCAGGACACGCCCTGCGCGTCGCCGCGGACCAGGCCGTCCGGTTCGGTGCCCAGCCGGACCAGCACCTCGACCTCGTCGGCGCCGAACAGCTCGGCGGCGCCGGTCACCGCGGTACCCAGCACCTGCGCCAGGTCGACCTCGCTGAACCGGTCGGTCGCCGCGGCCAGCCGCTGCCACGCCTCGCGCTCGGTGTGCGTGCGCAGCCGGTAGGCGTAGGCGAGCCGCAGGAAGACGATCATCGGTGGGATCGCGAACAGCAGCCGCGGATCGAACCGCAGCACGCCGAGGATCAGGAACGCGATGGCGATGTTGCCGCTGATCGCGATCAGCTCGACCCGGTGCAGCGGCATCAGCCGCAGCCGGGTGCCGTTCGCGAGGCTGATCGCGATGCTCACCGACAGCGCGGCGAACAGCGCGTACACCCCCGTCGCGGCGATCAGTGCGACCGCGCCCCGGACGGTGAACGGATCCACCCGGGCGCCGGCCACCAGGTAGCTGAGGGTGGCGGCCCCGGTGACTGCGACGACCTGTTTCGCGACGTTGAGGGTGAGCTTGTCCGCGGGGCGGCGACCGATCAGCTCGGCGGCGAGGCGCCCCAACGCCGCCGCCCAGATCATCGTGCTCGGTGGCAGCACGACCAGCCCGATGATGACGGCTGCCTCGCCCCAGGCGAACTGCACGCCCTGGCTGCGCAACCGCAGCTGCACCGGGGCCAACCCGGCCACCGTGTACAGCGCGAGCATGCCCACCGCGAGCCACAGCGCGCCGGTCGGCCCGGGCAGCTTGGCGGTGGCGACAAGGAGCACGCCCAGCGCCAGCGCGGCGTGTCCGAAGATGTAGCGGCGCAGGGTGGCGTTGCGGGCCGTGGAAGCGTCGGCAGTACTCACGGTGGCAGGTCCCCGGGGCGAATCGGGTGACGGATGCGGCGATCCTACGCGGATGCGCGGATCGACGTAAGTGAGTGTTCGACAACACCACAGATCGTCGTCAGGTCCAGTGGCGTTCACGCACGGCGTCTCCTTTCGTACGACATGGCCGACGGGTGCCGTTCAGCTCCAGTTGTGCTCGCGCATCGCGGTCTCCTTTCCGCTGGTCAGGACGTTGTCGGCGGGGTTCAGCTCCAGTTGTGCTCGCGCACGGCGCGCCTCCCTCCTCGGCTCGATGTGACGGCGTCGTCCGATCAACTCCAGTTGTGCTCGCGCATGGCGTGTCCTTCCTGTTGTCGGATCGTGTCGGCTCGTTCAGCTCCAGTTGTGCTCGCGCATGTCGGCGTCCCCTCTCTTCGTGGTGTCGGTCGCGACGGGGGCTCAGCTCCAGTTGTGCTCGCGCATCGCGGTCTCCTTCCGGCTGGTCGGGACGTTGTCGGCGGTGTTCAGCTCCAGTTGTGCTCGCGCATGGCGGCGCCTCCTTTCTTCGTGGTGTCGGCTGCGACCGCTCCTCAGGACCAGTTGTGTTCGCGCACGGCGTGTGTCCTTCCCGCTTGTCGGGGCGGCGTCCGGTCGTTCAGCTCCAGTTGTGCTCGCGCATCGCGCTGCCTCCTTTCTTCGTGGTGTCGGCTGCGACAGCTCTCAGGACCAGTTGTGCTCGCGCATGGCGGCGCCTCCTCTCTTCGTGGTGTCGGTCGCGACGGGGTTCGCTCAGCTCCAGTTGTGCTCGCGCATCGCGGTCTCCTTTCCGCTGGTCAGGAAGGTGTCGGCGGCGGTCAGCTCCAGTTGTGCTCGCGCATGGCGGCATCCCCTCTCCGTGTGGTGTCGGCTGCGACAAGTCGTCAGGACCAGTTGTGTTCGCGCACGGCGGACCCCCTTCGGTACGTCTCGGGAGTGGGTGCCGGTGGGTCGGCGGCCGCGGTTCGGCGGCAGGAGGGCGGCGCGGTACGAGGAGCGCGCGGTGCATGCCCGTTTCGCGGCGTCGTCACGACCGCCCCCCAACGTCGCGCGCGTCGTGGCCGGTGCGTGCGGCCCGTTGCGTCGCGGGGCGGGCCGGGGCACCGCCATCTCCGGCAGGAGGAACACCGTCAGCATAGATAGCCGTCTATGACAGGGCCATGTGCGAAAAGGATGACAGGTGATCACTCGGCGGTACGAAACGGATCATTGCCGTGCGGGTGGGCCCGCCGGCGGTGCGGACGGCCGTACCGATTCGCCCGCCGTGTCGGTCCGGGCCGGCCGGGCTGCGTAGGCTCGTCGTGTGACCGAGTCCAGCGGCCTGACCCATGTGGACGAGACGGGCGCGGCCCGGATGGTGGACGTCTCCGGCAAGGACGTCACCGTCCGCAGTGCCGTCGCCGCCGGCGTGGTGCGTACCACCACCGAGGTGCTCGACCTGATCCGAACCAACGGACTGGCCAAGGGCGACGCGCTGGGGGTGGCGCGGATCGCCGGCATCATGGCCGCGAAGCGCACCCCCGACCTCGTTCCGCTGTGCCATCCGATCGCCATCCACGGCGTGGTCGTCGACCTCGAACCGCACGAGTCCACAGTGGACATACGAGCCACGGTGCGCACCGCCGACCGCACCGGGGTCGAGATGGAGGCGCTGACCTCGGTGCTCGCCGCCGGCCTCGCGCTGATCGACATGATCAAGGCGGTCGACCCGGCGGCCGGCATCGACGCGGTCCGGGTGCTGCGCAAGGACGGCGGCAAGACCGGTACCTGGATCCGTCCGGCCGACGACGGGAGGCAACCGTGACCGACTTCCAGGCCCGGGTCATCGTGGCCTCCAACCGTGCCTCCTCCGGCGGGTACGCCGACACCACCGGGCCGGTGCTCGTCGACGGTCTGCGCCGGCTGGGCGCCACGGTGACCGAGCCCGTGGTCGTACCGGACGGTGACCCGGTCGAGCGGGCGTTGCGCGAGGCGGTCGCGGCCCGGGTCGACGTCGTCGTCACCACCGGCGGTACCGGTGTCTCGCCCACCGACCGCACCCCGGAGGCGACCGCCCGGGTGCTCGACTACCAGATCCCCGGCATCGCCGAGGCGGTCCGGGCGTACGGCGTGGGCACGGTGCCGACCGCGGCGCTGTCCCGTGGCATCGCCGGTGTCGCCGGCCGCACCCTGGTGGTCAACCTGGCCGGCTCGCGGGGCGCCGTCGCCGACGGACTCGCCGTGCTCGGCCCGATCCTGGCCCACGCGGTCGACCAGCTGCGCGGCGGTGACCATCCGCGCCCGGTGGACGCGACCGCCGGCGTCCCGCCCGCGGTCGCCGCAGCCGACTCGTCCGCGCCCGCCGGCAGCCCGTCCGCGGTCGCCGCACCGCCGGGGGGCGCCGAGCAGACCACCGTGCTCCCCGCGACCGGCTCCAGCGCCGGCCCGCGCGCCGCCGCCGGCCCCGCCGTGGCCGGGCCAGGACCCGCGGGCGCCCACAGCCACGGCGCAGCCGCGCCGGGAGCCGCGGGTACCCACAGCCACGTCGGAGCCGGGCCGGGAGCCGTAGGTGGCCACAGCCACGGCGCAGCCGCGCCGGGAGCCGACGGTGCCCACGGACAGGTGACCGGGCCGGGAGCCGCGGGCGCCCGCGGGCACGATGCGGGTGGCGGCTCGATCGGCTGGGCGGCGGCCCGAATCGCCGCGCACGCCGCCGGGGCGGCCGCACCGCCGGAGCCGGTCCGGCTCGCGCTGCCCGACGCCGCCGGCGCGACGCTCGCCGAGCCGGTCCGGGCCCGTACCCCGCTGCCCGCGTTCACCACCGCCAGCGTGGACGGCTACGCGGTGCGCGGCGCCGGCCCGTGGCGGGTGTCCGGCCGGGTGCTCGCCGGCCAGGTCGCGGTCGCGCTGGCCGACGGTACGGCGGTCGAGATCGCGACCGGCGCGATGGTGCCGCCGGGCGCCGACCAGATCATCCGGGTCGAGGACTCGACCCGGGACGCCGAGGGCCTGGTCTCCGGGCAGCCCCGCCGGCCGACGCCGGAGTGGCGGGTCCCGGGCGAGGAGGCGGTCAAGGGCGAGGAACTGCTCCCGGCCGGTACCCCGGTGACACCCGGTGCGGTCGGCGTCGCCGCCCAGTGCGGGTACGACGAGCTGCTGGTGCGCCGCCCGCCCCGGGCCACGGTGCTGGTGTTCGGTGACGAGCTGCTCACCGAGGGCCTGCCGGGCCGCGGCCTGGTGCGCGACTCGCTCGGCCCGCAACTGCCCGGCTGGCTGGCCCGGATCGGCGCGCTGCCAACGGTTTCCGCCCCGGTGGCGCCGGTCGGCGACACCCTCGACGCGCACGTCGAGGCGATCGCGACCGCCGCCGGCGCGGCGGACCTGGTGTGCACCACCGGCGGCACCATGCACGGCCCGGTCGACCACCTGCATCCGGCGCTCGCGCAGCTCGGCGCCGAGTACGTGGTGGACACCGTCGCGGTCCGGCCGGGCTTCCCGATGGTGCTGGCCAAGCTGCCCGGCGGCCGGTTCGTGGCGGGCCTGCCGGGCAACCCGCAGTCCGCGGTGATCGGCCTGCTGACGCTGGTGTGGCCGCTGGTCGCCGGGCTCACCGGGCGGTCGGTGCCGCGGTTGAGCCGGGTCCGGCTCGGCGCCGAGATCGCCGGTCGCGGCGACGACACCCACCTCGCGCTCGCCCGGCTGGAACCGGACGGCCTGGCCTACCCGTTGCCGCACAACGGATCGGCGATGCTGCGCGGTCTCGCCTGGGCGGACGGCTTCGTACTGGTACCGCCGGGCGCCACCGGCCGGGTCGGCGAGCCGGCCGAGTTCCTGCCGTTCCCGCTCAGTGCCGGGGAACGGCCATGACCGCACCGCAAGCGCCGACGGAGGTGTCGCAGTGACCGAGCTGGTCCGGGTCGAGGTGACCGAGAAACCGTTGGTACCGGCGGAGTTCGAGGCGGCGGTGTCCCGCAGCGCCGCGGGTGCGGTGGTCTCGTTCGCGGGCGTGGTGCGCGATCACGACCACGGCCGCACCGTCCGGGAGCTGACGTACGAGGGGCATCCGAGCGCGCCCGACGTGCTCGGCAAGGTGGTCGCCGACGTGGTGGCGCACTGCCCGGAGCTGCAGGCGGTCGCGGTGGGGCACCGGGTCGGGCCGCTCGCGATCGGCGACGCGGCGCTGGTGGTGGCGGTCGCCTGCGCGCACCGGGGTGCCGCGTTCGACGCCTGCCGGCAGCTGGTGGACGAGGTGAAGGCCCAGCTGCCGGTGTGGAAGCACCAGCTGTTCGCCGACGGTACCGACGAGTGGGTCAACTGTCCCTGACCCGCCTCTGTCCGGAATGGACGGTTGCGCGGTGCCGGGTTATCGTGGCGGCCGACAGCTTTCGGTCGCTTCGGTCGGTAACGATGCTCTAACGCGTTAGCGCACCGATTCGCGCCGTTGGGTCAGAAACCCGACACTTGACCTCCGCTTCCCTCCAACGGGGCCATTGTGTTACCCATCGCGCCGTCCAGCGGCCTATGGTGTCGCTGGTTGGCACGTCGTACTATGCGGCTTGCCGCCCGGCTCGGCTCGGGTGTCGACCAGACAGTGCACATGGTTCGGTGTTGGAACGGCGAGCGCCCGTTGGGCGGCGTTTCGGGTTGAGGTGACTCCGGGGGCGGAGTCCGCAACCGGCGCCATCGCCGGCCGATGGTGGAATGCATGTGGGGGGAGTGCAGATGAGCATGGTTGCGACGCAGGCTGCCGCCGAAACGGCAGTCCAGGATGATCCGCCGCTGGTCGCCCGTGGGCTGATGGATGCCTACCGGCGTTGGTGGCAGTCGGTCCAGCAGGTGCACAGCATGCTGGAGCTGGGCAGCGGGTCGACCGAGGAGGTCGGTCAGATCCTCGACGAGGAGCGCAACGCGCGGCTCGACTACGCGGCGATGCTGCGCAGCTCGAACCGCCCGGTGGCCGACTACCTGGCCGAGGACAAGGCGTTCCCGCCGCTGTGGCCGACCCCGGAGCCACCGATCGCCCAGCGCTGACTCGCCGGGTTCGTCCGGACGGTCACTCGGTCGCCGCGGCCAGTCGGCGGTAGGCGTCCGAGTCGAGGAACGACGGCAACACCTGGCGGGCGATGTCGGTCAGGTCCAACTGTGGCACCTTGTCCGCCGCGACGAACTCCAGCGCCTGCCCCTCACCCAGCCGTACGTCGTCGCGGGTGACGGGCAGCGCGGTGGCGAAGACCTGCCAGGCGACCAGCCGGCCGGGGCTGACCCGGTCGGGCATGGTGCCCTCGGCGACCGGATGCACCGGCCCGGTCGCGGTCAGCGCGGTCTCCTCGGTCAGCTCGCGGCGGGCCGCCTGTTCCGCGGTCTCACCGGGTTCCACGTGGCCGCCGGGCGGTGACCACCGGCTCGGGTCGACCCGGGCGTCGGCGTCGCGCAGCTGCATCAGCAGCGCCCCGCCACGGCCGACGACAACCATCAACGCGATGCGGTGTCCGATGGGCGCCATGCCAGCGAAGCGTAGCCGATCGGTTGCCGGAAACCGAGTCTCGCCGCGCACCGCCCACCGCGCGGCGACGCCGTGCGTCACCCGCCGCGCCACCCGGCTCCTACCGGGCGCTACCTGCCGGGTCGCGGCCGCGCCGCCCGGCTCGTACCGGGCGCTACCCGCCGGGTCGCGACTGCGCCGCCCGGCTCGTGACGGGCGGGGCGAGCGGTCAGGGCGTGACGCGTTCGACCGCGCGGCGGCGCAGCCGGCCGACCCGCTTCGCGGCGACCTCGGTGGCGTGCGAGGCGCGCCAGCCGAGTCCGGGGCGGCCCTGGGTGTCCACCGCGGTCAGCGCCAGGCCGCCGAGGATCGCCACGTTCTTGAGGAAGTGGTTGCGGTGGTTGGACCGCTGCGCCGGGTCCTGGTAGCGCCACCAGGCGTGCCCGACGAGGGTGGTCGGCACCAGCGAGGCGGCCAGCGCGAGCGCCGCCAACCGGGGCAGTCTGCCGCTGGCGAGCAGCGCCGCGCCGCCCACCTGGATCGCCGCGTTCGCGCGTACGACGGCGACCGGCCCGGTGGGCAGCCACGGCGCGGTGTTCTCGGTGGCGGCGGCGAGCCGTTGGCTGACCGGCTCGGCCTGTTTCGCCGCGTGTTCGGGGTGCAGCAGGGTGTGTATCCCGCCCGACACGAACACCGAGGCGAGCATGGCGTGGGCGAGGCTCCGTACCGGCTTCATACCTGTTTTCATACCGCCGATCGGCTCGGATCAATCAGACAATGTACGATTCGCCGGCCCGTGACCCGTGTCGCAACTCCCGGGGAGTGACTCTTGTCGTACCGTGCGGCTACGGTAAGTGGCATCATGTCGCGCCTTTCGTCCGGGGTTGTCCGCGATTACCGTCCGATCGCGATCTGCTCGGCGGTGGGCGCGTTCGCGCTGGGCTCGGTGGCGAGCCAGACGACCGGCTGGCCGTTCTGGCTTCTGTTCGCCGGCGCGGCGGCGTTCACCGCCGTCTCCGTCGGCCTGCCGATGTACGCGGAGCGCGCCGCATCGGTGCGGGCCACCGACGCCCGGCAGATCGCCGAACGCGCCACCCAGCAGATGCGCATCGTGGTCGGCCGGGTCCTGACCCCGCTCGCGTACCTGCTGGGCGAGATCAGCGACGCCCGACCGCGCGGCGGCGACCTGGACCAGTTGCAGGGCCAGGCCCGCCAGATCGTCCTGGCCGCCGCCTGCGAGCTGGTCGCCCCGGAAGGCGCCCGGGCCTGCTACTTCCGCGCGGTCGGCGGCCGCAGCCGGCGGCTGGAGCTGGTCGGCTACTACGGCCGGGCCGAGCCGGGCACCGTCGAGTTCGTCGCCGGTACCCCGCTGGGCGACGCCGCGTTCCACCTGATCGACACCGACACCGACGGCTTCTACCCGGACCTGACCGTGCAGGCGCCGCCGGGCTGGGTCACCGACGACCACAAGCACCGGTCGCTGATCGTCGTACCGGTGGTGACCGCGCGGCGCCAGTTCGGCCTGCTGACGGTGGACACCGAGGAGTGCGGCGCGCTGCACGACCAGGACCGCGAGCTGGTCCGGCTGCTGGGCGAGCTGCTGGCGGCTGGGCTGAACCGGTGACCGTCCGCCCTGGCCTGCCGCGCCGCTGTCGCCCACCTCGACGCCTCCGCGCTGTCGGGCGACGCGACCTTGCCGCCGCTCACACGAACGGGCGGATTTCAAGGCCGTGAGCTGACGGATCTAGGACAGTCCGCTCGACAAGTGCGCATTAGTGTGCGTAGCAACGTTCGGACGAACGTCGTTGCGTTGGCGACCTAGGCAAGGTCATGGCAGGCTGGACCCGATCGGTTCTGGATGGGGGTCTCCGGTGTCGAGCTTGATCGAAGCATGCGGCGCGCCGTTCCTCGGCTCGGCCGCGCACGACGAGGCGCGAGACGCCGACCAGAGTCCGCGTGATCGCGCATCTCGCCTGCTCAAGGACCCCAAGGGATACTTCGCCGACGCCCGCAGCTGGGCCGGCAAGAAGGCCAAGGCCGACGTGCAACGCGAGCTGTCCGAGAAGAAGGCGCAGCGCACCCGGTTGCCGCTGTGGAGCCGCCTCCGTCTCGCCGCCGTGCACTGACCGGTTCGGTCCGGGCAGCGCGTTCTCGGCCGCTGTGATCCGCCGCAACATGCCCACGGGGTACGTGCTCTCCGATGGCACACTGTGCCCCATGAGTACGGGGCAGCGTGCGAGTCGTGGGCGTTCCGACGAGGGGGAAGCTCTCGTGAGCGACGAGGTGACCGAGCGTGCCCAGCTGGTCCCGGACGAGCTGGCCGACGACGTGCTCGGCACCGGCTACACCGCACGGACCATCCCGCTGCCCGACGACGACGAGGGCGAGGTCGTCGCCACCCTGGTGCACCACCGCCCCACCGGCACGCCGTCCGGTGACGCGGTGCTCTACCTGCACGGGTTCTCCGACTACTTCTTCCAGACCGAGCTGGCCGACTTCCACACCGCCCGGGGCAGCGACTTCTTCGCGCTTGACCTCCGCAAGTACGGTCGCTCGCTGCGCGAACACCAGACCCCCGGCTACATCACCGACCTGCGCGACTACTTCGCCGAGCTGGACGAGGCGGTGCGGATCATCCGGGCCGAGTACGGCGCCCGGCGGGTGATGCTGAACGCGCACTCCACCGGGGGCCTGATCGCCGCGATCTGGGCGCACTGGGTGCGCGAGCGCGGCCTGGTCGACGCGGTCGTGCTGAACAGCCCGTGGCTGGACATGCAGGGTTCCTGGCTGGTGCGCACCCCCGGCACCGAGGCGCTGGACGTGATCGGCAAGCTCAAGCCCAGCGCGGTGGTGCGGGCCAACGAGGCCGGGGTGTACGGGTACAGCCTGCACCACGAGCAGCACGGCGAGTGGGACTTCGACACCGTCTGGAAGCCGCTCGGCGGGTTCCCGGTGCGGGCCGGCTGGTTTCGCGCGGTGCGCCGGGCGCACCGGTGGGTGCACTACGGGCTCGACATCCGCTGCCCGGTGCTGGTGATGTGCTCGACCGGCAGCCGGTTCCCGCGCAGCTGGAGCGAGGAGGCGCAGCGGTTCGACACGGTGCTGGACGCCGACCAGATCGCGCGCTGGTCGCCGAAGCTCGGCCGGCACGTCACGCTGCTGCGGATCGAGGGCGGCATGCACGATCTGGTGCTCTCGGCCAAACCGGTGCGCGAACGGGTCTATGCGGAGACCGCGCGCTGGCTCGACGCGTACCTTCCGTCGTAGGTTCGCGATACGGTCGTGGGGTGACCGTCGAGGCTCGTAAGGCGCTGACGCTGGTCGACCGGTTTGGTCGGGTGGCGACCGATCTGCGGGTGTCGCTGACCGATCGGTGCAATCTTCGGTGCAGCTACTGCATGCCGGCAGAGGGTCTGCCGTGGCTGCCGCGGCAGGAGCTGCTGACCGACGCCGAGGTGGTGCGGCTGTGCCGGATCGCGGTCGAGCGGCTGGGTGTCTGGCAGGTCCGGCTGACCGGTGGTGAGCCGTTGCTGCGGCCGGGGCTGGTCGACATCGTGACCGAGCTGGCCCGGCTGTCGCCGCGGCCGGAGCTGGCGTTGACCACCAACGGGATCGGGCTGGCCCGGCTGGCCGGGCCGTTGCGCGCGGCCGGGCTCGACCGGGTGAACGTCTCGCTCGACACGCTGCGGCCGGACCGGTTCGAGCAGTTGGCGCACCGGCGCCGGCTGCCCGACGTGCTGGCCGGGATCACCGCGGCGGCGGAGGCCGGGATGACCCCGGTGAAGATCAACACGGTGCTGCTGCGCGACCTCAACGAGGACGAGGCGCCCGAGCTGCTCGACTTCGCCCTGGAGCACGGGCTGGAGCTGCGGTTCATCGAGCAGATGCCGCTGGACGCGCAGCACGGTTGGCGTCGGGACCGGATGGTCACCGCGGACGAGATCCTGGCCTGGCTGTCGTCCCGGCACGAGCTGGCACCGGACGACCGGGAGCGCGGCAGCGCCCCGGCTCAGACCTGGCTGGTGGACGGCGGGCCGGCCCGGGTCGGCATCGTGGCGTCGGTGACCCGGCCGTTCTGCGGCGACTGCGACCGGACCCGGTTGACCGCCGACGGGCAGGTGCGGTCGTGCCTGTTCAGCCGGGACGAGGCGGATCTGCGTGGCGGGCTGCGCGGCGGCGCCACCGACGAGGAGTTGGCAACCGCGTGGCGCACGGCGATGTGGGGCAAGGCGCCGGGGCACGCGATCAACGACCCGTCGTTCCTGCAGCCGTCCCGGCCGATGTCCGCGATCGGCGGCTGACGTGATCACCGTTCGCTACTTCGCGGGTGCCCGCGCCGCCGCCGGTACGGCGAGCGAGCAGGTGCGGGCCGACAGCCTCGGCGAGTTGCTGACCGGCCTCGCCGACCGGCACGGCGACCCGCTCGGCCGGGTGCTCGGGGTGGCGTCGTTCCTGGTCGACGGGGTTGCCGCGCACGACCACGGGGCCAGGTTGCGGGCCGGCTGCACGGTGGACGTGCTCCCCCCGTTCGCCGGCGGCTGACCGGCTGCCGGAACTCCCGCTCGGCCGCGTCGGGCCCCTTGCGGTCAGCCGAACGGTCTCCGGCTCGCTCGACCGACGGCCGCTCCGCTGCGGTCGGTGGCGGTCCGGTTTCGGGGGGAATTTTCCCCGATGTCACGCAGCAGTTGCCCTTCTCGGGCGTGACAAGAGGGTGAGGCCGGCGGCCAGAGGACCCGGCCCATGTCCCGAGAGGGGAGCGTGTGCGCGATTCGCGCGACTTCGACTCCTTCTACCTGGGCACCGCGCCGCGCGTCACCAGTCACGTACACGCGATGGTCGGTAACCGGGCGGACGCCGAGGACGTCACGCAGGAGGCGTACGCGCGGGCGTGGCAGCACTGGGACAAGGTGGCCAGGTACGACAGCCCGGAGGCGTGGGTTCGTACCATCGCCTTCCGCATCGCGGTGAGCACCTGGCGCAAGGCGCGGAACCGGCTCACCGCGCACCGGCGGCACGGCGTACCGGAGGATCTGCCCGGCGCCGACCCGGACTACGTCGCGATCGTCGCGGCGCTGCGCCGGATCGCGCCGGACCAGCGCCGCGCGGTCGTGCTGTACCACCTGGTCGGGCTGTCGGTGCCGGAGATCGCCGCCGAGACCGGCGTCGCCGTCGGTACCGTGCGGGCCCGGTTGACGCGCGGCCGGCAGGCGCTGGCCCCGCACCTGTCCGAGTTCGCTGCCGAACTGACCGCCGGAGTCTCGGAGGTGGCCAACCATGGCTGACCGCTTCGAACGGGCACTGCGCGCCGGATCCGCACGACTCGCGATGAACACGAACCTGAAGCACCCGGGCGAGATCCGGGCCGGTGCCGAACGGCGGCGCCGGCGCCGCATCGCCGTGCTCGCGTCCGCCGTCACGCTCGCGGTCGCCGGCCTCGGCGGCACCGCGTACGCCGCGGGGTGGGCCGCGGCGCCGAGCCACCACCCGGCGGTGGCGCCGACCCGGTCGGTGGCGTCGTCGCCCGGCCCGTCGCATCGCCCCAGCCCGTCCCGGACCGGTACGCCGTCCCCGACGAGCTCGCCGTCCGCGCGGCGGGACGGTGGGTCGAGCGACGGCGCCGCCCCCGAGTGCGATCTGGATGCGATGGCGGCCGTGACGATCGACGGTGGCGGTGCCGGCGGTGGGCATGCGCTGTCCACGGTGTCGATGACCTACACCGGCGCGACGCCCTGCACGCTGCCGGAGAAGTACCCGGAGCTGACCTACCGCTGCGGCGGGAGCGCGCAGGCGGATCCGCGGTACTGCCGGCTTCCGGTCGGCCACGGCACCTACTTCGACGGTGGCCCGGCGAAGGTGTACGGCGGGACCGTCCGGCCGCACGAGACGGTGCTGTTCGACGTCGGTACGGTCTCCGAACCCAGCGCCGGGCCGGAGCGGACCTACCCGGGGCTGCACCTCGTCACGCAGTCCGGCGGGGCCGTGTCGATCGCCGGTGGACCGGTGTCGAGTACCGGTGGGGTCACGGTCGGCAGGTGGTACCACGGGCAGCGCTGACGGGTGCGCGAAAGCCCGCCCGGCCGCCGTCGCGCCCCGACGCGCGGCGGCGGCGCGGCGGCCGGCGCGCCTACCGTGTCTCGGCTCGTTCGCCGCGCACGGCGCGCGACCGGCCAGCGTCGATCTCGGGACCCCGGACCACGAGCACTCGCGCCATCTCGGTTCCGCGGTCGCCGGTACCGCCGCGATCGCCCGCTGGTTCGCCACCCTGCGCTGACCGCGTGAACCTCCGGTGCCGGCAGCCTGCCTGGGCCGTCCGGTCGTCGATCGGGCGGCCGGTTAGCCTGACCGTCCACTATGGACAGAATGTGGCCCGAGCCGCCCCGACCACGCGCCCGAGCCGCGTCGGCCGAACGGTGGTCAGGGGCGCAGGGCGGCGTGCAGGTCGGCGGCGCGGAGCGAGGCGGGGGCGCCGCCGGTACGGGCGAGGTCGTTGCTGCGGCGGCGCAGCAACTCGTTGACCGGCGTCGGCACCCCGTGGAGCCGGCCCAGCAGCACGATCTCGCCGTTGAGGTAGTCGGTCTCCACGCTGCCGGTCCCCCGGTACAGGCTCTGCCACGACGACGAGCCGGCCGGCGTGGCACCGAACCGGGTGATGCGCAGGATGTCGCCGCGCCGTGCCTGGTCCTCCGCCATCGGGACCACGCCGATGCCGGCGGCGGCGAGTACCGCCTCGCCCTCGGCGCGGGCCGCGTCGATCAGCGCCACCGCCTCGTCGCTGTCGTCGTCGGCGACGAGCGCACCGACCGCGTTGGCCAGGTTCATCACCAGCTTGCGGTACTTCCAGCGCATGATGTCCGGCCGTGGCTGCGCGACGAACGTGGCGGTACCCAGCCGGTCGGCGAGTGCGGTGGCGCCCGCGTCGGTGCCGGTCGGGTACCGGCCGAGGTCGAGGATGCCGGTGGTGGGCACCGAGTACGCCTGCACCACACCGGGTTCCAGGTGGCCGGCGGGCATCATCACGCAGACGCCGTACACGGTGTCGAAGTGGCGCAGCGCGAGCCGTTCGTTCGCCACGCCGTTCTGCACGCAGCAGACCGGGACGTCCGGGCCGGCGGCGGCGACCAGGTCGGTGAGGGCGGCGGCGGTGCCGTTGGTCTTGATGGCCAGCAGGACCACGTCGCCGTCCCGCCAGTCGATCTCGGCGGGCGAGGCGACGGCGGGGATCCGCAGCGTCGCGGTCGTCTCCGGGTCCTCGATCCGGAGCCCGTCGCGCTGGATCCGGTGCAGGTGCTCGCCGCGGGCGATCAGCACCACGTCCTGTCCGGCCTGGTGCAGCCGGCCGCCCAGGACCCCGCCGATCGCGCCGGCGCCGTACACGATGAACCGCATGGTCGCAGGTTGCCACGGGGACACCGGCGCGTACCGGCGGGTGGTCGCGGGAATGGCATGGCCCGCACCGCACCTGACACCATGAACGGGCACTGCCACGCTGGGTGATCTTGGTGAGACCGCCTCGTGATCGTGTGTCACGAATCACACCGTTTACGGTATGCAGTAGATTCTGGCGGAACAACCGATTAATGCTGGCAATAGGCTCGAATCACCTTCACAGATGGTGACAATTCTGACCAGAGCGAGAAGGCGGCAAGGCACCGATCGCGGTACGTATCCCGACAGCTCGACACGGTGATCTAGTGTTCGGCGCCGTGGTCTTCGAGCAGGACAATCTCCGCCGATTCGGGTACAAGCAGGAGCTCAGGCGATCCCTGAGCTTCCCCGATCTGCTCTTCTACGGGCTGATCTTCATGGTGCCGATCGCGCCGTTCGGCATCTTCGGCAGCGTCTACCAGGCCTCCGGCGGCATGGTCACGCTGGCGTACGGGATCGGCATGGTCGCCATGGTCTTCACCGCGGCCTCCTACGCCCAGATGGTCAAGGCGTTCCCGATGGCCGGCTCCGTCTACACGTACGCCGGTCGCGGCATCGCGCCGCCGGTCGGCTTCGTCGCCGGCTGGATGGTGCTGCTCGACTACATCCTGGTACCGAGCCTGCTCTACCTGGTCGCCGGCAGCGCCATGACCACGTTCGTACCGGGGGTGCCGGTGTGGGCGTGGCTGCTGATCTTCCTGGCGTTCAACACCACGGTGAACTTCTTCGGCATCAAGCTGACCGCCGTCACCACCCGGGTGATGCTGGTCGGCGAGCTGGCCGTACTGCTGATCTTCCTCGCGGTCGGCATCTACGGCGTGGCCACCGGCAAGGCGACCGGCGACCCGCTGAAGCCGCTGTTCGACTCGCACCACTTCTCCACCACCGTCGCGTTCGGCGCGGTGTCCGTCGCCGCGCTGTCGTTCCTCGGCTTCGACGGGATCTCGATGCTGGCCGAGGAGAACCGCGGCGAGTCGCGGCAGGTCGGCCGGGCGCTGATCGGTGCGCTGGTCCTCGCCGGCCTGCTGTTCATGGTGCAGACCTGGGTGGCGTCGATGTTCGTGTCCGGGCCGGCGCAGATCAAGGGGGACGTGGACAACGCGTTCTACAACGCGGCCAAGGTCGCCGGCGGGCCCTGGTTGTCCACCCTGACCGCGCTGACCACCGCGATCGCCTGGGGGTTCGCCGACTCGCTGGTCGCGCAGGTGGCGACGTCGCGGCTGCTGTTCGCGATGGGGCGGGACCGGCAGCTGCCGAAGTTCCTCGCCCGGGTGTCGCCGAAGCGGATGGTGCCCACCAACGCGATCTTCCTGACCGCGCTGGTCACCCTCGGCGTCGGGCTGTACATGTCCAGCCGGGACGACGGCATCGCGCTGCTCAGCTCGATGATCAACGTCGGTGCGCTCGCCGCGTTCATGCTGCTGCACCTGAGTGTCGTGGTGTACCACCTGATCAGGCAGCGCAGCCGCCGGGTGTTCGCGCACCTGGTCGTGCCGGTGATCGGCATCGCGATCCTGGTCCTGGTGGAGGTCAACGCCGACCACAACGCCCAGATCCTCGGCGTGGCCTGGCTGGCGCTCGGCCTGATCGTGCTGGCCTCGCTGTACGCTCTCGGCCGCCGGCCCCGGGTGCCCAGCATGGGCATGGCGGAGGACGAGCCGGTCCAGGAGCCGGTGTGACGGTACCGGCGACGCGGGCGCCGGTGGCGCCGGTGTTGGTGACACAGCGGGAGGCAGCATGGCCAGCGACCTGATCGAGTACCGGCCGGGCGCCGGCGACTACGCCTACACGTTCGGCGGGCGGCCGGCGGTGCGGCACGTCCGGCCCGGCGACCTGATCTCGATGTACACCGAGGACTGCTTCGGCGGCGTGGTGCGCTCCACCGACGACCTGCCCTCGCGGGTGTGCAACTTCCCGTTCCTCAACCCGGTCACCGGGCCGTTCCACGTGGACGGCGCCGAGCCGGGCGACACGCTGGCGCTGCACTTCGTCGAGATCGCGCCGGCCCGGGACTGGGCGGTCACCACGACCCTGCCGCACTTCGGCGCGCTGACCTCCACGCACACCACGGCCACGCTGCAGGAGCCGCTGGAGGAGCGGGTCTGGAAGTACGACGTGGACGCCGCGGCGGGCGTCGTGCGCTACCACGCCAGCCGGTCCGGGCACACCGTCGAGCTGCCGCTTTCCCCGATGCACGGCACGGTCGGGGTCGCACCCGCCGCCGGCGAGGCGCGGATGACGATCACCCCGGACGCGCACGGCGGCAACATGGACACCCCGGAACTGCGCGCCGGCGTCACCGTCTACCTGGGAGTCAATGTGGACGGTGCGCTGTTCGCCATCGGCGACGGGCACTGCCGGCAGGGCGAGGGCGAGGTGACCGGTGCCGCGGTCGAGGCGGCGATGAACACCGTCGTCGCGGTCGACCTGATCAAGGGCGTGGGTACGCCGTGGCCGCGGCTGGAGTCCGACGACGCGCTGCTGTCGACCGGTTCGGCCCGGCCGCTGGAGGACGCGTTCCGGATCAGCCAGCACGACCTGGTCACCTGGTCGGCCGGGCTCACCGGGCTGGACACCCTGGACGCGTACCAGCTGATCGCGCAGGCCGGGCAGGCGCCGGTCGGCAACGTCGTCGACACGAACTACACGATGGTCGCCAAGGTGGCCAAGAAGTACCTGACCGCGGTCGGTGCGGCCGCCGCGTACGACGGGGTGCACGAGCGGCTGCGCGCCCTCGGCCGGCAGTACCTGTCGAGCCGATGAGCGAGCGTGCGCGAGCGCACCGGCTTCCGGCGGAGGACGCTCGATGAGCCCGCCGCCGGGCCGGTACGAGCCGCGGGACGCCTCGGCGCGCGGCCACCTGCCGGTGCCCGAGGCGCTGTTCGTCCTCGGCCACGACGAGGCCGGCCGCACCCGCTACCACCCGCGGCTGCTGGACGTGGTGCTCGGCGGGGCGCTGCTGGCCGAGGCGGCGATCGGTGGCGCGGTGACCGTCGTGGACGGCGGTACGGTCAAGGTCGCCGATCTCGGCGGGCCGCCGCCGGACGCCCGTGGCCTGCACCTGGCGGTGCTGGACACGCTCGCCGGGGAGCCGCGGTCGCACACCGCCGCCGAGTGGATCGGCCAGTTCGCCCCGGACGCGACGGCTCGGATCCTGGAGTCGCTGGAGCGCACCGGGCTGTGCCGCAGGGTCACCGCGCGCCGGCTCGGGCTCTTCCGTACCGACCGGGTCCAGTTCGTCGATCCCAGCGTGCTGGGCCGGACCGAGGCGTGGTTCACGCACGCGCTGACCTGGGCGCAGGACCTGGCGCCGACCGATGCGGTGCTCGCCGCGCTGGGTCGCGAGCTCGGCCCGGCCCCACCCGCGTACGAGGATCTGGCGGTGGCGGAGCGTGCCGCCCGCCGCCGTGCCGTGGACGAGGCGATGGACGACTCGGTTCGCCGGGTCGTGGCCGCGACCCGCGCGGCGATCGCCGCCTCCGCCTTCGGCGCCTACCGCTGACCCGGCACCGCTGACCCGGCACCGCTGACCCGGTGCCGCCGGCACCTGCCACCGGCCCGGCCGCGCCACCGCGTCGGCCGAACCCGCCGCGTGGCGGCTCAGGCGACCTCGTCGTCGCTGCGGTCGGGGACGGCGGTGAGGTGGGTGGTGTGGTCCGGCCGGGGGCGGGCGCCGGCGTGCGGGAAGACGAACTTCCGGAACGCCCAGAGCCGGAACACCATCGCGAGCAGGGTGCCCAGGATCATCCCGCTGACGAAGTCGGAGATCTCCTGGGTCAGCAGCGACACGACCGGGACCCGCAGCTCCAGCACGTACCGACTGATCACCAGCGGGATGTCGTTGACCCCCACACCCAACCCGCTGACCAGGAAGAACAGCAGCGCCTCGTGGTGCCGTTCGCGGCCGCCGCGGGTGCGGAACGACCACTCCCGGTTCAGCACGTACGACACGATCGTGGCGATGATGGTCGCCACGGTCAGTGCCGTCACCGGCTTCTCGTGCAGGATCGTCAGCTTCAGCCCGTAGTTGATCGCGGCGGTGATCAGGAAGCAGGTGCCGCCCACGATCAGGAACTTGAGCCCCTCGTGGTGCTTGATGACCAGCGACCGGATCGGCTCCGGTACTCGCCGCAGGGCGCTGTCGACCACGAACACCCGACGGAGCCTACGCACCGCCCGCCAGGGTGGCCGCACCGGCCCGGGGAAGTTGGTGATCCGTTGACTACCTTCTGTCCCTGCGTTGTCCCGGGCCGGTACGAACCGGTCAGCTGTCCTGGTCGATGAGCGTGATCACGTCGGACGCGGCGATCAGCGCGGCCCGATCGCCGGTACGGGCGTGCGTGTCCAGCGCGGTGTCCACGAACTTGAGCACGTGCTCGTCCCGGTGCGCGGCGGCCCGGTCGAGCACCTCGGTACGCGGGTCGGTACCGCTCGGGCCGGTGCCCAGCTGGTCCGCCGGCATCGGCTCGGCCGGGGCGTACACGCTGGTCACCGCCGCGGAAGCGGCCCACGCGGCGCCGACGCTGGGCAGCCACAGCGAGCGGGGCAGCGCCGGCAGGGTGCGCAGTACGGCGTTCGGTGCGGTGGCCGAGTGCACCAGCATCACCGGCTCGCCGTACCCGTACCGGCCGTACCGGCGGACCGCGGCGTCGACGAGCCCGGCGAGCCAGTCGCGGGCGGCGTCCGGGTCGTCCGGCGGGCCGGCGGCGGCCACCGACTCCGGCCAGCCGGCGAGCGCGTCCAGCCGCGCCAGCCGGTCCCGGATGCCGCCGGTCTGGTCCGGCAGCGTCGGCACCTGGTCCAGCGCCGCGGCCGGGGTCAGCCCGCCGCGCGGCGCGCTCACCCCGCCGACGGTCTGCCAGCGCGCCGCCCAGTACGCCAAGGCGTGCGCCAGCTCGGCCACCGCCGCCGGGCTCTCGTCCCCACCGTGCAGGGTGCGGACCGCGTGCCCGACCCGGATCACCCCGTGCGTGGCGCCTGCGGCGATGCCCGGCAGCAGCCGCGGCCACCACTCGGCCAGCACGTCCGACCAGGGGCGTTCGGAGACCTGACCGACCAGCAGGTCGACCCAGTCCGCGATCCGCCGCGGGTCACCCAGTGCCGGCTGCCACCGGGCCGGGTCGATCGGCTCGTACCGCGCGGGCATGTCCTCCAGCTTCGGCCGGTACCAGTCCAGCCAGCCGTGCACGTCGCCCTCGTGGCCGTGCCGGGCCAGTACCTCGACCGCCATCGGGGCGTGGTTGGACAGCCAGCCCTGTCGCTCGGGCCCGGTGCGGTGCAGCCGCTCGTACGCCTCGTCCAGAACTCCGTCGGGCATCGTCCTGCCTCCATCCAGCGTCGTTGCCTGCCCGACCATCGTTGAACTTCATGTTCGATCGAAGTCAAGCGTTGGCAAGCAGACGGATCGGCGCGCCGAATCGGGCGGTATGGATGAACTACGCTGCTCCGGCAGGCCGCTCACCCTCGGTGCGGGGATCGGACGGCGAACGACGGGGCAGGCGGGTCGACCACGGAGGTACCGCAACGATGCAGAACGACGTGGTGGACGATCAGGACATGTCGTCTGAACCCCTGTCGGCCCCCGCGGCCGACCGGGTCCAGCCAGCCACCGCGCCGGCCGACCCGGTGATCGAGCGTGCCGCCGCCGCGGTGGAGCTGCCGAAACCGTGGTGCGACTCGGCCGTCACGGTGGTGCTGCCCACCTACAACGAGGCCGACAACCTGCCGATCATCGCGAAGGCGCTGTTCGCGCTGCCGCTGCCGCAGCTTCGGGTGCTGGTGGTCGACGACAACAGCCCGGACGGCACCGGCGAGCTCGCCGACCGGCTGGCCACCGAGTACGACGGGCGGCTCAGCGTGGTGCACCGCACCGCCAAGGAGGGCCTCGGCCGGGCGTACGTGGACGGCATGACCCGCGCGCTGGACGCCGGCGCCGACTTCGTCGTGCAGATGGACGCCGACCTCTCGCACCCGCCCGAGGCGCTGCCGGAGATGCTCGGCACGCTGCTCGCCACCCGGGCCGGCGTCGTCATCGGCTCCCGGTACGTCACGGGCGGCGTGCTGGCCGAGGAGTGGGGCGTGCACCGGCGACTGCTGTCCGCCTGGGCCAACTTCTACGTCCAGCGGCTGCTGTCGCTGCGGATCCGAGACGTGACCGCCGGGTTCAAGCTGTGGCGCGCCGGAACGCTGCGCGACCTGCGACTGGAGTCGATCGGCAGCAACGGCTACAGCTTCCAGGTGGAGATGAACTACCGCGCGGTGCTGCGCGGCCACAAGGTGGTCGAGGTGCCGATCCGGTTCGACGAGCGGGCCCGCGGCGCCTCGAAGATGAGCTTCGCGGTGCAGTTGGAGTCGGCGCTGGTGCCGTTGCGGCTGCGCCGGCAGCGCCGCACCTTCGACCGCTGACCGCGCACGGCTGACCGCGCACCGATGACTGCCGAACACCGGTCTCCCACCGGGCGTTCCCGCCCGTACCGTCCGTCACCGTACGAGTGGTGCGCGCCACTGGACGCCCCGGCTCGGCGTGACCTGGAAAACAATCGTCTTCGCTGCTCCGAGCGTAAAACCGGGTCCTACCGGCGGGTACTCGTGGATCGTCACTCCACGCGTCGGACACAACACGCTGGCGGGGTTGCCTGCCGGGTGACCCGTTCGTTATGTTCCGCGGGACCTGTTGAGCGAAGGGGGCACCGTGGAGGGTAAACACGTGCGGCGGCGGTTTCCGCGGCCGGTGCTCCCGATCGCTGTCGGAGCCACGGTCGCAGCAATGGCCATCGGCGGGGTTTCCTTCGCACTGACCGGCAACGAGGGCCCGGCGACCAAGCCGGCCGCCGCGGCCGACAACAAGAGCCAGCCCGACCGCGAGTCCCTCGAACAGCGCGCCTCCCGCGACAAGGCCCGTCCCACCGGCTCGACCGCCCCCGGTCAGAGCGACCAGCAGGGCTCGGACTCCACGAAGAAGGACGACGACTCGGTCCACACCGTCGTCACCGGCGACAACGGCAGCTGCAAGGCCGACTACACGTCCACCGGGTCGACCACCGCGAGCGGCCAGAAGTTCGATCAGAACGCGATGACCGCGGGGAACATGACCCTCCCGTTCGGGACCAAGGTGCAGCTCACCAACCCGAGCAACGGCAAGTCGGTGACCGTCAAGATCAACGACCGGGGGCCGTACTCCGGGGACCGGTGCTTCCAGCTCACCTCGGGTGCGTACGCGAAGATCGCCTCGCTGTCCACCGACGCGACGACGGTCGACTACCAGGTGCTGTACTGACCGCTTCGGGCACGACCGACTCACCCCGGTGGTGACACCGCGCCGACGCGGGCTCGCTTGTCACCCCGCCGCAGGGCATCCTCGTAAGGTGCAGCATTCTCAGGTGTAGAGATTCTTCCCAGCGGTGCACTGCATCCTGGGAACACCGCACTCCAGGAGCGCTGCGGCCCGCAGCGGCGCCCATTCTGTCCCGGGGACCGGAAGACGATGCCACGAAGCAAGGCCCGACGCATGATGCGCCCCGACGCGCGCGCCGGTCTTGTCGCCGCCCTGGTGCTGTTGGCGATGGTCTGCGCGGTGGAGGTGGCCGACGGGCGGGCGCCGAGCTACGTCGGGCTGCTCGCGGTGCCGCCGTTCATCGCCGCGGCGTTCGGGTCGTGGCGCACGGTGCTGCCGGTCGGGGTGCTGTCCGTGCTGCTGGCCGCGCTGTTCTGGGTGACCTCGCCGAGCGGCCCGCAGACCGCGGTCGCGGTGAACGTGGGTGCGGTCGTGATCGCCGCCGCCATCGCCGCGGCGGTCGGCGCGATCCGGCAGCGGCAGGTGGCGCGCTTCGCCGCGCTGTCCCGGCTGGCCTCGGTGGCGCAGAAGGCGATCCTCGGCCCGCTCGGTCCGCGGGTCGGTGACCTGCCGCTGGCCGCCCGGTACGTGTCGGCGAGCGCCGAGGCCGACATCGGCGGCGACCTGTACGAGGCGGTCGACACCACCTACGGGGTGCGGCTGCTGATCGGCGACGTGCGGGGCAAGGGCCTCGACGCGGTGCGGCTGGCCAGCGTCGTGCTCGGCTCGTACCGGCACGTCGCGTACGAGCGGGCCGACCTGCGGGCGATCCTCGCCGACCTGGACCGGGCGGTGGCCCGCTCGGTCGGGCTGGAGGACTTCGTCACCGCGGCGCTGGTCGAGGAGCGCGGCGGCACGCTCACGGTGCTCAACTGCGGCCATCCGGCGCCGCTGCTGATGCGGCAGGGCCGGGTCATTCCGCTCGCGCCGCCGGCGCCGGCGCCGCCGCTGGGGTTCATGCCGATGGCCCGCCCGCTGGTGCAGCGGCTGGAGCCGGGCGACCGGATCCTGCTCTACACCGACGGGCTGGCGGAGGCGCGCCGGGACGGCGAGTTCTTCCCGATCGAGGACCGGGCCTGGGGCCTGCTCGGCCACGGCACCGTGCAGGACGGCCTGGCCTCGCTGGAGGCCGCCCTGCTCGAGTGGGTCAACGGCATGCTGGACGACGACATCGCCCTGGTGCTGCTCGAGTACACCGGCGCCGGGCTGGCCGGTGAGGCGCGCACCGCGACCCCGTCCTGGGAGGTCGGCGACGTGGCCAACCCCGGCGTACGGGACGCCTGACGGCGGTGTGGCGAGCGGCTTCCGGCCGGCGGGGCCTCGCGATCAGCTCGAACGCAGGCTGAGGGCGACGGTGCTGGCACGGTGCCGGCCGATGTAGCGGTTTCGACGGAGCCTGTTCAGCAGGATGGTCAACATGGTCCTGGCCTCCTCCCGGCCGGCCGCGGATCGCCGGAGGGGCCGGCGGGCGGCGTGCGTCGGTGGACCTGCGCGGGCTCCGCGGCTCGGCGGACGGTTCGGCGAACCGACCCGGCACTCCACCGGTACCAACGAGTCATCCGGCACGCGGTGACGCAGGTCACGGTGAGGCCGCAGGGCGAGACTGGCTTGCCGGCGGTTACCGATGAGTAATACAGTTGGTTACCGAAGAGTACGGGTCGGCGGTGGATGGGCGGCGTCGACCGGGCCGAGCACAGTCCGGGAGCGTGCACACATGGGGCACTACAAGAGCAACCTGCGGGATCTCGAGTTCAACCTGTTCGAGATGTTCGGGACCGCGGACCGGCTGGGCAAGCAGCCGTTCCCGGAGATCGACGCGGACACCGCGCGCGGCCTGCTGACCGAGATCGACCGGTTCGCCCGGGAGGACCTGGCCGAGTCGTTCGTCGCCGGTGACCGGAACCCGCCGGTGTTCGACCCCGAGACGCACTCGGTGCACGTGCCGGAGGCGTTCGCGAAGCCGTTCAAGCAGATGATGGAGGCCGAGTACTGGCGGATGGACATCCCGGAGGGGATGGGCGGCACCCCGGTGCCGCGCGCGCTCTGGTGGTCCACCTCCGAGCTGATCCTCGGCGCCAACCCGGCCGCGTTCATGTACGCCGCGGGCCCGAGCTTCGCCGGCACGCTGTTCCACCTGGGCACGCCGGAGCAGCAGGAGTGGGCGAAGATGTTCGCCGACAAGCGCTGGGGCGCCACGATGGTGCTCACCGAGCCGGACGCCGGCTCCGACGTCGGCGCCGGCCGCACCAAGGCGTACCGGCAGGACGACGGGTCGTGGCACATCGAGGGCGTGAAGCGGTTCATCACGTCCGCCGAGCACGACATGGCCGACAACATCATCCACTACGTGCTGGCCCGGCCGGTCGGCGTCGAGGGCGCGGGCGGCCCCGGTACCAAGGGGCTGTCGCTGTTCGTGGTGCCGAAGTTCCTGTTCGACCCGAAGACCGGCGAGCTGGGCGAGCGCAACGGCGCCTACGTGACCAACGTCGAGCACAAGATGGGGCTGAAGGTCTCCACCACCTGCGAGCTGACCCTCGGCGACGGCGCGCCGGCCAAGGGCTGGCTGCTCGGTGAGGTGCACGAGGGCATCAAGCAGATGTTCCACATCATCGAGTACGCCCGGATGATGGTCGGCACCAAGGCGATGTCGGCGCTGTCCACCGGGTACCTGAACGCGCTCGACTACGCGAAGTCGCGGGTGCAGGGCGCCGACCTGACCAACCCCGGCAAGGACGCGCCGCGGGTCACCGTCACCCACCACCCGGACGTGCGGCGCTCGCTGCTGCTGCAGAAGTCGTACGCGGAGGGGCTGCGGGCGCTGGTCGCGTACACCGCGAACTGGCAGGACGCGGCCATGGTCGCCGAGGCCGAGGGCGACGAGAAGGCGGCGAAGCTGGCCCGCCGGGTCAACGACCTGCTGCTCCCGATCGTCAAGGGCTGCGGCTCGGAACGCGGGTACGAGCTGCTCGGCTCGGAGTCGCTGCAGACCTTCGGCGGATCCGGCTTCCTGCAGGACTACCCGCTGGAGCAGTACATCCGCGACTCGAAGATCGACACCCTGTACGAGGGCACCACCGCGATCCAGTCCCAGGACCTGTTCTTCCGCAAGATCGTGAAGGACCAGGGCAAGGCGCTGATGCAGGTGGCCGGCGACATCAAGGCGTTCATCGACGCGGAGGCCGGCAACGGCCGGCTCAAGGAGGTTCGCGCCTCGCTGAACACCGCCCTGGAGAACGTGCAGGGCATGCTCGGCAAGATCTTCGAGTACGCCGGTGCCGCCCAGCAGGGCGAACCGCGCTCGATCTACAAGGCGGCGCTGCACCTGCGCCGGCTGCTGCTCGGCATGGGCGACCTGGTCATCGGCTGGCTGCTGGCCCGCCAGGCCGAGGTCGCGCTGACCAAGCTGGACGGCGAGGTCTCCGCCGACGACCGGCTGTTCTACCAGGGCAAGGTCGCGACGGCGAGCTTCTTCGCCGCCGAGGTACTCCCCCGGCTGGCCGGCGACCGGGCCGTCGTCGAGGCCGCCACCCTGGAGCCGATGGACCTCCCCGAAGAAGCGTTCTGACCGGGCCTGTCCTCCCGCCCCGCCGACCCCCGTCGCGCCTCGCGCGACGGGGGTCGGCGCGTTCCGTCCCGCTCCTCCGGTGGCGGGGGATGCACCCGTCCGTTGCCGGGCACCGAGGCCGGGGTGGGTCGGTGGACCCGGCCATGGCAGCCCGGCCGGGTGACCGCGTCGGCGGCGGGAAAGACGATGGCAGCGGCCGGCCGGGGCGCCGTAGGGTCGCGGTGTGGCGGACATGATGTGCGTGGCGCGGTTGCTCTGCCTGGCCGGCGGGGACGCCGCGGTGCTGGCGCCGCACCGGCCGGTGCGGGTCTACGTGGCGCCGGACGGGCCGCGGCTCACCGGCGCGGTCGACATGCCGGTCGAGGAGCAGGCCGGGTTGGCGGATCCCGGGGAGGCGCCGCGCGACCGGTGGCTGCTGGATGGCGACCTCACGGCGCCCGCGGCGGACGGGGAGAGCGGCCAGCAGGTGCTGGACCGGTTCGGCACGACGCTGGCGGAGATCGCCGAACGGCATCGTGGGCAGACCGTCGCGGTGGTCGCCGGCGGGCTGGACCTGCCGCTCGCGGCGCTCTGCGCCGGCCTGTCACCGGCCCGGGTGCACGCCGCGCCGCTGGCCGACGGCGACGTCGCGGTCGCCGAGTACGACGCCGACGGCTGGCGGTACGTCTCGGGCTGGCCGGCGTGACCGCGGCGCTGACGGCGCGGCTGGCGCGCGGCGAGGCCGCGATGGCCGACCTGACCGAGGTCGGCGGCGACTCGGCGACGGTGGCCGGGATCGCCTGTGCCAGCTACGGCATCGACCAGCCGTGGGCGACCTGGGCCCGCCCGGTGACGCCGCCGGACGACCTGGCGCCGGTGGTCGACTGGCTGGCCGGGCACGGTGGGCCCTGGTCGGTGAAGGTGTCGGCGGCCGACACCGCGGCACCGGCGTACCGCGGCCTCGCCGAGTGGCTGGTGCTGCCGGTGTACGTGTCGGCCGACCCGGCCGGTGCCGCGCCGGTGCCGGGCCTGTCGATCGGCGCGCCCCGGGACCCGGCCGAGTTCCTGGCGGTCTACGGGGCGCAGCTCGCGCCGCTGGCGACGGCACGGCACCTGGCCAGCCCCCGGTACCGGTTCCTGGTGGCCCGGATCGACGGCGAGCCGGTGGGGTGCGCGCTGGCCCAGCGGGCCGGCAGCACCGCGTACGTGTCGGCGGTGACGGTACGGCCGGAGTACCGCCGGCGGGGCATCGGCGCCGCGCTCTCGGTGGCGGCGACCGTGGCGGCCACCGAGCTGACCGACGGTCCGGTGTGGCTACACGCCGAGGACGGGCCGGCCCGGATCTACCGCCGCCTCGGGTACGAGCGGGTCGACACGCACGTGGTGCTCACGCCACGCTGACCACCCGGCGGTCACGCCGGACAGGGCATGGCCGGCGGACCGGACAGTCGCGTCGGACCGGCGCGCCACGCGCCCTGCCGGACGTAGGGTGAGCAGCGTGACGTCCGTCGATTCGGTCAGGCCGCGTCGTGGCACCCGCGGCGCGCGGGATTCCGCCAGGCGGCCGGCGCGCGCCGGCATCGACCGCCGGACCGGGGCATGAGGACCCGGCCGGCCGGGCCGCACGCGGTGCTGCTGGAGTGTGCGGACGCGGCCGAGGTCGCCGGCTGGCACGCCGAGTTGCGGCGGCGCCGGGACAGCGGTGCGCTGGCCGCGACCGAACTGGTCCCGGCCGCCCGTACGGTGCTGGTGGACGGGGTCGCCGACCCCGCCGCGCTGGCCGAGATCCTCATCCGGGCGGCGGACAGCTTCCCCGGCGGTACGACCGGAGGCTCGCCGGGCGGCCTCCCCGGCGGGACGGCCGGGAGCTCCCCCGGGGCCGCGACGAGCCGCTCCGCCGGGCCGGCCGGTGGCGCCGGCGGGACGATCGGCGACCGCTGCACCGAGGCGGTCGAGAGCCCCGCCGGACCGCGGGTCCCGCCGGTCGCGGCGGCGCACGTCGAGCTCGACTGCGTGTACGACGGGCCGGACCTGGCGGACGTCGCGGAGCTGTGGGGTACCAGCGTCGACGGGGTGATCGCGCGGCACACCGGTACCGAGTTCCGGGTGGCGTTCTGTGGCTTCTCGCCCGGCTTCGGCTACCTGACCGGGCTGCCGGCCGAGCTGGCGGTGCCGCGGCGGGACAGCCCGCGGCCCCGGGTGCCGGCCGGCGCGGTCGGCCTCGCCGGCGAGTACTCCGGCGTCTACCCGTCGCCGTCGCCGGGCGGTTGGCGGCTGATCGGCCGCACCGACCGGGTGCTGTTCGACCCGGACGCCTCGCCGCCGGCGCTGCTGACCCCCGGTACCCGGGTGACATTCCGGGCGGTGCGCGGGTGAGGGCGTTCACGGTGCTCAAGCCGGGGCTGCTGACCACGGTGCAGGACCGGGGCCGGCCGGGCCTCGCGTACCTCGGCGTGCCCCGGTCCGGCGCCGCCGACCTGCCGGCGCTGGAGCTGGCGAACCGGCTGGTCGGCAACGATCCGGCCGCGGCGGGGCTGGAGTTCACCGTCACCGGCGCGGTACTGCGGGCCGAGGAGTCGCTGCTCGTCGCGGTCACCGGCGCGCCGGCCCCGGTCCGGGTCGCCGGCGTCGAGGTGCCGCACGGCGCGGCGGTACGGGTGCCGGCCGGCGCGGAGTTCGCCGTCGGCACCGCCCGTACCGGGCTGCGCAGCTACCTCGCCGTCGCCGGCGGCGTCGCGGTCCCGCCGGTACTGGGCAGCCGCGCCACCGACACCCTGTCCGGCCTCGGCCCGGCCCCGCTGCGCAAGGGCGACACGATCCCGATCGGCACCCCGGCCCGTACCGACCTCGGCGCCGCGACCGGCCCGGCCCCCGCCGACGTCACCCGCACCGACGTGACCCCCGATGCCGGCCCTGCCGAGGCGGGCCCTGCCGACGCGGGTCCTGCCGTCCCAGGCGGCGGTGTCGCCGGCCGCGCTGACGCGGGCCGCGACACGGACCGTGCTGACGCGGGCCGCGACACGGACCGTGCTGACGCGGACCGCGACACGGACCGCGCCGACCCGCACCGCGCTGGTGCGGGCCGCGATATGGGCCGTGCTGGTGCGGGCCGCGACGATGCGGAATCGGGCGGCGCGGCGGTGGTGTTGCGGGTGCATCCGGGGCCGCGGGTGGACTGGTTCACGCCGGCGGCGGTGCGGACGCTGCTGTCCGCGGAGTACCGGGTGTCGCCGACGAGCAACCGGGTCGGCATGCGGTTGACCGGCCCGGCGCTGGCCCGGGCGGTCGCCACCGAGCTCCCCAGCGAGGGTGTCGTCCTCGGCGCGGTGCAGGTGCCGGCCGGCGGCGAACCGCTGGTGTTCCTGGCCGACCATCCCACCACCGGCGGTTATCCGGTCATCGCCGTCGTGGATCCCGCCGACGTGCCGCGCGCCGCGCAGGCCCGGCCCGGTACGCCGGTCCGGTTCGAGTCCGAAGGAGTGCCCGGATGGACCTGAACAGCGACCTCGGCGAGGGGTTCGGGCGCTGGACGCTCGGCGACGACGATGCCCTGCTCGCGATCGTGACCAGCGCGAACGTGGCCTGCGGGTTCCACGCCGGCGACCCGACGACGATGCGTCGGGTGTGCGCCGGTGCGGCGGCGCAGGGCGTCGCGGTCGGCGCCCAGGTCGGCTACCGCGACCTCGCCGGCTTCGGCCGGCGGCGGATCGACTACGACCCGGCCGAGCTGACCGACGACGTGCTCTACCAGCTCGCCGCGCTGGACGGGTTCTGCCGCGTCGCCGGGACCCGCGTCACCTACGTCAAGCCGCACGGCGCGCTCTACAACACCGCGGTACGCGACGAGGCGCAGGCGGCGGCGGTGGCGCGGGCGGTGGCCGAGTACGACCCGACCCTGCCGGTACTGGGGCTGCCCGGCTCGGCGCTGCTGCGGTGTGCGGGCGAGGTCGGGCTGCGCACCGTCGCAGAGGGTTTCGCCGACCGGGGCTACGCCCCGGACGGCACGCTGGTGTCCCGGCGGGAGCCGGGTGCGCTGGTCACCGACCCGGACGAGGTGGTGGCGCGGGCGCTGCGGATGGCGGTGGGCGGCGAGGTGGTGGCGGTGAACGGCGCCTCGCTGCCGATCGCGATCGACTCGCTGTGCGTACACGGGGACACGCCGGGTGCGGTGGCGCTGGCGTCGCGGCTGCGGACGGCGCTGACCGAGGCCGGCCTGGCGCTCGCCCCGTTCGCGCCGGGCGACCTGATTCGCCCCTGACCCGCACCGGCTGTCTCGGGCGGCACGCAGCTCGGCGGTACGGTCCGGCGGGCTCGGTCGTGGGTCGCTCCGCGACTCGTTGCGGCGAACTGACATGGGTTGTCAGGGCGGCGCGGCACGCTGAGGTCATGACACTGACCCAGTACTTCACCGCGACCAGCATCGACGGCTACATCGCGGACGAGCACAACAGCCTGGACTGGTTGTTCGAGGCGGACGGTTCCAGCGAGGAGGCGCGTTCCGACGGCGCGGCGGAGGAGCCGGCCGGCGACCGGTTCGCCGAGTTCTTCGCCGGCGTCGGCGCGATGGCGCTCGGCGCCACCACCTACGAGTGGATGCTCGAACACGAGCAGATGGCCGCGCACCCGGAGAAGTGGCAGCGGTACTACGGGGACACGCCGACGTGGGTCTTCACCCACCGCGAGCTGACCCCGGTGCCGGGTATCCCGCTGCGGTTCGTGGCCGACGACGTCGTCGGTACGCACGCGGCGATGGTCGAGGCCGCCGCCGGCCGCAACATCTGGCTGGTCGGCGGCGGGGGGCTGGTCGGCGAGTTCGCCGACCACGGGCTGCTGGACGAGATCATCCTCGGCGTCGCCCCGGTACTGCTCGGCGCCGGCGCCCCGGTGCTGCCGCGCCGGCTCACGTCCCGTTCGCTCACCCTCACCGAACTGTCCCGCGACAACGGCTTCGCCTACCTCCGCTACCGCGTGCACCACGACTGACCACGCCGCACCGCGCGTCGACCACGAACTCGTACCGCCAGCCCGCGCCGTGAGCGACGGTGCGGGCCGGCCCGGGGCGGGGCCGGTCAGCCGCGGAGGACGAGGGCGAGGATGTCGTCGGCGCCGGCGGCCACGGTGACCGGGACGCCCCAGTCCTGCCGGGTCAGGTGGCAGGCCGGGTTCTCCGCCTCGGCGTCGCAGGTGGCCGCCTGCGCGGTCACCGACAGCACCCCGCTCGCGCCCGGCGCGAAGACCAGCCGCCGGGACAGGTCGGTGCCGACCCCGGCGCCCTCGGTCAGCAGCGACGGCGGCGTCGCGGTGACCTCCAGCCGGGTCGCCGGCCCGTAGCTCTCGTCCAGCTTCGCGCCGGGCGGCGTCTCGAACACCACGTCCAGCGTCACCGCCCCCTCGGCGACCGGCGTGACCGGCCGCTCGGTCCGGTACCGCGCCGCCGGCGCCGCGGTGGCGGCCAGCTCCGGCCGGACCAGCCGGTGCGCCCCGGACTCCACGACCAGGAAGCCGGGCCCGTCCAGGTCCGGCAGCACGTCGGACGGCTCGGACAGCCCGCCGGCCAGCGTGGTCACCGCGCCGGTGGCCGGCTCGTACCGCCGGATCGCCCCGTTGTACGTGTCGGCGACCAGCACCGCGCCGTCCGCCGCCACCGCGACGCCGAGCGGGTGCTGCAGCAGCGCGTCCGGTGCCGGCCGCGGGGTGCCGTCGTCGGTGGGTCCGCCACCGGGCACGTCGGCGTGGCCGAAGTCGAACAGCCCGGTACCGATGACCGTGTGCAGCTCGCCGTCCTGGACGTAGCGCAGAGCGGACGACTCGGAGTCGGCCACCCAGAGCCGGTCGCCGTCGGCGGCCAGCCCGGACGGCTGGGCCAGGAACGCGTCGCCGACCGGCCCGTCCCGCAGGCTTTCGGTGGTGGTACCGGCCCACCGCGCCACGGTGCCGGTGACCGGGTCGAACCGCCACAGCTGGTGGATGCCGGCCATCGCGATCACCGCCGCGCCCTGGTACCAGGCCAGGTCCCACGGCGACGACAGGTCCACCGCGAGGGCGTCCCCGGCGGCCGCGGCGTCCGGGTCGGTGCGGTGGTCGGCGCGCCACGGCTCGCCGGTACCGGCGACGGTGCGCACCGCGCCGTCGGCCAGCCGTACCCCCCGCAGCAGGTGGTTCACCGTGTCGGCGACCAGCACGTCGTACCCGACCCGCTCGGCCGCCTCGGGCGGCAGCACCAGCACCCCCTGCGGTTCGCGGAACGACGCCTCGTCCGCCGGCCCGTCCGCCGCGCCGCGCTCGCCGCTGCCGATCCGGCGCAGCACGGTACGGCCGTCGGCGGCGAGCTCCGCCAGCTGGTGCCGGGCCGAGTCGCTGACCAGCAGCGTCCCGCCGGACAGCCGCACCGCCTTGCCCGGGTACCGCAGCAGGCTCGGCTCCGGCGGCGGCGGCACGTACGGCCCCTGACCGCGGACCAGGGTGCCGTCCGCGGTGTGCGTGGCGACCAGCTCGGCGAGCAACCGGTCCAGCCCGTCGCCGTGGCCCTCGCCGGCCATGCTCGCCACCACGTACCCCTGCGGGTCGATGACGGCGAGCGTCGGCCAGGCGCGCGCCGCGTACTGCTGCCAGGTCGACAGGTCGGGGTCGTCCAGCACCGGGTGGTGCACGCCGTACCGCTCGACCGCGGCGGTCACCGCGTCGGGCGCCTTCTCGTGCTCGAACTTCGGCGAGTGCACCCCGATCACGACCAGCGAGTCCGCGTACTTCTCCTCGATCGGCCGCAGCTCGTCGATGACGTGCAGGCAGTTGATGCAGCAGAACGTCCAGAAGTCGAGCAGGACGATCCGGCCGCGCAGGTCGGCGAGGGTCAGCTCGCGCCCGCCGGTGTTCAGCCAGCGGCGGCCGCGCAGCTCCGGCGCGCGCACCCGGGCACGACGATCATCCTGGTGGTAGGCCATGTCGACCATTCTGCGCGGCGCCGGGCCGGCCGACAGCGTGGCGAACGCGACAGCGCTACTTCACCGGGGCCAGGCAGCGGAACCGGTCGCCGGCCGCGCCCTGCAGCTCGACCGCCGGCCCGGTCGGATCGGGACACTTCGCCCGGCTCGACGTCACCTTGGTGATCTTGTACGCCCCGGGCCGGTCGCAGGAGGCCGCGACCGCCTTGCCGCCCTGCGCGGTGATGCACGACCCCACCGGGAACGAGTCGCCGTGCCGACCGTTGAGGATCAGCGCCGAGATCACCGCCGCGGCGACGACCACCGCGCCGACGATGATCAGTGTGAGGGTGCGCTTCGGCTGCGGCGGCGGCTTGACCGGCACCGGCATCGCCCACGCCGGCGGCACGCCCCCGCCCTGCCCCGGGTACGGACCGGCGTCAGCGCCCGGTGGCACCGCGCCGGGCTGCCCCGGGTACGGGCCCGGGTCGGTGGCCGGCGGCGTCGCGCCGGGGTGTGCCGGGCCGTGCGGTGTATCGGCGGGCGGTGGTGCCTCGCCGGGGTGGACGTCCCGGTCGGGTGAGGACGCGCCGCGCGCGGTGCCGTCCGGTTGCACCGCGCCACCTCCGTCGCATCGCCGTCGCCCGGCCCGTCCTGGGCTGGCGGCGTCCCACGCTACCCGGCGCCGGCACCCCCGATCGATCCGGTCGCCGGCCGCCTCGGCTGGTCGAAACACGAGCGTCCCGGCGCTCTCGGCAGGAGCGGTGTGGGTGGGCCGACGTTTCCGGGGCCGGAAACACGAGCGCCCCCCTCGATCGGGTCGAGGAGGGCGGTGTCTGGGCGGCGACGATGGCGGGGCGGGCCACCGGTCGCGAAGGAGTAAGGGAGGTCAGTCGCGGTTGGCGATCGTGAGCAGCTCGTCGCGCATCGCGCGGGACGGGCAGCGCGACAGCGCCCGCTCGATGGCGCGAGTCCGACGGACCACCGTGCGACGCTCCCGGTACTTCTGGAGCAGGTTGTTCATCAGTGCCTCACCTCTGCTGGATGTTTCTCCGGTGACTCCATTAGAACGCAGATGACCGGTTGACTGCAAAAGAATCCATGGTGAGGGCGCTTACATGCCTAAGATCCTTCGGTACGACAAGGGAAGTCACCGTGGTGTCGACGGTCACGTCCGGGAACGGTAACGGCCGCGACCCGGATCGGGTCGCGGCCGTCACATGCCGTACGGAAGATCAGCCCCAGGCGAGCAGCGCCGCCTCCGGGTCGGTGAGGAACGCACCGATGTCGGCCAGGAACCGGGAGCCCAGCTCGCCGTCCACGATGCGGTGGTCGAACGAGAGGCCCAGGGTCGTCACGTACCGCGGCTTGACCTTGCCCTTGTGCACCCACGGCTGCTGCCTGATCGCGCCGAAGGCGAGGATCGCGGTCTCCCCCGGCGGCAGGATCGGGGTACCGGTGTCCACCCCGAACACGCCGACGTTGGTGATGGTGAACGTGCCGCCCTGCATCGCGGCCGGCGCCGTCTTCCCCGCCTTCGCGGTCGCGACCAGCTCGTTCATCGCGTCCGCCAGCTCGCGCAGGGACAGCCGGCCGGCGTCGGCGATGTTCGGCACGATCAGGCCGCGCTCGGTGGCCGCCGCGATGCCGAGGTTCACGTACTCCTTGACCACGATGTCGCCGTTGGCCTCGTCCCAGGTCGAGTTGACCAGCGGGTGCCGCCGGACGGCGGTCAGCACCGCCTTGGCCACCAGCAGCAGCGGCGAGACCCGCACGTCCCGCCAGTCGCGCATGCCGCGCAACCGCTCGACCGCCTTGACGGTACGGGTGGCGTCGACGGTGAGGAACTCCGTCACGTGCGGCGCGGTGAACGCGCTGGCCACCATGTTCGCCGCGGTGAGCTTCCGGACCCCCTTGATCGGGATTCGCTGCTCGCGGTCCGGGCCGAACGACGGTGCGGACACCGCCGCCGGTGCCGGCGCGGCCGCCGCGGACTGCGCGGACAGCACGTCGTCCCGGCTGATCGAGCCGTTCGGGCCGGTCGGGGTCAGCGTGGTCAGGTCGACACCGAGGTCCTTGGCCAGCTTGCGCACCGGGGGCTTGGCCAGCACCCGGACGCTCGCCGGCGCCGGCTGCGCCGGTACCACCGGAGCCGGCGTCGGCGTGGGAGCCGGGGCCGGAGCGGCCGCTGCCGGCGCAACGGCGGCCGGGGCCGCCGGGGCGGGTGCGGTGGAGCCGTTGACGGGGCGGCGGGCCCGGCGCTTGCCGCCGGACTCCTTCGGCCCGTACCCGACCAGCACCGCGGTGCGGCCGTCGGCGCTCTGCTCGCCGATCAGCGGCCCGGTCACCTCGCTCGGTCCGCCGCCGGTCTCGGGCTCCGGCAGCGGGCCGGCGTCCGGATCGGTGTCGAACGAGACGATCGGCGCACCGACGTCCACGGTCTCGCCCTCGCCGTGGAAGATCTCCACCACCGCACCGGTGTACGGGCAGGGGATCTCGACCGCCGCCTTGGCGGTCTCCACCTCGACGATCGGCTGGTTCAGCGTGACCCGGTCGCCCGGTGCGACGAACCACTTCAGGATCTCGCCCTCGGTGAGTCCCTCACCGAGATCGGGCAGGGGGAACTGCTTGACGCGCGTCATCCGGGCGACTCCTAGTAGCTGAAGGTACGGTCGACGGCGTCGAGCACCCGGTCCAGATCGGGCAGGAAGTGCTCTTCCAGCTTCGAGGCCGGGTAGGGCGTGTCGAACCCGGTCACTCGCTGCACCGGCGCCTCCAGCGAATAGAAGCACTCGCTCTGCACCCGCGCGGCGATTTCCGCGGCCGGCCCGGCGTTGTTCGGCGCCTCGTGCACCACGATCAGCCGGCCGGTGCGCTTGACCGACTCGTACACCGGGTCGAGGTCGAGCGGGGAGAGCGTGCGCAGGTCGATCAGCTCCAGCGAGCGGCCGTCCTCGGCGGCGGCGTCGGCGGAGTCGCGCAGTACCCGCATGGTCGGGCCGTAGCCGACCACGGTGGCGTCGGTGCCGGCCCGTACCACCCGGGAGCGGTGCAGCGGCTCCGCGCTGGCGAGCGAGGCGTCCAGGTCGACCTCGCCCTTCTCGTAGTAGCGCGCCTTCGGCTCCAGGAAGATCACCGGGTCGTTCGACCGGATCGCCTGCTGGATCATGAAGTACGCGTCGAGCGCGGACGACGGGGTGACGACCTTCAGCCCGGCCGTGTGCATGTAGTAGGTCTCCGGCGACTCGGAGTGGTGCTCCACCGAGCCGATGCCGCCGCCGAACGGGATCCGGATGACGACCGGCAGCGTGATGCGCCCGCGGGAGCGGTAGTGCATCTTCGCCAGCTGGTTCGTGACCTGGTCGAACGCCGGGTAGGAGAACCCGTCGAACTGCATCTCGCAGACCGGCCGGTAGCCGCGCATGGCCAGCCCGATCGCGGTACCGACGATGCCCGCCTCGGCCAGCGGCGAGTCGAGCACGCGATCCTCGCCGAAGTCCTTCTGCAGCCCGTCGGTGATCCGGAAGACGCCGCCGAGCCGGCCGACGTCCTCGCCCATCAGCAGCACCTTCGGGTCGTCCTCCAGCGCCCGGCGCAGGCCGAGGTTGAGCGCCTTGCCGATGGTCAACGTCTGCGTACCGGTCAGCGGTCCCTGCTGCTTGGCCATCAGTGCGCCCCCTCCCCGACGAAACTGCTCTGGTACTGCTCGAACCAGGCGCGCTCGGCGTCCTGCAGCGGCGACTCCTCCGCGTACACGTGCTCGAACAGCCGGCTCGAGTCCGGGTCGGGCATGCCGATCACGAACTCGCGGAGCCGGCCGGTGATCCGGTCCGCGTCCGCGTCGACCGAGGCGAAGAAGTCGTCGTCGCCGATGCCCGCCTTCGTCAGGTACGCGCGCATCCGGGTGATCGGGTCGCGCTGCTTCCACGACTCGACCTCGCTGCCGGTGCGGTACCGGGTCGGGTCGTCGGTCGTGGTGTGCGCACCCATCCGGTACGTGTAGGCCTCGATCAGCGTCGGGCCCTGGCCGTGCCGCGCCTGGTCCAGCGCGTGCCGGGCGACCGCGTAGCAGGCCAGCACGTCGTTGCCGTCCACCCGCACGCCGGGGAAGCCGTACCCGGCGGCGCGCTGGTAGATGGGGGTGCGGGTCTGCCGCTCGACCGGTTCGGAGATCGCGTACTGGTTGTTCTGGCAGAAGAACACGACCGGCGCGTGGTAGACGCCGGCGAACACGCACGCCTCGTGCACGTCGCCCTGGCTGGACGCCCCGTCGCCGAAGTAGACGATCGCCGCCTCGCCGTCGTCGGTGCCGACCTTGCCGTCGTAGTTGATGCCCATCGCGTAGCCCACCGCGTGCAGCGTCTGCGCGCCGATGACCAGCGTGTACAGGTTGGCGTTGTGCTTGGCCGGATCCCAGTCACCGTGGTCGTTGCCGCGGAACAGCCCGTGCGGGGCGGTCGGGTCGACGCCCCGGCACCACAGCACGCCGTGCTCGCGGTACGTCGGGAAGGCCATGTCCTGGTTGCGCAGCGCCCGGCCGGAGCCGATCTGCGCCGCCTCCTGGCCCTCCAGGCTGGCCCAGATCGCCAGGTGCCCCTGCCGCTGCAGCGCGGTCGACTCCAGGTCGAGCCGCCGCACGATCACCAGGTCGCGGTAGAGCCCCTGCAGCTGCTCGTCGGTGAAGTCGACCGAGTAGTCCGGGTGCTCGACCCGCTCCCCGTCCGGGGTGAGCAGCTGCACGAACTCCGGCTCCTGGGCGGACCCATGCTCTCCTGCGGACCCCTGGAGCGCCGCCGCGTCGGCCGGTGTCGATGCCGGGCGTGACCGCCGGGCACCGGACCGGGCCTTGGTGGCGGGCCGCCCCTTCGTCGCGGGCTTGTCACCCATGTCCGATCCCTCTCCCTCTGCTTGCGTCGCCGGTGTGGGGTTACCGCACCGGTCGACGTCTCCGTCGTGCCGCGCGGACCCCGGTTGGGGGTTCGCCCGGCGGGAGCGTCGGCGCAGGGGCCGGATCGCGGGTGTGCGCGATCATCGGCCCCGTTGCCGATTGCCCAACAGCATGTCAGCTCGGATGCGACTCCATCGAGGGTGATGGCCGCCACATCCCGTGCCGCCATCGTACGGGCTCCGGTGGTCGCGAGGGAGCCAGCCGGTCGGCTGTGGCTCGGCCCCGCGACCCCCGCGCTCGTGCCTGTCGCAGCGGCGAACCGCACCCCAGCGCGCGTCCGACGGGTCGATCACGATCCGCTGGTCGCGCCCCGGTGCGGCTCTCCAGGGGTCCACCGGGAACCTACGCGACCGTAACCAGCCTTTACCAGCGTTCAGGGCAGGGGCGGCGCGGGAGGGCGCTGGATGCAGGGAAAACAACTGTGTGTATACACAGAGCTCACGAAGTGCAACAATACTCAGGTAGTGCGGCAGGAACCGGAGTAGCCGCTCGTACCGGTCCTAGCCGACGTACGGCACAGCGAGGCACGTTGCCCCGCATCGCCCGACGGCACTCCGGTACGGCGCGGACACGGTACGGAGTCGAGGAGGCGAGCGGCATGCGAGTGACCGTCACCACTTCCGACGCGTGTGCCCCGACGAATGGCCGAACCGGGGCTGACGGGGCGGGTGCCGATGGGGCTAACCTCTCCGGCGTGGCCGAGCGGACCGAGACGCCGCACCTTGTGCGCGGCAACGGAAACCCGGGCCTGGCCGCCGCGCTGCATGCCCATATTTCCGGATTGATGGGGCGGATCGCCGCGGGGCTGCGAGCGCGCTCCCGGGCCGCCGCCCACACGATCGCCGGCCGCAAGATCACCCTCGTACTGGTGAGCCTCGTCGCCGTCACCGTCGCGGCCTCGACCGTGCTGATGGCGGCCGGCGCGGACCGGCTGCGCAGCGCTCCGCTCGCCGAGACCACCCCGTTCCTCAAGAGCCCCGGCAACGCGCCCGTCGTCGTACCCGACCCTGCCGCCAAACCCGCCGACCCGGCACAGCCCCGCGGCGACTCCGGCGCCGCACCCGGCCACGACGGGGCCGCCGGCCCCACCGCTTCGTCCGGCCACGGCGACGCCCGGGGCGCCCACGACGGCGGGCCAGGTCGGCACGACGGCGGGGCTGCCGTCGGCCGTCCCGAGGCGCGCGGGCCGCAGGCCGGTGCGCCGAGCGACCGCGAGCGGGAAAGCGATCGGGAACGGGAGGGCGACCACGCCGGTCGCACCGGCTCGACCGATCCCGAGCAGCCCGTCGTCGAACCCGGCCCGAACGGCACCACGATCATCCGGTACGACGGCCTCCGGTTCGTGCTGCCGCCGATGGAGCAGGCCACCACCCTGCCGATCGTGTTCGGCCCGGTGGCCCCCGTCGCGGGTACCGCCGGTCCGATCACGCTGATCCCGGGGGCGCAGACCGCGGCGCCGATCGTGTTCGGTCCGCCGGCACCGGCGGCCCGGACCGGCGGGCGGCCCGGCTCCGACCGCGTCGCGCTGGCCGGGTTCGTCGTCACCGGCAACCGCGTCGCCCCGGTGGTCCTGCTGCCCACCGCCGCTAGCGACGGTGCGACCCCCGCCGCCGGCCCCGGCGCGGCGGTGCCGGCCGGCGATCAGGCCGACCCGACGTGGTTCGCGGCGCGACCCGCCGCGCCAGCAGGCCCCGCCGGTACCGGCCGGGACGGTGCGGCCTGGACCGTGCAGGACCCGTCCGGCGCGACCTGGACCATGACCGCCCGGTCCGCCACCCTCGCTCCGGCGGCCACCCCACCTGTTCCGGCGGCCACCGCACCTGCTCCGGCGGCGACTGCACCTGACCCGAGCGGCTCGACCGTCGCTCGTGCGCCGGCAGCTACCGCATCTGTTCCGGCGGCGACTGCACCTGACCCGAGCGGCGCGACCGTCGCTCGCGGGCCGGCAGCGACCGGCCCCGCCGCGGCTGCGCCCGCGGCTCCGGCGGGCCCCGTTTCGCCGCAGCGGACCGCACCGGCTTCTCCCGCAACGCCTCCCACCGGCCCGGCGCCTGCCGACGCGTCGCCGACCGGTGGGGCCGCAACCTCGATCGGCGGCACCGCCGCAGCACGAGGCGCCGTCGACGGTGCCGCGAGCGGACCTACCGCGAATGCGAGCAAGGCCACCACCGACGCACCGACGCGGGCGGCCGGCGCTGCGCCGGAGGCCGGCCCGACCGGCCAGGCCGCACCGACGCGACCCGGTGCCGCCACCAACGGCGACACCGTGGCCAACGGCAACGGGGCGTCGGCGCCCGGCGGCAACGCCAGCGGTACCGCGGCCACCGGCGGGCGGCACACTAGGACACGGGCGGCCGTCGACCCGGTGGGCGCGACGGCGAGCAACGCCGGCGTCGGTACCGCCGGTCGTCCGGCGACCGCGCCGACGACGCGGTCCGAACCGGCCGACCACCAGGCCGGGCCGGGCCGGCCCGACGCCGAGCAGCACCGGCCGGCTGCCACCCTCGCCCGGCCGGCTGTCCCGGGGCACGACGCCCACGGCACCGGTACCGGCCGCCACCGACACTGACCGGCCGCAGCGCCAGCCCGGCTACCGGTCGGTCGCTCCGGCGCCCTCGTGCCAGAGCATCCGGTGGGACCCGCGGAGCGGAGCCGGGCCGCGCTGCCTGTGCCGTGCGGAGCCGGCCGGGTCAGCGCGTCCGCGCGGCCGCCGGCACGATCAACGAGGCGTCAGGGCAGTGCCGAAGGCCCACGCTGGCGGTGCAGTGTGGCCGTACGCGGCGGGCGCCAGTGTCGACCGTCGCGCGAGGGGCAGGCGACCTCAACCGCCCGCGGTGCAGGCTGTACCGACGGCTGCGTCCCGCGCCGGTGGGGACCGGCGCGATCAACTGCCCGCCGGGGCTCGGAGTGGCGCGGTCGGGTCAGCGGGGCAGGTTGCTGGCCAGCCAGGTACGCACGGCGTCCTGATCGGTGGGGTCGACACCGTCGGCGAGCATCGCCCGCGCCACCTGCGCGGCGGTCACCGCGTTGCCGGCCGCGTCCGCCATCGCGGCGGCGAAGTCGTCCAGGTGCTCCCGGATCGCGTCCTGCGTGTCCATCACGGCGTCCTCGGGCAGGCCGCGCCGGTGCCCGGCGTACGTGACGAAGGCCAGCAGCACGGTGGGCAGCCAGTCGACGCACTCGGCGTCCAGCACCGCCGACGTCGGTACCCAGTCGACCAGGAACTGCTCGGCCGCGGTCGGGCTCCACCGGTACGGGTCGGCCGCCGCGTACTCGGCGATCAGCCGGGCGCACGCCTCGACCACGCCGTCCGGCGCGTCGTCGATCTCCGCCTCCGACGCGGCCAGGAACTCCGCCACCGGGTCGGCGCCGTCGGCGGCCTCGGCCGGTGCAGTCGGCAGCGTGGCCAGCCGGGCCAGCAGCAGCGCCCGGTCCTCGGCGAACTCGGTCGAGTCGGGCAGCTCGGGCAACTCGTCGGTGCGGGCCAGCAGCGGCTCGACCGCGGCGCGGGCGGTACTCGGGGCGACCTCGGCGAGCCGCAGGTCGTCGTTGCTCGCGGCGCTGCGCCGGCAGTCCGCCAGCACCCGCTCCGGCTCGGTCGACGTCCAGCAGTCCTTCACCACGCCGAGGTTCGCGTCGGTCAACACGCAGCACGCGTGCGGTGCGCCGCCACGATCCCGGTCCGCGAACTCGAAGACCAGGACGAACTCCGTCTGGTCGCCGTAGACGTCGCTCATCGCCCAGGCATCCGTGCACCGGGCGGTACCGATCTCGGCGGCCCAGACCGGGCGGGTCCCGGCGTCCAACGCGGCCCGGGCATGACCGGCCACGGCGGCCGGCGCCACCCCGGACAGCCCGGCCAGCAGCGCGCCGGCGAGCGCGTCGTCCCGCCCGTCCAGGACCGACACCAGGTCCTCGGCGAACCGGGCGACCGCGGCGGCGCGCTCCTCGTCGGCCGCCGCGTACGCCCCGCCGAGCAGCGCGGACACCGCGAACTCGGCGTCCAACGCGGTGTCCACGGCGGCGATCGGCGCGCACGCGGCCAGGATCGGCGCAAAGAATTCCTGCTGCTTCCCCGAGACGGACATCCGCCCAGCCTACGTGGACCCGCACCGACCCCCACTCGCGTCACCGAGCCGGGCGGTCGGGACGCGCCGTGGCCCGCCCGACTCCTACCGACGGCCGCGGGCGGTGGCGAGGGCGGCGTGCGCGGTGCGGTAGGCGGTCAGCTCCGCCTCGACCGGGTCCTGCACGCAGTCGCGTGCCGCGGCGGCGACCGCGGAGCGCAGCGCGGCGTCCAACGCGCCCCGTTCGGTCCGCGCCGCCCGGCGCACCAGCGGCAGCGCGGCCAGCGACGCCAGTACGCCGACCAGCACCCCGCCGACCAGCAGCCACAGCGCTGCCAGCGCGGGATCCGGTACCGCGGCGGAGACCGTCGCGGCGATCAGCCAGCCGGCGCCGATCACCGCGGCAGCCCCGCACACCCACTGCAGCACACCGAGCACCGTCCACCAGGCCGGCCGGGTACCGCGGGCGGCCTGGGCCGGCAGTGCCGCGAGCCGCCCGGCGAGCGTCGGCACCTGCTCGGTCAGCGCACCGCGCAGCGAGTCGCGCCAGGGCGCCGGGAGCCGGTCGAGCGCCGGCCCGAGGCCGGACCGCAGCACCCCGCCGAGGCCGACGCGCCGCGGCGCCTCCCGCTCCGGTACGGGCTGGCGGCCGTCGCCCGCTCCGTGCCGACCGCCGGCCCCGCTCGGCCGCGCCGCGCCCCCGCGTACGGCCGCGCCGCCGGTGCCGGCCACCGCGTCCCTGATCGTGGCGGCTTCGGACCTGGCGTCTTCGCTGCCTGCCGGCTGGGAAGTGCCGGCTCCGGAGTCGGCGGGTTCGCGATCGGCGTGCGCCGGACCCGCGCCGCCGAGGACACCTGCGGTACCTGCCGGGCCGTCGGTGCCCGCGTCGCCGGCGGGACGAGCGGGACCGCTGGCGCCCGCGTCGCTCGTGCCGCCGGGGGCACGTGCGGGGCCGCTGGTGCCCGCGGTGCTCGAGCCGCCGGCGGCTGCCGGAGTGCTGCCGGAGCCGGCGTTGGTGACGGTGCCTGCGACGCTGTCGGTAGGCGTGGCGGCGGCGGTGGCCGCGGTCGGGTCGGCCGGGGTGGTGTCGTCGAGCCAGTCCAGGTCGTAGCGCTCCTGCGCGAGGATGCGGTCCGGGTTGCGGCCGCCGAGCGCCCGGCGGACGAACAGCCAGCCGGTCGCCCGCCGGCCGCGGCGGCGCATGTCCTGCTCGGCGGCGTCGACCAGGCCGGCCACCCCGACGTGCGCGGCCAGCCGGTCGGCCAGCTCGTCCGTCGCCAACCCGGTCGGTGGCTCGGCGTCGGTCAGGTCGGCCAGGCCGTCGGCGGTTGCGGTCAGGTCGGCGGCGATGCGTACCGTCGCGGCCTGCCGGCTGGCGACCACGTCGGCGAGCGCGGAGCGCAGCGCGGCGACGCCGAGGCCGGTCCGCGCCGAGGCCAGGTGCACCGGCGCGGCGGGCAGGCCGTCCTCGGCGAGCAGCCGGCGCAGGTCGGCGGCCAGCCGGTCGACGTCGGCCGCCGGCAGCCGGTCGACCTGGTTCAGGACGACGGTGAGCGCGGCGTCCCGGTCGGCCAGCGACGACAGGTAGTGCTCGTGCACGGTGCGATCCGCGTACTTCTGCGGGTCGAGCACCCACAACACCATGTCGGCGGAGCCGATCAGCCGCTCCACCATCGGCCGGTGCCCGTGCTCGATCGAGTCGAAGTCGGGCATGTCGATCAGCACCAGCCCGTGCAGTGCCCGCTGCGCGTCACCGTCGAGCACGCTCTCCCGCTCGGTACGGTTCTCCGGCGGCACGCCGAGCCAGTCGAGCAGCGGCCCGGTACCGGCCGGTTCCCAGATGCAGGCGTGCAGGTCCGCGGTGGTCGGCCGGCGGGCACCGACCCGGGACAGGTCCAGCCCGGTCAGCGCGTTGAACAGCCGCGACTTCCCGCTCCCGGTGGTACCGGCCAGCACCACGACGGTGTGCCGGTCGGACAACGCCAGCCGCTCGTCGGCGCGGGCCAGCAGCGCGCGTGCCGGAGCGAGCCGGTCGGCGGGCACCCGCCCCTCGGTCGCCGCGACGAACTCGCCCAGCGCCCGCAGCCGCGCCGGCAGTTCGCCGAGCGGAACGTCTCGGGGCGCGACCGGTACGGCCGGATCCGGGTACGGCGTCGTTTCCCGGCCCGGCTCGCCGACCTGCTGCGTCGTCGGAGCGACGGGGCCGGTACCGGCCCGATGCCGGGCGGGCTCGGCGGTGCCCTGGTGTCCGCCTTGGTGTCCGGCAGGTCCGCTGGCGGCGTCGACCCGACCCGTCTCGGTACCGGCCGGGTGCCGTCCCGGTTCGCTGTCGGCCTGGTGGCGGGTCGGTTCGGCCGTGCCCTGGTGCTCGGCCGGTGCGGTGCGGGCGTGGTGCCGAGCCGGCTCGGTGCCGGTCTGGTGGCGCGCGGAACCGGCGGTGTCCGGGTGCGTGGTCGGATCGCTCGGGACCGGACGCCCGTTCCCGGCGTCGCCGAGGGCGGCGGCCTGCGCCGGATCGGCCGGTACGGGCAGGCTCGGCCCGGGCCCGTCGTCGAACCTGGACGCCGCCGACGTGGTCTCGACCTGCCGCGGCGCCGCGGGGCCGTCCGGGTGCTGCGCCGTCCCGGCGGGCGCCGGCCCGGTCCGGTCGGCCGCGCGCTGCGCCCGCCCGTCCGTCGCACGTCGCGCCGGGGCGTCCGCGGCGTTCGCTGCGGTACCGGCCGCGTGTGCCGGAGCCGTGTCGGCCAGGTGCGGTGAGGTGGGGCCGCCGGTGCGCTGTCCCGCGTCGTCGACCGGACCCGCCGTACCGGTCGGGTGCTGCGTGGCGCCGCTCGGCTGCCGGGTGGCATCTGCCGGATGCTGCGTGCCGTCGGTCGGCTGCTGTTGCCCGGGGTCGGTCGGATGCTGCGCGGCGCTGGGCGGACGCGTGGTGTCGGCGGGGTGTCGTGCGGCGTCGGACCGATGGTGTGCGGTGTCGGCGGGCTGTTGCGGCGCCGGGGCGCCGGGGGTCGGCGCGGCGGAACCGTCCGCTGCGCCGGTGGCGGCGGCTCCTCCGTCGTCGCCAGCGGACCGGTCGGCAGCCCACCGGTCGCCGGCGGACCGGTCGCCAGCGGACCGGTCGGCAGGGTGGTCGGTCGCGGCGCCGGCCGTCGCGGCGGCCGGCGCCGCGGGCCCACCGCCGGCCGCAGCGGCGGTCGGGGCACCGTCGGAGCGCTCGCCGCCACTGGTCGTCGCCCTGGACCGGCCGCCGCGGCGGTGCGAGCCCCGGTGCGCCCGCCCGGCCCGGTCCGGTACCGCGGGCTGCTCGGCCGCGTCCGGCGTCGACGCGGGTACCGGCTCGGCTGCCGGCTGGTGCGGATCCGGCAGCGGCTCGTCCGAGGCGAGTTGCTGGATCCAGGCGGTCATCTCCGGATCGGCGTCGTCGTCCGCGCCGGTACGCGCCGATTCTGGCCGGCTCACGTGTCCTCCTGGCCGGTGCCGTCGGTGGTCTCGCTCGCGACGCCCGCCCGACCGGTACGGCCGTCCTCGGCCGTCCGCCCGCCGCCCGTCGCGGTCCCGTCATCGGTGGCCGGTCGCTCGGCGGTGGCTGCCGCTCCGTCGCTGGCCCCGGCCACGCCGTGCGCCGCACCGGTGCCGCCCGTACCGGCCGCGTCGTCTCCCGCCTCGCCCCCGGCGGCGGGGGCCCCGCCCGTCGCCTCGCCGGTGTCGGGCGCCGTCTCGGCGCCCGTCCGCTCGGTGCCGCCGCTCGTCGTGTCGGCCGGCCCCGCAGCGCCCGGTGGCACCCCGCCGTCGACCGCCCCGATCCCATCGCCGCCCGGCCCGTCGTCGCTCGTCGCGTCGCCGCTCGGCCCGAAGGCGTCGGGTACCGCGATGCCGTCGACCGGGTCCGCGGCCTCGGCGGCGTCACGGTCCGCACGGTCGTCGACGTCGGTACGGCCGTCGGCTGCCGCGCCGCTGGTCGGTTCGGCGGCACCGGCTGCCACGCCGCCGGTCGGTTCGGCGGCACCGGCTGCCACGCCGCCGGTCGGTTCGGCTGGCCCGATGCCGTCGACTCCCGTACCGTCGCCGGTCGGTTCGGCGGTGTCGTGCTCGGCCTGGTGGTCGGCCGTGGCCTGGCGGTCGGTCGCCGTGTCGTCGGTTGGTTGGGGAGCGTCGGGTGGCGCCGTGCCGTCGACTTCGGTACGGCCATCGCCCGTTGCGTCGCCGGTCGGTTCGGCGGTGTCGCGTTCGGCTTGGTGGTCGACCGTGGTCTGGTCGCTGGCGCCCGTGTCGTCGGTTGGCTCGGTGGCGCCGGGTGTTGCCGTGTCGTCGGTGGGTTCGGTGCCGTCGGGTGGCGCGGTGCCGCCAACCGGGCCGGTCGCGCCATCACTCGTCGCGCCGTCACTCGGTTCGGCGGTGCCGGGTGTTGCCATGTCGTCGGTTGGTTCGCGGGTGTCGGGCGCCGGGGTGTCGTGGGTGGGCTCGGTGCTGTCGCGGAGCGCACGGGGGTCGGCCGACTCGCCGCCGGCCTCGGGCGCGTCGTCCGCCGGCTCGGTCTCGTCCCGACCCTGCTCGCGGTCGTCCTCGCTCGACGTGGTGTCGGTGGCCTGGCGGACCGCCCGCCGCCGTACGCCCTCGGACGGGTTCCGTTCGCTGGTGGTGTCGCCCGGCGTGGTGTGGCTCGGTCCGGGCTCGCCCGCATCCGGTACTGCCTCGGGGCGGGTGACCGCGCCGTCCGCCACCCCGCTGCCGGCGACTGCCGTCTCCGCGGCCGCGCGAGCCTCGGAGACAGTCGAGGTGTCCGCGCTGGCCGTCCGGTTCGACCGGCCGCTCGACGCTGGCTGTCCGTTCGCCGCCGGCGCCTCCGGAGTGGGCGACCCGGACGGCACGGGTGGCTCGTGCTCGCCGAAGGCATCCGCGGCACCCGACGGACGTTCCGGCGTCACGTCCTCGGCCGTGGTGGCCCCGCCACCGTCCGATCCGGACGTTCCGGTGCCCCTGACCTTCGTACTCGCCACCGCAGGCTCGCCCGCGTCGTTCGCCTCGGTCGGAGTGGTGGGCGGGTCGGTCGGCTCGGTCGGGCGGGTTGGTGCCGCGTCACCCGGCTCGGAGTGGGCCACCGACACCGCTGTCTCGGCAGCATCGACCTGTTCGATGCGGACGGTCGACGCTGTGTCGGCACTCGACCCGCCCGCCCCGGCGTCCGGCATCGCCACGTCGACTGCGCCGCCCTCGTCGGCCGGTGCTGCCGCGCGCGGAGCATCGCCGGCGTCGGCCGGTGCTGCCGGGCCGCCTTCGTCGGCTGGTGCTGCCGGGCCGTGCTCGTCGGCCGGTGCTGCCGGGAGGCCCTCGTCGACCGAAGTTGCCGCATGCAGCGGGGCGCCCTCGTCGACCGCCGCTGCCACGTCGGCGCCGTCCTCGTGGCTCGGCGCCATCGTGTCCGCGCCGCCGTCCGCGGCGTCCGAGGCCTCGTCGGTGCCGCGGTTCTCGTCGCTCTGGGGCGTCTCGTCGGTGTCGTCGCTCGCGGTCGTCTCGTCGGTGCCGCTGCTCCGCTGCTCCGGTGAGGTGTCGAGGCTCGCCGTTCCGGTGGTGTCCGCGGCGCCGGCTGTCGGGTCGGCGCCGCCGGGCACGTCGGCGGTGGCATCCGACGCGGGCCCGGCCTCGTCGGCGTCGGTCGGTGCTGCCGCCCCGCCGTCGTCGGCCGAAGCTGCCGGATGCGCCGCCCCGCCCTCGTCATCCGAAGCTGCCGGATGCGCCGGGCCGCCCTCCTCGGCCGAAGCTGCCGGATGCGCCGCCCCGCCCTCGTCATCCGAAGCTGCCGGATGCGCCGGGCCGACGTCGTCGGCCGAAGCTGCCGGATGCGCCGGGCCGACTTCATCGGCCGAAGCTGTCGCATGCACCGGGCCGCTCTCGTCGACCGCTGCGGCCACGTCGGCGCCGGTCGCCTCGGTACCGCCGGGTTCGGGTGTCGCGGGGGCGGTCGCGTCGATGCCGGCGGGACGGGTCGGCTCGGTACCGGTGGGTTCGGGTGCCGGGTGGAAGAGCGGGCTGTCCGGGCCGGGCAGCGCGCCGGTCGTCGGAGCCGGCGCCGGCGGTGCGGGTGGCGTCGCCGGTGGCAGCGAGCGGCGCTCGGTGACCAGCGCCGCCGCGGTACGGGCCGGCACCAGCGCCTCGGCCGCGGTACTCAGTGCGACCATCGCGGCGTCGTCCACCGCGACCCGGTTGAGCGCCGCGTCGTACCGGCGGCGCTGCTGGTCGGCGAGCTCGCGGAGCCGGCCGATCAGCTCGTCGCGGGCGGTACCGGAGATGCGCCGCACCACCGGGTCGGCGAGGACGGTGTCGAGCATCGCGCGTTCGGAGCCGGTGGCGTCGGTGCGCGCCGGCGCGATGAGCACCGCGACCAGCACGAGCAGCCGCACCGCCGCGATCGTGTACTCGGTCTGCCGGGCCACCGAGCGCTGCCCGTCGTCGGTCCGGATCCACTCGTCCAGGTCGTCGAACCACCGCGCGACCAGATCGGGCGGGGTGTAACTGTCCACATCGGACAGCAGTGCGGTGCCGGCCGGACCGCGCCGCCATCCGTCGGCGATGCGGCGGGCCGCGTCGGCCAGCGTCTCGTCGACCAGGCTGTGCAGGGCCGCCTTGGCCGCCGGTACGAACTGCCGTCCGGGCAGCGCGCGCCCGGTCAGCGAGACCAGCAGCTGGTCGCGCAGCCGCCCGGAGCGGGACTGTACGGCGCGGACCAGCTCGCCGCCGACGACGAGTTCCTGCCAGCGGGCGGCGAGCTCGCCGCCGAGCAGCCCGCCGTCCCGGATCGCGTCGTCCACTGTGGACAGGACGTGCGCGTGTGCGATACGCACCTCGGCGCGCAGCGTGTCGGACTCGCGGTGCTGCGCGGCGAGTTCGGTGGTGAGCACGGCGAGCTTGGCCGGCAGCGTGCCGATCGCGCCGTCCAGGGTCTGCCGGGCCACCGCGGCGCGGGCGGCGCCGTCGGCGGCGAGCCGTTCGAGCCAGTCGCGCAGCGCGGCGACCTGCTCCTCCGGCAGCAGCCGCTCGTGGCCCATCGCGGACTCGGCCAGCTCGAACACCGGGACGTCGGCCAGCCCGTCCTCGGCCAGCAGCCGGGACAGGTGGCTGCGGATCCGGCGCGCCTCGCCGACCGGCATCCGGTCCAGTACGACGGCGAGCCCGGCGTCGCGGTCCCGGGCGGTGCGCAGCAGCTGCCAGGGCGTCTCGTCCGCGTAGCGGTTGGCGGTGGTGACGAACAGCCAGGCATCGGCGGCGCTCATCAGCTCGTCGGCCAGCTCCCGGTTGTCCGCGGCGACGGAGTCGATGTCCGGCGCGTCCAGCAGCGCCAGCCCGGGCGGCAGCGCCGGGGCGGCCACCACCTGCAGGTGCCGGCCCTGCGGTGGGGTACCCCCGGTGCGGGCGAAGGTGGCGAGCAGCCGCGGCCGGCCGAACCAGGACGCGTCCGCCGGGTTGGCGACCAGGACCGGGGCCCGGGTGGTGGGCCGGAGCACGCCGGCCTGGCTGACCGGCGCCCGGACCAGGCTGTTGACCAGCGTCGACTTGCCGGCGCCGGTGGGGCCGCAGACCACGACGAGCAGCGGCCCGGCCAGCTCGGCGAGCCGCGGGGACAGGTAGTCGTCCAGGGTGCCGGCGAGCCGCCGGGCGAGCTGCCGGGCTTCCGCAGCGCCGGCCGTGGCCAGGCTGAACCGGACGCCGGCGACGGCGGTGCGCAGTTGCTGCAGCGCCTCGCCGAGCACCTGGTTACCGAGATCGTCCGGAGCGGCCGGCGGGGCATGGTGCTCCGTCGGCTCCCGGCGCTCGGCGCGCGTCGGCTCGGGTGGGTACGGTCGATGCGTGGAACCGCTCGGTTCCGTGGTGTCCGTCGGGCGGTTGTCGCCTGGCTCGTCAGGCTGCCGACCTGCCTCGGTGAACTGTCGCCCCCCGGCTGGCGCGACGCCGCTGTCCCGCTGCGTCGTCACGGCTCAAGGGTGCCCGATCGAACAACCGGGCGACAACGCACACGCCAGAGCACGGCCGCGGTTTCCACCCCAGCGTGCAGCCGATATCGGTAACGACGGTATGTTTCCGGCATGCGTGACATGATGCCCCTCCGTGCGGCGGGCGCCGCCTCGGCGTCTCGCTTGGTCCCGCCTCGACCTCGGTAACGGTAAGCTGCCCTGCCCGATGACGCCGACCCCGGGCGCAACGGATCTGTCATACCGGTGACATCGCGGCCCGACCGGGTGTGCGAGAGTCGGGCGGTACCGCTGGATGGATATTCTTCCTATATCGGTCGTTGTCAACTGTAACGGGGCTGGTTCGCATGCACGGTAGGAGAGCCGACCGGGCCCCGCAGGACGGATACGACGCGCCGCGTCACGCCGAGGTGCCCGCCGATCCCCGCCCGGCTGGCGTTCTCGGCCCGGTACCGGCGGCGGAGCCCACCGCGGTCACCCGGGAGCAGGCGCTCGCCGCGCTGACGGTCGGGTACCGGCAGCTCACCGCGGTCGTGCAGGGCCGACCCGACACCGACCTGATCCGCCCCACCCGGTGTACCGGCTGGTCGGTGCTGGACGTGCTCTACCACGTGCTGCTCGACGCGCAGCGCGCGCTGATCGCGCTGGCCACCCCGGACGACCGGGTCGCCGACACCGACTACATCTCGTACTGGCGGTCCTTCCCGGCGTCCCCCCGGATCGGGGCGAACGAGCACGCCCGGGCGGTCCGGATCGCCGCGTCCGCGTTCCGGCCGCGCACCCTGGTGCAGCTCTGGCAGGAGACGTCCGCGGCCGTGGTGCACGCCGCCCGGGCCGCCGACGCCGATCTGCTGCTCAGCACCCAGCAGCACGTGCTGACGCTGCCCGACCTGCTCGCCACGCTGGCCGTGGAGGCCTGCGTACACGGGCTGGACATGACGCTGGAACTGGCCGACGCGCCCACCGCCGATCCGCTGCCGCTGGCGCTGACCCGGCGCACCCTGGACGGGCTCCTCGGCGCGGGGGTGCGGCGGCCCGGCTGGGGGGACCGTGACTATGTGTTGAAGGGCACCGGCAGAACGCCGCTGAGCGCAACGGAGCGTGAGCTCCTGGGTCCGGCAGCGGCGCAGTTTCCCCTCTTCGCGTGATCGACGTCCGGTTTGATCCCGGGTCCTTGGTCCCGGCTCGGCCTGCCGATGGTGTGGTAGTGGCGCGGATTGTCTAGGGTCTGAGCCAGGACCTGTTTCCGGATCCCGCGTGCCGACTGCGGCGGCCCCCGTTGCCCGCTCACGGCGTTGTCGGTCCGTCCGAGTGCGAACCCGGCACACGGACGGCCCTCCGCCTTGTGAGCGAACAACGGGGACTCGCCTCGTTCGGCCGGGGGTCCGGAAACAGGTCCATGGAAAGTCCGCACGGGGCCTCCGGCGGTGCCGCCGTCGGGGCCATTGGCCCTCTGGCCGCGGCGCGCCAGACCCCCATCGCGTACCACCCGTCCGAAAGCTCAGGTATCGCCGTGACGCAGCCCCCCTACGATCCGTACTCCGGCTACGGGAACCAGCCGGGCTACGGTCAGCAGCCCGACTATGGTCAGCAGCAGCCCGGCTACGGTCAGCAGCAACCCGGGTATGGTCAGCAACCCCAGTCGTACGACCAGACCGGGTACGGCCAGCCCGACCCCGGTTGGCAGCAGCCGGACGGCGCTCCGTACTCGGGGGTGCCAAACTCGGGCGCGCCGGTGTCCGGCGGCTACGGCCCGGACCCGTACGCGAGCTACCAGGCCAACCCGGCGAGCGGCCCGGCGTACGGGCAGCCCAGCGCGCCCGGTTACGGCGCGCCCGGCTACCCGCCGCCGCCCACCGGTGGTTCCGGCGGCGGGAACAAGGGCCCGCTGATCGGCGGGATCATCGGTGGTGGCGCGCTGGTGCTGGTGGCGATCGTGGTCGTCACCGTGCTGCTGGTGACGAAGTCCGGCAAGGACGACAACCCGCCGGAGACCAAGGGCAGCACCTCGACCTCGGCCTCCGCCTCGCCGGCGCCGAGCGACAGCGAGAGCACCGACGACGGTGGCTCGACCGGCGAGCCGCCGGACAAGATCGACGACAAGGTCGACTGGTCGCCGTTCGAGGACGCGTACGGGAAGTCGTCCGGTTCGGTGTCGAACAGCAAGTCCAGCGACGACACCATGACCCAGGTGCGCGCCACCCAGACGTTCGGCAGCTACAGCGGCTCCACCTACGCCTCGGTGTCGGTCGCCGGGTTGTACTTCGACACCGCGAGCGACGCGAGCAACCTGTTCAAGTACTACTGCGGCGACGACGCCAGCAACGTCAAGAGCGGGTCGATGAAGGACGCCGACATCGGCGACCAGGCCTGCTCGTACGTCAGCGAGTCGAGTGACGGCTCGGACGGCGGCGCCATCCTGTACGTGCAGGTGCTCAAGGGCAGCTTCATGCTGCAGATGAGCCCGATGGTGTTCCACTCGGACGACAGCAAGTGGTCCGACTCCGACCTGGACAAGGTGCGGTCGCAGGCCATCGAGAGCGCGAAGAGCACGCTCGACAAGCTGACCTGAGCACCCAGCGCGACGCGACCGAGGGCCCCGCACCACGTGCGGGGCCCTCGCCGTGTCCGTCACCGGATCGGGTCGAACCGCGTGACGAGATCCCCCAGCCGCAGTTGTCCCGGATGGGGAAGGATCTTCATGGACACGTTCTCGCTCTCGCTGCTGCCCGCCGCGGCCGATGCCGGCCTGGACACGTTGACCGTCAGCCGGCACGTACCGGTGTTCCGGCGCGACGTCGGGCGGCACGACACGGCGCTCGCGGTCGCGCAGTGCGTCGACCCGAACCGTTTCCTCAACGCCGGTCTGGTCCTGCTGCTGACCCGGAGGCGGTTGGTGGTCACCCGGCAGAGCCGGCTGTTCGACCGGGTCCGGCCGCTGATCACCGCCGAGCTGACCGAACTGTCCGAGATCAGCTGGGTCCCGCGGGACCGGATCGGCCTGCTCGACCTCCGGTTCACCGTCGACGGTGACCGGCATCAACTGTGGGTCCGGGCGCCGCACCGGCGGCAACTCGCGCACCTGGTGAGCGTGTTCGGCCGTACCTTCACCGCCGGTACCGACGAACTCGCCGCCCGCCGGCACGCGACGGGCCGGAGCATCCCCCGGCAGCGCTGACCGTTGCTGGTAGAGTCGCCGTCGTGACGCGTCTGTATCCGTGGTTTACATCGCCGGCCCTGGGTGGGGTCGGGCGGGCCACCGTGCACTGACGCCTCGAACCATCCAAGAGCCGGCAAAGGCAGGGGATTCCTCCCCTGCCTTTCGTGTTTCCCGCAGCAGGCCGGCCGGATGGGACCGCGTGCGGCCTGCGGAAAGGTCAGTCATGGAACCGCTCCGCGATCGCCGCATCGCCTCGGTCCGCCCGCTGGTGCAACCGGCGCTGCTCGCCGAGGAGCTGCCGATCACCGAACCCGTCGCCGCCACCGTACGGGCCGGCCGGCGCGCCGTCACCGACGTGCTGTCCGGTACCGACGACCGGCTGCTGGTGATCGTCGGCCCGTGCTCGGTGCACGATCCGGCGGCCGCCCTGGAGTACGCCCGGCGGCTGGCCGGCGTCGCCGACGAGCTGCGCGACGACCTGGCGATCGTGATGCGGGTGTACTTCGAGAAGCCGCGCACCGTCGTCGGCTGGAAGGGCCTGCTCAACGACCCGCGGCTGGACGGCTCGTTCGAGGCGAACGAGGGGCTGCGGATCGGCCGCCGGCTGCTGCTGGACATCGGCGCGCTCGGCCTGCCGGTGGGCTGCGAGTACCTCGATCCGATCCTGCCGCAGTACCTGGCGGACACGGTGAGCTGGGGCGCGATCGGCGCGCGGACCGCGGAGAGCCAGGTGCACCGGCAGCTCGCGTCCGGCCTGTCCATGCCGATCGGGATCAAGAACGGTACCGACGGGGGCGTCGGGGTGGCGATCGACGCGGTGCGGGCCGCGGCGGTACCCCACGTGTTCCCGGGCGTGACCGAGCACGGCGTGGCGGCGATCATGCAGACCGCCGGCAACCCGGACTGCCACGTCATCCTGCGCGGCGGCCGGTCCGGCCCCAACTACGCCGCCGAGCCGGTCGCCGCCGCGCTGGGCCAGCTGCGCGACGCGCGGCTGCCGGAGCGGGTGATCATCGACTGCTCGCACGGCAACAGCGGCAAGGACCACACCCGCCAGCCGCTGGTCGCCGACGACATCGCCGGCCAGCTGGCGGCCGGCCAGCGCGGCATCGTCGGCGTCATGCTGGAGAGCTTCCTGGCCGACGGGAAGCAGTCGCTCGGCATCGAGGGCGGCTCCGGCGAGCTGGCCTACGGGCAGAGCGTCACCGACGCCTGCCTGGGCTGGGAGTCGACGGTACCGGTGCTGCACCGGCTGGCCGACGGGGTGCGGGCCCGCCGCAACCGGGTCGCCGGCCCCGCTGCCATCGCCGGCACCTGACGGTCGCGGCCGGGTGCCGATGTCGCCGGTTCGGGATCTGACCCGGCCCGTACGAACCCGTGACCGGATCGTCATCCGGCTCGGCGACGATCCTTCGGCGACCGTCGGCGCATGATGGCCGGGTGCGGCCACCAACCGGTACTGCCAGGGAGGACGCGCTGACTCAGACGCAGCGTCGCGGGCTGGTCGTGGTCGTCGAGGACGAGCCGGCGATCAGCGACCTGGTCCGGCTGTACCTGACCCGCGACGGGTTCGGGGTGAGCTGCCACGGCGACGGCGAGACCGGCCTGGCCGCGGTACGCCGGGAGCGGCCGGTCGCCGTGGTGCTCGACATCCGGCTGCCCGGCATCGACGGTACGGAGGTGTGCCGGCAGCTGCGCGCCGCCGACGACTGGACCCCGGTGCTGTTCCTGACCGCCGCGGACGACGAGGTGGACCGGGTGGTCGGGCTGGAGCTGGGTGCCGACGACTACCTGACCAAGCCGTTCAGCCCGCGCGAGCTGGTCGCCCGGCTGCACGCGGTGCTGCGGCGTACCGCCGGCCCGACGACCCACCGGGTGTACCGGCTGGGCCGGGTCGCCGTCGACACCGAGCGGCGCCGGGTCAGCCTGGACGACGCGCCGGTGCCGTTCACCGCCACCGAGTTCGACCTGCTGGCGCACCTGATGGCGCGGCCGGGGCGGGTGTTCACCCGGGACGAGCTGCTCGCCGCGGTGTGGGGCTACGCCGCGCAGGCCGGCACCCGTACCGTCGACGTGCACGTGGCGCAGGTGCGCGGGAAGCTCGGCGCGGCCAGCCCGATCCGTACCGTCCGGGGCGTCGGCTACGCCGCGGAGCCCCCGCCATGACCCAGCCTGTACCACCCGCGCCGCCGGACCCGCCGACACCAGGCCCGCCACCGTCCGGCACGCCCGCGCCGCCGCCTCCGGTGTACCGATCGGCGTCGGCCGGCGGGGCTGGACCGCACGGGCGTCGTGCGGTGGGGCGGCGCGGGATCGTGGCCCGGTCGATGCTGGTGACCTGCGCGGTCGCGGTGATCTCGGTACTGGTGACGGCGGCGGTCGCGGTGCCGCTGGCGCGCGCGGCCGGCACCCGGGCCGAGCGGCGCGGCCTGGGCCAACAGGCCGACGTGGTCGCCGCGCTGGTGGCGAACCGGACCGACCGCCCGGTGCGTACCGCCGTGCTGGTGCGCCGGCTGCGGGCGGCCGGGGTGGAACTCGCCGTGATCACGGACGGTACGGCGGATCGCGCGTGGGTGCCGTCCCGGGTGGCGCGCCGGCTCGGCCGTGGCGAGGCGGTGGACGCCTCGGCGCGG
>NZ_BOPO01000124.1 GCF_017312725.1 Actinocatenispora comari | reverse complement strand
CTGGCGGCGGCGACCGCGTTCGTGGCGCCGCGGGCGGGGCTGCGGGCCGGGCTGGTGACGGTCGATCACGGGTTGCAGCCGGGTTCGGCGGCCCGGGCGGCGGAGCTGGCGGAGTGGGCGCGCGCCGCGGGGCTGGCACCGGTGGAGGTGGCGACGGTGACGGTGGGCGCGGCCGGCGGCCCGGAGGCGGCGGCCCGCACCGCGCGGTACGCGGCGCTGGACGAGGCGGCCGCGCGCCACGATGCGCCGGTGCTGCTCGGCCACACCCGGGACGACCAGGCCGAAACGGTACTGCTCGCGCTGGCGCGCGGCGCCGGCCCGCGCGGCGTGGCCGGCATGCCGGCGGTGCGCGGGCGGTACCGTCGCCCGCTGCTCGGGCTGCCCCGGGCGACGACGGTGGCGGCGTGCGACCAGCTCGGCCTGGCGCCGTGGCGGGACCCGCACAACACCGACCCGGCGTACGCGAGATCCCGGTTGCGCTCCGCGCTGGACGAGCTGGAATCGTTGCTGGGCAAGGGTTTCCGCAGCAACCTGGCCCGCACCGCGGAGCTGGTGGCGGCCGACACCGCGCTGCTGGACGAGCAGGCCGACGCGCTTCTGTCCACTGTGGACAAGGACGACGGGCTGGCGGTGGCCGAGCTGGCCGCGGCGCACCGGGCGCTCCGCACCCGGGCGCTGCACGCGTACGCGCGGCGGCTCGGCGCGCCGGGCACCGACCTGACCGCCGGGCACGTGGCCGCGCTCGACGCGTTGCTGACCGACTGGCACGGCCAGGGCCCGGTGTACCTGCCGGGCGCGATCACCGTGCGCCGTCGCGCCGGCCGCCTCACCCCGCCGCTGCCCCGGCGCCGGGTGTGACGCCGTACCAGCAGGTTCCCTCCCGGGGCGTCGGCGTGGGAGACTCCGTGACGTGATGAGCTACGACTGCCGCACCCTGGCCGAGCGCGACCAGGGCATTGCCGCCGCGGTGGAGGCCGTCAAGTCCGGCCAGCTGGTGGTCTTCCCCACCGGCACCATGTACGGGCTGGGTGCCGACGCGTTCGACGAGGACGCGGTGGCCGAGCTGCGGCGCCTCAAGGATCACGGCCGGGACGTCGCGTCGCCGGTGATGGTCGGTTCGCAGCAGACCCTGGACGGGCTGGTCCTGGTGCTGCCGCAGGCGGCCCGGGAGCTCGTCGAGGCGTACTGGCCGGGTGAGCTGAGCGTGATCGTCGAGCACGCGCCGAGCCTGGCGTGGGACATCGGCGACACCGACGGCACGTTCCTGGTGCGGCAGCCGCTGCACCCGGTGGCGCTGGAACTGCTGCGCGAGACCGGCCCGATGGTGGTGGTGGGCGCATCGCTGCCGGGGAAGACCCCGCCGACCACGGCGGAGGAGGCACAGGAACAGCTCGGTTCGGCGGTCTCGGTGTACCTGGAGGCCGGGCCCGGCGGCGAGGCGGTGCCGTCGACGATCGTCGACTGCGCGGAGGAGCCGCCGATGCTGCTGCGGGCCGGCGCCCTGTCGCTGGACACGCTGCGTACGGTGGTGCCGGAACTCGTCGAATCGGACTGATCGACCACCCCCACGGCCGACCACTTGCCCGCGTCGGCCACGATAAGTAATCGAATCCCAGGCAAGACTGCGACCCGCGGAGACCCTCGTGACCTATCCCCCTGGCCAGTACGGCCAGCCCGGCGGCAACGACCCCTACGGTCAGCAGCCGCCCTACGGCCAGCCCCAGCAGCCCTACGGCCAGCCGCCCGCGAGCGGTCAGCCGTACGGCCAGCCCGACCCGTACGGCCAGCCGCCGGCGAGCGGCCAGCCCTACGGCCAGCCGGCCAGCGGCCAGCCCGCGTACGGTCAGCCGCCGGCCAGCGGCCAGCCCTACGGCCAGCCCAGCGGCGCGCCGTACGGGCAGCCGTCCGCCGCGCCCGACCCGTACGGCCAGCCGGCCCAGGCGTACGGCCAGCCCGGCTACGGCCAGCCGGGGCAGCCCGGCTACGGCGGCATGCCGCCGGTCCCGCAGCAGCCGAAGAAGTCGAAGCTGCCGATCATCCTCGGCGCCGGCGGCGGTGGGCTGGCGCTGATCATCATCCTCATCATCGTGCTGGTCGTCGCGTTGGGCGGCAGCGGTGGCGCGAGCGATCCGGCCACGGCGGTGCAGAAGTACCTGACCGCGGTGTTCAAGGACAAGGACGCCAGTACCGCCAAGGCGATGCTCTGCGAGAAGGAGCAGCACACCACCGACGCGGACCCGGAAGAGGTCCAGAAGCAGTTCCGCAGCGGCTCCACCCAGGTGTCGGTCGACTGGACCACGCCGACCGAGTCGAGCCGCAGCGGCGACAACGCCGAGGTGAAGAACGACCTCAAGCTCTCGTACAACGGTCGTTCCACCACCCTGCCGGTGACCTGGAAGGTCGTCGACGAGTCCGGTTGGAAGGTCTGCGACCTGGAGACCGGCACGCCGAAGTAACCCGTACCGACACGACGGCGCCGCCCGGGGCATCCCCGGGCGGCGCCGTCGTGTTCGGTCAGACGTGGCCGAGGGAGCGGTCGGCGGGCTCCGGGCCGGCGGCGACCCGCCGGGCGGTGCGTACCCGGGAGGCGATCGGTTGCAGCGCCTCGTCGGCCGGGGACGGGATCTCGTCCGGCGAGCGCCGGTCGCGCAGCGCCCCGGCCAGGTCCCGGACGTCGGCGACGAGCAGGTTGACCGCGTCGGCGGCCGGCGGCCGACCGGACCCGGTGCGTACCGCGTCCCGGGACTTGATCGCCGCCGCCGTGGTGGCGTCCACCGCGTACTCCAGCTCCACGATCATCGGCCACCACGCGGCGGCGCGCGTACTGACCGGCGGCGGCTCGGCGAGCTTGCGCTGGAACGAGGTCCGCACGTCGGACATGGTCCGGTAGGTACGCCGGCGCTGCCGCCGGGCGGCACCCACGTCGGTGCCGAACGCGGCCCGCAGGTAGTCGGCCAGCTCGTCCACCGCGTCGGCGACCTGCGGCCCGAGGTGCACCCGCCACGTCTCCGGCCACAGCAGGTACCCGAAGACCAGCGCCACCGCGCACCCGGTCGCGGTGTCGATCAGCCGGGTGACCACGATCGACGGCCCCTGGTGCGTGCTGAAGTCGATCAGCAGCGACGCCAGCGGGGTCAGGAAGATCGCGAACATGCCGTAGTTGCGGCCCATCACGATCGGCAGCACGCCGGCGGCGACCGCGATGAACGGCAGCAGCCAGGCGCCGTTCGGCGCGATCGCGAGCAGCGCAGCGCCGATCAGGACGCCGCCGAGGGTGCCGACGGCGCGCTGCACGCCCCGGGCGAACACCGAGCCGAAGTCCGGTTTCAGCACGATCGCCACGGTCAGCAGGATCCAGTACGACCGTTCCAGGTGCAGCACGCCGCGCAGCGCCTCGGCGAGCGACATGCACAGCACCAGCCGCATCGCGTACAGCCAGGTGGCCGGGCCGGTCAGGATCGTGTCGCTCCACCGGATCAGCCGCTCCCGCATCGGCGGCGGTAGCAGCGGCGCCGTGGACACCGCCTCGTGGTCGGGTTTCAGCAGTTCGCGCACGTCGTTCATGCCGGTGCGCAGCGCCCGCAGCCGGTACGTGTCGGGGTGCTGCAACGACTCCGGCATCGGCGGCGGTGGCCGGTCCTCGCTGATCGCCTCGGCCACCGCGCGCATGCCGGCCGGGATCTCCGCCGGTACCGGCTTGGCCAGGTGCGCGATCGTCACCGCCGCCTCGGTGACCGGGGTGGCGGCGTTGAGCAGCGCGGCCAGCTCCCGGAACGTCGGGTTGCGGCCGGCCGAGCGGGACCGTACCGAGAGCAGGGCGTCGTAGCCGGCGTTCATCGCGTCGGTGACCGCCTGCCGCGCCGCGACCGCCCGGTCGGTACCGGTGTCGGCGAGCAGGTCGGCGATCGACCGGTACACCGCCGCCACCGCCTCGCGCTCCGGCGTCCGGACCCCGCCGACCAGCGACACCAGTACCGAAAGCAGCAGCGCCCACAACGCGCCGACCAGGTACAGCGCCGGGATCACCCACGGCGCGAACGGTTGCGGCAGCCCGGACGCGATCGCCACGTACACCAGCAGCTGCAGGCCGGCGGTCGACGCGGCGGCGTTGATCACCGACATCAGTGCCGAGACCAGCGACGCCGCGGCGACCACCAGCACCGCCACCCAGCCGGTACCGACGGCGAGGTGGCCGACGTAGAGGCCGACCGCGCCGGCGAACCCGACGCCGACCTGCCGGGACAGCCGGAACCGGAGCGGGCCGCCCCGGTCGGCGAGCGCGGTGGCCATCGCGCCCATGCCGGCGAACGTGCCGAGGCTGGGCGCGCCCACCGCGAGGAACACCGCGAGCGGGGCCGGGATGGAGATCGCCATCCGCAGCACGTCCAGCCACGAGATGGCAGCCGGCTTCAACCGCACCAGCTCGACGATCCAGTCCGGTGCGGACAGCTCGAACCGCCGCGCCTGGACGGCCATCCCCCCATGATCACAGAAACCGGCCGCACCCCGCGACGCTTGCCGGTCAGCGAGGCCGCGGCGGGTCCGCGGCTGCGAAAGACCGCAAGTGGGAGCAGCGCCCGCCGGTCGCGGTCAGCCGCGCCGGTCCGGGTCGCGCCAGCCGGCCTGCGGGCCGCGCTGACCGATGGCGGTGAGCCGGCGCTCCACGTCCGGGCGGACCCGGTTGGTGGTCATCACGAGCAGTTCGTCCCGGGCCCGGATCGGGGTCCGCCGGTCCGGGACGAACGCCCGGCCGGCCCGGATCACCATCGTCACCACCGCCGGGTCCGGCAGCCGCAGCTCCCAGATCTCCACGTTGCGCAGCCGGGACCGCGGCGACACCACCACGTGGATCAGGTCCGCGTCCAGCACGTCCAGCGGCGCGGACTCGATCTCCAGGTCCCGGGTGGCGTCCGCGGACACCAGGCCGAGTCGCCGGGCCACCGGTTTCAGCGTCGGCGCCTGTACCAGCGTGAACGCCACGACCAGCACGAACACCACGTTGAACAGCCGCTCCGAGCCCGGTACGTGGGCCACCACCGGGAACGTGGCGAGCACGATCGGCACCGCCCCGCGCAGCCCGGCCCAGGACAGCAGCGCCGCCTCGCGACGCGGTACCCGGAACGGCAGCAGCGACACGAGCACCGACACCGGCCGCGCCACCAGCAGCAGGACCAGCCCGAGTACCAGCGCCGGGACGATCACCGCCGGCAGCTCGGTCGGCGACACCAGCAGTCCCAACGACACGAACAGCCCGATCTGGGCGATCCACCCCATTCCCTGCGCGAACGAGCGGACCGCGTGCCGGTGCGACCGGCCGGCGTTGCCCAGGATGATCGCCGTCAGGTACGCGGCGAGGAACCCGCTGGCGTGCGCCGCGCCGGCCGCCGCGAACGCGATCAGTCCCATCGCGAACGTCGCCAGCGGGTACAGCCCGGACGACGGCAGCGACAGCCGGCGCAACCCGAGCGCGCCGAGGAAGCCCGCCGCGGCCCCGATCGCCGCCCCGACCCCCAGCTCGTACGCGAGCGAGACCAGCGCGCGCACCGGCGTACCGGCATCGATCGGCACCGTGAACGCCAGCACCAGGATCACCGTCGGTGCGTCGTTGAACCCCGACTCCGCCTCCAACAGCCCGGCGATCCGGTGCGGCAGCGGCAAGGCCCGCAACACCGAGAACACCGCGGCCGCGTCGGTCGACGCCACCACCGCGCCGAGCAGCAGCGCAAGCTGCACCGAGACACCCAGCAGCAGCCAGGCGCCGACCGCGGTGACCAGCACGCTGACCACCACCCCGAGGGTGGCCAGCACCGCCGCCCGGCCCAGTACCGGCCGGATCAGCCGCCAGTCGGTCGACAGGCCGCCGTCGATCAGGATCACCGCGAGCGCGCCGATCCCGATCGCCTGCGCGATCTGGTCGTTGGAGAACTGCACCCCGAGGCCGTCCTCGCCCAGGCCCAGCCCGATCGCGAGGAACGCCAGCAGCACCGGCAGGCCGACCCGGCTGACCAGCCGGGCCGCCGCGATGCTCGCCACCACCACGCATCCGCCGACGAGCACCACCAGGTACAGCTCGTGCAGCGTCATCGCGGGTGCCCCTCGCCTCCGTTCGGCTGCGCGGCGCGGGCGGTGCGTGGCCGCCGGGATCGACCGCCCGCAACGGCCGTGGATCAACGGTACGCAACGCGGCGCCCGCCCCACGCCCCATCGCGCGATCGGACCCGGCTCGTCGCCGGGTTTCACCGCCGCTCAACGGACCCGAAACATCGGCCCGCCACGCTGCGTACCGAGGGCACCGGCCGTCGGAGGGAGCGTCGTGATGCCGACCAGGTTGCGGGTCCGAATGCCGGACCGTCCCGGCACGCTGGGCCGGCTCGCCGCCGCGCTCGGCGCCGGCGGCGTGGACATCCGGCAGATCCGGGCGCTGGACCGCGCGGCGGGCCGGGCCGTGGCCGACGTGCTGGTCGCGCTGCCCGCCGCCATGCTGCCGGCCGCGGCGGCCCGGCTGCTCACCGGCATCCCCGGGGTACGCCTCGAGGGCTGCTGGCAGGCCAGCGACTCGCTGGAACTCGACCTGGGCCTGGAGGCGCTGGCCGAGACGCTCGCGGCACCGCACCGGGCCCTGCCGGTACTGGTCGACGCGGCGCCACGGGTGGTCGCGGCGCACTGGGCGGCCGCACTCGTGGTGCCGAGCGGGCGCATCGTCCGGGCCAGCTGGCGGGCACCGCGGCTGGCGCCGGGCCCGCTCGGGGAGGTCCGGCCACACACCTCGACCGCCGCGGACGGCACCCGGCTCGCGGTCGTACCGCTGGGGCGGGAACACGCGCTGCTCGCCGGCCGCCGCAACGCACCGTCCTTCCACCAGTCGGAACTGCGCAGCCTGACCACCCTGGCCCGCGCCACGGCGCGGCTGATCGGCCTCGTCGCCGACGCCCGGCCGGCCCGCGTGAACCTGTCTCTCGTCGCCGACCACTGACCTGCCCGCCGCCGGGCGGCAACACCCGCCCGGCCGAACGGCACACAGGCGGGACCGCGCGGGCCTGGGCCGGCACTGGCCGGCGGGCACCCGCCGCGGCATGCGCAGGCGGAGCCGGGCGACCCGTGCCTCGTCAGGTCAGGCGGCGCCGGCCGTCGCGGCGGGACCAGGCGGGGTGGGCGAACCAGGACCGGTCGGTGCGCCGGGCGGGGTGCCGGCGCCGCTGGCGGTGAGCACGTCGGCCAGGGCGGCGGTGGGCACCCCCAGGCCGGTACAGGCGTCCCAGCCGGGGCCCGCCTCGTACGCGCCGTTGCCGCCGGTGGTGACGTCCCGGAAGCCCGGGGCGACCGCACCGGCGGCGGTCGTCCCGTACAGGGTGGGTTGCACCAGGCCGAACCCGTGGCCGGCCCGCTGCGCCAGCCGGGCGAGCAGCGCCGCCCACAGCGGCGCCACCGCGCTGGTACCGCCGATCACCAGGTCCTTGCCGTCCACCCGGACCCGGTAGCCGGTGGCCGGGTCGGCGTCGGCGGCCACGTCCGGCACCCCGCGGCCGGCGCCACCGTTCGGCCCGGCCGGCACGCCGACCTGCTGCTGCCAGGACGGCAGGTCGAACGCGGTGCTCACGCCGCCACCGGTCGCGCCGCCACCGGACCCGGAGTTCCACACCGTCTCGGCCCGCACGGCGCCGGTCGACGCGTCCGCGGTCAGGCTGGTACCGCCGCAGGCCAGCACGTGCGGGCTGGACGCCGGGAAGTCGGTGTGCGCGGTGCCGTCGGTGGCGCCGTCCGCGCTGCCGCCATCGCCGGCCGCGGCGGTCACCGTGACGCCGAGCGCCGCCGCGTCGGCCAGCGCCTGGTCGAAGCTGGTCCTGGCCTGCTCGGTCCACTGGTCCTCGCTGGCACCCCAGCTGATCGACACCGCGACCGGCGTCGGGTCGGCGTGGATCGCGGTGCTCACCGCGTCGAGGAAGCCCTGGTCGGTGTTGGGCGCGAAGTAGACGATCTGGTGCGCGCCGGGGGCGAGGCCGCCGACCACCTCGATGTCGAGCAGCACCTCGCCGTCGGCGCCGCTCGGATCGCCGCCGGGCCGGTTCTGCCCGCCGTCCACGCCGGCCGCGGTGACCGTCGGCGGCGTCAGCTGCAGCTCGCCGAAGTACGCGTCCAGGTCGGCCTGCGCGAACCCGCCGCCCAGCTCGATGATCGCCACCGTCTGGCCGGTGCCGTCGACGTCGGTCGGGAACCCGTACACGGTGCCGAGCTGCGGCGGCGTGAACGACGCGGTGGTCGCCTCGGCGGCGGCCACCCGGAAGGCGGCGCGGGCCTGCGGCCGGTCGTCCAACCCGAGCACGGCGGTGACCACCCCGGCCAGCGCGGCGGGCAGCCGCAGCTCACCCTCCCGGTGCCGGTAGGCGACCGTACCGCCGTCGAACGGGTTCGGCGCGCTCATCCGGGACAGCCGGGCGCCGAACACCGCGGCCTGGGTGGCGAGCGGGCCGCCGACCACGATCCGCCGGCTGGCCGGATCGACCGAGACGATCTCCAGGCCCTGCCCGGTCAGCGCGGAGCGGACCGCCTCGACGTCGGCCGGATCCGCCCCGTACCGGTCGGCGAACTCGGCGCGGGTCACCGTCGCCGACCCGGTCACCAGCTCCGCCGGCAGCGGCGAGCGGCGGCGCAGCACCAGCGTCGTCTCCAACCGCTCGGCGTCGTCCAGCCTGCCGGACTCCTGCGCGTGCGGCAGTGCGGCGCCGCGCCGACTGCCCGGTACCGGAACGAATGCCTCGTCAGTCATGCACTCATCATCCCGCGCCGCGGAGCGCTCGGACCGTACCGAACCGCCACTAATATCGCTGCGCGTACCAGCTCGGTGGCTCGCCGAACATGCTCCTGAAGTCGCGGATGAAGTGGCCCTGGTCGGCGTAGCCGAGGTCCGCCGCCAGCGCGGCCCAGTCGATCTCCGCACCGGCGGCCATCCGCGCGGTCACCTCGTGCAGCCGGTACCGGCGGATCACCCACTTGGGGCCGACGCCGACGTGCTCGGCGAACAGCCGCTGCAATCCGCGCATGCTCAGCCCCAGCTCGCCGGCGAGGCGTTCGACCCGGGTCACCGTCCTGTCCCGGGCGATCCGCTCGACCGCGGCCACCGCCTGCCGGGCCCGAGGGTCGTCGTCCGGCAGCCGTCCGCGCAGGAACGCTTCCACGGTCGGCACGTCGAGCGTCGTCGGCAGGTCCGGGCCGAACAGCTCGGTCGCCGGCACGACGCGGTCGGTGATCGTCGCGACGGGCGCACCGAGGAACGGGCGGAAGCAGCCCGGCCGGAACGCGACGCCGAAGACGTGGCCGCGGCCTTCGAGGACCGTCAGCTGGTGGCCGCTGCGCACACCGTGGACGTCCGCACGGCCGCGGCCGAACGACAGGTGCACGTTCGGATAGGGCACGATCTTCTGCCGGTACGGCTCGGGGTAGTCCCAGCGAGCCTCCCAGTAGCGCGCCACCCAGGGCGCGAGCGCCGGCGACGGCTGGTGGACCGCGTGCCGCTGGTACCTGGTCCAGGCGCTCCCCAGCTCACGAACATCCCGCGCCACCCGGCCCAGTCTATGTCGCCTTTGTTCAATACCCCCCGCTCCGGGGCGCCTAGCGTCGTCGCCATGTCACACGTGTCCACCGCGGCCGGGGCCATGGCCGCCGTCGCCCGCACCGTCACCGACGACCAGCTCGCCAACAAGACCCCGTGCATCGACTACGACGTGCGGGCGCTCGTCAACCATCTCCTGTTCTGGGGTCCGTCGCTCGCCGGCGCCGGGCGGAAGGAGTCCGTACCGCAGCCGGCGGCCGCCGAGTCCGCCGTGGACCTGACAACCGGCGACTGGCGCGGTCGCCTGTGCACCCTGCTGGACGACATCGCGTCGTCGTGGGCGCCGCCGAGCGCCTGGCAGGGCGAGACGAGCATGGGTACGCCGCAGCTGCTGCCCGCACCGGTGATGGGCGACATGATCGTCGGCGAGCTGGCCGTACACGGCTGGGACCTGGCGGTCGCGACCGGGCAACGGCTGGAACTGCCCGCCGACCTGCTGGCGCACCTGCACGACACGGTGTCCGCCGGCGTGCAGCAGGGCCGGGAGATGGGCATGTACGGGCCGGAGGTCGCGGTCCCGGCCGACGCGCCCGCCCTGGACCGCGTCCTCGGCCTGACCGGCCGCGATCCTGCCTGGGCGTAGGCGCCCCGGGCGACGTGCCGGAGCCTGGGCGGACGACCACGGCACGTGCCGGTACCCACCCGAGGGCTCGGCGCACCGCGCGAGCAGGGCGGACGACCGCGCCAGTTCCCGGTGCGGCGCCCGAGTGCTCAGCGCGCAGCGGGGGCGGACGGCTGCGCCAGGTGCCGGTGCCGAGTACCGCCTTGCGAACGGCCCGTCGCGCAGACGACGCCGGGGCGGACCGTCCCCACGTGACGACGCCAGGCGGATCGACCCCTCGCGCAGAAGACGGCAGGCGGACCGGCGCCCACGTGACGACGCCGGGTGGATCGGCCCTCGTGCAGATGACGTCGGGGCGGGTCGGCCCCCTCGCGCCGACCCGCCCCGACGTTGCCCGGCACCGGGTCAGCCGCCCGCCTCGGGGACCGCGGTGAGCGGCCGCATCCCGCCGGCCGGCACCGTCGCCGCCGCGATCCCGGCACCTGCGCCGACCCGTCCGGTGGCCTCCACCGCAGCGGGTTGTTCCGCCGCGGCGCTGTGTTCCGCTGCGGAACCACGCCCGACGACGGCACCATGGCCGACCGTCCCGTGCTCCACCGCGGCGGCACCGCGCTGGCCGCTCGCCGCGCCGGAGTCGGAGCCGGAGCCGCGCAGCGGTACGTGCCGGATCAGCCAGGCGAGCGCGAACACCAGCGCGGCGATCGGCAGCGCGGCCCAGAACACCACGCCGACGCCGTTGCCGACCGCGGCCAGGTACGCCTGGTGCACGGCCGCGGGCAGGTGGTTCAGCGCGTCCGGGCTCATCCGGGCGCCGCCGGACAGCAGCCTGTCCCCGGCACCGGCGCCGAGCTGGTCGTTCAGCGAAGCGGTCAGCCGGGCGGTCAGCACCGCACCGAACACCGCGGTACCGAACGCGCCGCCGATCGACCGGGCGAACGTGACGACGCTGGACGCCACCCCGATCTGCCGCAGCTCGACGCTGTTCTGCGACACCGTCATCAGCGTCTGCATCAGCGCGCCCATCCCCAGGCCGAGCGGCACCATCAGCAGCCCGGCGACGAACTTGCTGGTGTCCACGTCCAACTGGGCCAGAGCGACCATCCCGACGATCATGAGGGCGCCGCCGAGGATCGGGAACATCCGGTACCGGCCGGTCCGGGTGATGACCTGACCGGAGATCAGGCTGACCGCGATCATGCCGAGCATCAGCGGCAACAGCGCCAGCCCGGAGCCGGTCGCCGACTCACCCTGCACGATCTGCTGGTACTGCGGCAGCGCCAGGGTGGCGCCGAACATGGCGAACCCGACCAGGAACCCGAGGATCGACACCACCGCGAAGTTGCGGTTCCGGAACAGCCCCAGCGGGATGATCGGCTCCGCGACCCGCCGCTCCACCAGCACGAACCCGACCAGCGACAGCACCGCGAGCACGCCCAGGCCGACGATCTGGGTGGACAGCCACGGGTACTGGCTGCCGCCCCAGGTGGTGCCGAGGATCAGCGAGCCGGCGGCGAGGGCCAGCAGCCCGGCGCCCAGGTAGTCGACCCGGTGGCTGGTACGCACCCGGGGCAGCTTCAGCGTCGCGATGATCACCGCGAGCGCCGCCGCGCCGACCGGCAGGTTGATGTAGAACGCCCAGCGCCAGCTCAGGTGGTCGGTCACGTACCCGCCGAGCAGCGGGCCGCCGATCATCGCCAGCGGCATGATCGCCGCCATGATCCCCTGGTACTTCCCGCGTTCCCGCGGCGGTACCAGCACCCCCATGATCGACATCGCGCCGACCATCAGGCCGCCCGCGCCGAGCCCCTGGAACGCGCGGAACGCGATCAGCTCGGTCATGCTCTGCGCCGCACCGGACAGCGCGGAGCCACCCAGGAACAGCACGATCGCGGCCAGGTAGACCTTCTTCTGCCCGTACAGGTCGCCGAGCTTGCCCCAGATCGGCGTGGTCACCGTGGTGGCGAGCAGGTACGCGGTGACGACCCAGGAGTAGTGCGCCAGGCCGCCGAGGTCGCCGACGATGCGCGGCAGCGCGGTGTTGACGACCATCTGGTCGAGCATCGCGAGCAGCATGGCGAGCATGACGCCGACCAGCACCACGTACATCCGGGCCTTGGACTGCGGCACCGGTTCCGGCGGCTCTGCTGGCTCTGCCAGCTCTGCCGGCTCTGCCAGCTCTGCGGGCGCCCCCGGTGCTGCGGGCTCTGCCGCGTCTCGTGTGGTGTGTGCCCCGACGTACCGGCTGGGGGTGTGCTTGCGAGCGGCCACGGGTACGCTCCTCTCAGAGGCCAGCAATTTACTTGCCGGCCGGCTAGTTTCCTTACCTGTCGTAAGGTAGACTCGCTACTAGCCGGCCGTCAAGTAAGTCGGCGAGTGACGAGGAGCGCACCAGAACCATGAGCACGGCGCAGCGTGTGTCCGAGACCCACCGAAGCGGGGAGCGGCGATGACGACCCGGGAACGCCCCCGCGACACCAGGGCACGCATCCAGCAGGTCGCGCTCGACCTGTTCGCCGAGCACGGGTACGAGAAGACCGCGCTACGCGAGATCGCCGAGAAGCTCGGCGTCACCAAGGCCGCGCTCTACTACCACTTCAAGACCAAGGAAGACATCCTGGTCAGCATCTTCACCGACTCTGCCGAGCAGATCGACGAGCTGATCGAGTGGGCGCGCAGCCAGCCGCCGACGGTGGAGACCCGGCGCGAGGTGATCCGGCGCTACTCCGGCCTGATGCGCGGCAACCGCAAGCTGCTGCAGTTCATGCACGAGAACCAGCCGACGCTGCGCGACCTGCCGATCGGCGAGACGATGAAGCACCGGATGGCCGGGTTGTTCGAGGTGCTGACCGACGACGGGCAGTCGCTGCCCGACCAGCTGCGTGGCCGGCTCGCGGTGTTCGCGATCAGCTTCGGCACCATGGTCGCGATGTCCGACACCAAGCACTCCCGCGACGAGGTGGCCGACGCGGCGGTCGAGGTCGCCCTCGACCTCATCCGCGGCTGACCGGCACCGGACCGGCGCACCGACACCCGGACAGCACGAGCACCCGGACAGCACGAGCACCCCGGACAGCACGAGCACCCGGACAGCACGAGGGCCCGGCGGCACCTGCCGCCGGGCCCTCGCCGTACCGGTCAGTCGGTCGAGTGGCTCAGCTCGACGTCGTGCTCGTGCCGGTCGCCGATGCTGAGCGTCAGCGAGCTGCGCACCGGCGCGTACCCGGACGCGACGACCGTGTAGTCGCCCTCCGGCACTTCGGTGAACGCGTACCGCCCGGCGTCGTCGGTGATCGTCGCGGCGATCTCCGTCCCGTCCGGCCGGCGCAGGCTGACCCGGGCACCGGGCACCAGCCGGCCGTCGGAGGACCGCGCCACGCCGCGCAGCTGGGCGCCGCCGGCCAGCTCGATGTCCTGCCGGACCCGGCCCACGTCGGGCACCGTGACCAGCAGCGCCACCGGCTGGTAGGACGGTGCGCTGACCGCCAGCGTGTACGACCCGGCGACCAGCTCGACGAACTCGTACGTGCCGCCCACGTCGGTGGACTGCGAGCCGACCACGTTGCCGTCGGCGTCCGCGAGGATCACCGCGGCACCCGGGATCGGGTGGTCACCGGTCTGCTTGACCGCACCGACCAGGCCGGCCGAACCGGCCAGGGTCAGGTCCAGCTGCACCGGGTTCCCGTTCACCGTCACCATGGTGGCCTGCGGCTGGTGCGCCCGGGCGCGGGCGATCAGCACGTAGTTGCCGGGCCGGTCGACGGCGATCTGGTACCCGCCGTCCTCGGCCGTGACGCCGCGCCCCATCTGCTGCCCGGCCGGGTCGATCAGGGTCAGCGCGGCGTCGGAGACCACCGCGCCGCCGGCCTGCCGGACGTACCCGCGGATCGGCGTGCCGATCACCGGCGTCGCCCCGGCCGGGTTGGCCGGCGACGGTTCCGCCGTCGGGTCGACCGCCGGCAGCGCCGCGGTCTGGTCGGCCGGTGGCTCCGCGCCGGTCTCGGCGGTGGCCGCGTGCCGGCCACCGGGCGGCACCGAGTCCTCGGTGTCCGCCACCATCGCGGTCGGCTCCGCCGCGACCATCGCGGCCGGGTCGGCTGCCGCGTCGGCGCTCTCCGCCGACAACCGCGCCTGGGTGCCGGACTGGCTGCGCAGCGGCACCTCCTTGGTGAACAGGAAGAGCACGAAGGCGATCGCCGCGACACCGGCGGAGATCAGGAACACCAGGTCCATCGAGTTGGAGAACCCGACCAGGAACGGGCGGGCCAGCCGGTCGTCGATGTGGGAGAGGAACGACGAGTCGCTCATCACCCGCTTCGCCGCCTGCGCCGGGTGCTTCAGCAGCTCCACGTTCAGCGGGTTCTTCAGCACCGACGGGTCCTGCGCGGCCTGCGCGATGCCGTGCTGGATCGACTTCTCCTTGAAGGCGTCGCCGATCTTGTCGCCGACCGTGCTGAACAGCACCGAGATGAACACCGCGGTACCGAGCGTGCCACCCATCTGGCGGAAGAACGTGCTGGTGGCCGACGAGACGCCCATGTCCTTCGGCGGCGCGGCGTTCTGCACCGCGAGGGTCAGGGTCTGCATGCAGTTACCGAGGCCGAGGCCGAGCATCGCCATGAAGACGTTGACCTGCCACAGCGCGGTGTCGGCGCCGATGGTGTGCAGCAGCAGCAACGCGGCGACCATCAGCGCGGTCCCGATGATCGGGAAGATCTTGTACCGGCCGGTGCGGGCGGTGATCTGGCCGGACAGGATCGAGCCGACCATCATGCCGAGCACCATCGGCAGCATCAGGAAGCCGGACTTGGTCGCCGACGCGCCGTGCACGATCTGCAGGTACTGCGGCAGGATCGCGATGCCGCCGAACATCGCCATACCGACGATGAAGCCGCCGGCCGACATCAGCGAGATCACCGGGTTCCGGAACAGCCGGAGCGGGATCAGCGCCTCGTCCTTGGCGAACTTCTCCGCGACGATGAACGCGATGATGCCGATCACGCCGATGCCGTAGGCGGCCAGCGACTTGGTCGAGGTCCAGCCCCAGGACTGGCCCTGCTCGGCCACGACCAGCAGCGGCACCAGCCCGATCACCAGGAACAGCGCGCCGGCCCAGTCGATCTTGTGCTTGTGCGCCGCGTGCGGCACGTTCAGCACCTTGGTCACCACGACCATCGCCACGGCCGCGATCGGCACGTTGATCAGGAACACCCAGCGCCAGCCGGTCAGGCCGAGGATCGAGCTCTGCCCGGACAGCACGCCGCCGAGCACCGGGCCGAGCACGCTGGAGGTGCCGAACACGGCGAGGAAGTAGCCCTGGTACTTGGCTCGCTCGCGTGGCGCGACGATGTCACCGATGATCGCCAGCGCGAGCGACATGAGGCCGCCGCCGCCCAGGCCCTGGAACGCCCGGAACGCCGCCAGCTCGTACATCGAGGTGGAGAACGTGCAGGCGACCGAGCCGGCGATGAAGATCAGGATCGCGGCCAGGAAGAACGGCTTCCGGCCGTACATGTCGGACAGCTTGCCGTAGAGCGGCGTGGCGATCGTCGACGTGATCAGGTACGCGGTCGTCGCCCAGGCCTGCTTGTCCAGGCCCTTCAGGTCGTCCGCGATGTTCCGGATGGCGGTACCGACGATCGTCTGGTCGAGCGCGGCGAGGAACATGCCGAGCATCAGGCCGATCAGGATCGTCATGATCTGGCGGTGCGTCAGCACGCCGTTGGACGGGGACGCAGCCGCCTTGCTCGGTGCCGCGGCAGCGGTATGACTCATCCGACCTTCTCTCCCCGTTGCTGTTTCTCGCTGCAGCCCTCGTGGACTCGCAGCAGGTATTCCTCGAAGTCGTCGTTGAGGCGGTCGAGCAGCGTCAGCAGCTCGCGCCGGTCCTCGTCACCCCAGCCCGCGAGCACGTGGGCCATGTGTTCGTTGCGCCGCTTCCGGATGCGCCGGTAGACGCGGCGGCCGTCCTCGGTGGGCGCGAGCAGGTAGGCCCGGCCGTCCTCCGGATCCGGGGTGCGTTCCACCCAGCCCTGCTTGACCAGCGCGGTGACCTGCCGGCTGATCGTCGAGATGTCCGAGTGCACGGCCTCGGCCAGGGCGGTGGTGCGTTGCGGTCCGTCCGCCGCGAGCCGCCACAGCAGCACGTAGCCGACCTTCTCGATGCCCGCCTGGTACAGCTCGGGCAGGTTGGTGTGGTTGCGGCCCACCAGGCGCAGGAACCGGACAAGCTGATCGCCGAGGCGGTCGGCCAGCGCAAGCTCCTCGTCCGGCGGAGTCGCCGGCGTCGAACCGGACATGATCTCCAAGCTGCCTGCCGACCGACGGCCGGGCAGGCCCCACCGAGGATGGATAGTTGTTCCCTACAAGCATCAGTTTTGCCGGCCCGGCAGGCAAGTTGATTAGCTGTGACGAAGAACCCAATTACTTGCCGGCCGGTCAAATCCGCCCGGCACATCGCCCGTACGGCGACGAGAGGGTGACGCGACCGGCGTCTTCGGTCGACCGCGGCCCCCTTGCCGGGTCGAACAGCGGCGACCCGACCGCGGCGCTCCGCCGGCGGTACGGGTCGGCCCCAGCCTAGGCGCGGTCGGACCGACGCCGATCGGCGCCCCGGACCGGCGCGACCCGCTGCACGGTTCGCCCGGCGCATTGACGGGTAGGAAAAGCGGCAAATGCCCACCAAGTGGTACCGGCGCAATGCAGCCTGAGGGGATCCCGACGGAAGGGGCGACGGTGAGTCAGGCAGTCGACGACGACGCGGTACCGGACGCACCGCAGTCCGGCTTCTTCGGCCACCCGCGCGGCCTCGCCACGCTGTTCTTCACCGAGCTGTGGGAACGCGTCAGCTACTACGGCATGCGCGCGATCCTGCTCTACTACATGTACTCCGCGGTCAGCAAGGGCGGCCTCGGGATACCGCAGGGCACCGCGTCGTCGCTGATGTCGATCTACGGCTCGGCCGTGTTCATGTCCGGCGTGATCGGCGGCTGGATCGCCGACCGGCTGCTCGGCTCCCGCCGGTCGATCTTCATCGGTGGCTGCCTGATCATGTGCGGGCACATCTGCCTGGCCATCCCGACCGGCGGCTTGGTCGCGCTCTACCTGTCGATGATCTTCATCGTGCTCGGCACCGGTCTGCTCAAGCCGAACATCTCCAACGTCGTCGGCGACCTCTACAGCCGGCGCGACGCCCGCCGGGACGCCGGCTTCTCCATCTTCTACATGAGCACCAACATCGGCGCGTTCATCGCGCCGATCGTCGTCGGCGCCCTGGCGAACGGCTACAACTACCACGCCGGGTTCAGCTTCGCCGCCTTCGGCATGGCGCTGGCGCTGGTGCTCTACGTGGTCCTCGGCCGCTGGATGGGCACGGCCGGCACCAGGGCGCACAACCCGATCACGCCGGCCGAGCGGCGACCGATCGCCACCCGGTTCGGCATCGGCGCGATCGTGGTCGTGCTGGTACTGGGCGGGATGGTGCTCGGCGGGGTGTTCACCGTCGGCTGGGTCATCGACATCATCTCGGTGCTGTCCGTCGCGCTGCCGGTGGCGTACTTCGTGGTCATGCTGCGCAGCCCGCGCACCACGCCGGACGAGCGGTCCCGGGTCCGGGCGTACATCCCGCTGTTCGTCGGGTCGATGTTCTTCTGGATGATCGAGGAGCAGGGCTCGGTGGTGCTCGCGACGTTCGCGAAGCAGCGCACCAACCTGCACCTGGGCAGCTTCGACATCCCGCCGTCCTGGTTCCAGTCGATCAACCCGCTGGCGATCGTGCTGCTCGCGCCGCTGTTCGCGTTGCTGTGGACGAAACTCGGCGACCGGCAACCCCGTACCCCGCGCAAGTTCGCCGCCGGCATGTTCCTCGCCGGCCTGTCGTACCTGCTGATGACCGGGCCCGGGCTGATCAACGGGACGTCGGTACCAGCCAGCCCGTTCTGGCTGGTCGGCAGCTTCGTGATCGTGATCCTCGGCGAACTGTGCCTGTCGCCGGTCGGGCTGTCGGCCACCACCAAGCTGGCGCCGGTCGCGTTCGCGTCGCAGACGATGAGCCTGTGGTTCCTGTCCGACGCCGCGGCTCAGGGGATCAGCGCGCAGATCGTACCGGTGTTCGACCCGGACACCGAGGTCGCCTACTTCGCCATCGTCGGCGGGGTGATCGCGCTGCTCGGCGTCGTCATGTACCTCATCTCGCCGCTGATCACCAAGCGGATGCGGGACGTCAACTGACCTGCCGCGGTGACCCGGCCGGGCCGGGTCACCGCGACGCGGGGTCACTTGTAGTGCGAGTCGTAGGTTTCGCGGATCAGGTCGGCGAGCGAGCCGAGCTTCTTGTCGAGCCGGTCGAAGACGTCCGGCACCGACGCGTTCGACGAGTACAGCTTGGTCAGCTGCTCGTCCATGGTGTCGCCGGCGCTGGACACGATCAGCCGGATCAGGTCCTGCGGCTGCGTCTTCGGCAGCTGCTTCAGCGCGGTCAGGTAGTTCTTGTCCTTGGTCGCCTTGATCAGCTCCGGCTCCTGCTGGGCCGCCTTCACCACCGGCAGGTAGCCGGTACCGACGGTCCAGTGCGCCGAGTTCTTCGGCTGCGCCAGGAACTTGAGGAACTGCCAGGCGGCCTCCTTGCGCGACTTGGCCGCGTACTTGAGCACGCCGATGCCGGACCCGCCGGTCGGGCAGCCGAAGTTCCCGTCGTGCTGCGGCAGGAACGCGGTACCGACCTGGTAGTGGCCACCCTTGGCGTTCAGGCCGGCCTGGGTGAGGCCACCGGTCGAGGACAGGTAGCAGGCGGTGATCCCGCTGCCCATGTCCTGGTCCGGCTTCTGCGACAGGTAGGCGGCCTGGTGCTTGCGGACGAAGTCGACCATCCACTGCCCGGCGGCCTGTACCGGCTTCGTGTCGAACTTGACGTCCAGGCCGTTGGAGTAGTGGCCGCCCCAGGTCCAGATGTTGCTCTGCAGGTACCAGCTGGCGTACGTGCTGCCCAGTGCCAGCACCTTCGGGCGCCCCGCGGCGGTCTTCTGCCGCATGATGGCCGGCGCCCACTCCTGCAACTGCTCCCACGACTCGGGCCCGTCCGCGGACAGCCCGGCCTTCTCGAACAGCGTCTTGTTGTAGTAGAAGATCGGCGTGCTGCGCGCGAACGGCAGCCACCACAGCTTCCCCTGGACCGTGCCCTCGTCGATGAACTGGTCGATGAACTGGTCCGGCTGCACGTCGCCGTCGAAGAAGTCGTTGTACGGCTCCAGCGCGTCGGCCAGGTGGATCTTGCGCCAGGTGATCTCGGACAGTACGCAGATGTCCGGGACCTGCTTGGCCACGATCGCGGTGGCGAGCTTCTGCATCGTCATCTCGTAGCTGCCCTGGAACTGGGCCTCCACGTAGATGTCGGACTGGCTGGCGTTGAACTTCGCCACCAGCTCCGTGAGCACCGCGAGCGGGGTACCGCCGAACGAGTGCCAGAACACCACGTGCTGTCGCTTGGCGTACTTGCCGGGCACCGTCCCGGCGGTCTGCTGGAAGCTGCCGGCACAGCCGGACATCGCCGCGACGCCGGTGAGCCCCAGCGCGCCGAGCAGGGTGCGCCGACTCAGCGCGGCGCGTGCGTTCGAGTTCATTCTCAGCCCTTCGTCGCGCCGGCGGTGAGCCCGGCGATGATCTGGCGCTGGGCGATGAAGAAGACGATCAGCACCGGCACCACGATGAACACCGAGGAGGCCATGACCGCGCCCCAGTTCGTGAAGCCCTGCGCGTCCTTGATCATCAGCAGCCCGACCGGCAACGTACGCATCGAGTCGGTACTGGTGGACACCAGCGGCCAGACGAAGTCGTTCCACTTCTCCACCAGCGCCACCACGATCACCGTGACCACCATCGGCCGCGACATCGGCAACACCACGTGCCACAGGATGCGCAGGTGGTTCGCGCCGTCGACCTTGGCCGCGTCGGTGACCTCGGACGACAGCGTCAACATGTGCTGCCGCAACAGGAACATCGCGAACACCGACCCGACCCCGGGGATCACGATCCCGGCGTACGTGTTGACCCAGCCGAGCGCCGCGATGGTGAGGAAGTTCGGCATCAGCACGACCGTGCCGGGCACCATCATCGCGCCGAGGAAGATCAGGAACACGATCCGCTTGCCCGGGAAGTCGAGGAACGCGAACGCGTACGAGCTGAGGATCGCCACGCAGATCTGGATCAGCGCGCCGGCCAGCGTGACGATGATCGAGTTCTTGTACATCGCGCCGAACGGCGCCGACTTCCAGCCGTCGATGTAGTTCTGCCAGTTCAGCCCGTCCGGGAACCACTGGAACTGGAAGATCTTCTCCGGCGAGGTGACCGAGGTGGACAGCAGCCAGTAGATCGGCACCGCGGCGAGCACCAGGACGACGATCAGCCCGAGGTATTTCAGGCCGGTACCAACGGTCTTCATCGGTAGTGCACCTTCCGCTCCATGAACCGGGCCTGGGCCGCCGTGATCGCGATCAGGATCACGAACATCACGAGCGCACCGGCGCCCGCATGGCCGGCGTCCAGAGCCTGGAAGGCCTCTTTGTAGATGTACCAGGAGATCGTGGTGGTGGCGTCGCCCGGACCACCGTCGGTCATGATGGCGATGACGTCGAACGCCTGGAACGTCGCCACGATCGTGACCACCACGACGAAGAACGTCACCGGCGACAGCAGCGGGAAGGTGATCTTGCGGAACAGCGTCCAGGGGCCGGCGCCGTCCAGCTTCGCCGCCTCGTACAGGTCGTTCGGCATGCCCTGCAGGCCGGCCACGTAGACCACCGCGACGAACCCGATCGTCTTCCACAGGTACACGATGATCAGGCCGGCGAGCGCCCAGTTCGAGTCGGTCATCCAGGCCGGTCCGTCGGCGCCGATCTTGCCCAGCACCATCTTCATCAGCCCGATCTGCGGGTCGAAGATGAACAGCCAGACGGTACCCATCGCCACGCCGGACAGGATGTGCGGCGCGAACGCCACGGTGCGGACCACGTTGCGGCCGCGCAGCTTCTGGTTCAGCAGGATCGCGACCGCGAGCCCGGCCACCACGCAGCCGATGACGACCGCGCCGGAGAACAGGACCGTCCGCAGGATGACCCACCAGAAGTCGGTGTCGGAGAACATGTCCTGGTAGTTCGCCAGGCCGACGAACGGGATGTGCGGCGAGACCATGTCCCAGCTGGTCAGGCTGAGGATCCCGTTGAACACGATCGGCCAGTAGGCGAAGACCGCGAGCAGCACCGCGTTCGGCGCGATGAACAGCAGGAACAGCAGGTACTCGCGCCGTTTACGGCGCGTTCTGCTGGCCGACCGCACCCCAGGCGTGTCAGCCTCGGCGGTAGCCGCCGATGATCGGTCAGTGACTGTCAACGTTCCCTCCCACCACGGCAACCGGCACGACGCACCACGCGGTCGTTGAAAGATATTTACGACAGCGTTCACGGGAAGATAGAGCAGCGTCTGGCCGTGCCGCAACCCACAAGACAGACGTCGTTAACCTTCCGGACACCTGCTCGTCACCCAGGGCCTACGGAGTGCCGCAGCACCGGTACCGACAGCGATACCGCGGTGGGTTCGGGTCAGCGCGCGGCCGACGTGGTCTGCCCGGTGGTGAAAACTTCCCACTGCCGGGCGTAGACGCCGTCGGCAGCGAGCAGCTCGGCGTGCGTACCCGCCTCGACGATGCGACCGCGGTCGAGCACCACGATCCGGTCGGCCCGTGCCGCGGTGGTCAGCCGGTGCGCGACGACCAGCGTGGTTCGCTTGCCCACCAAGCGATCCGTGGCCCGGGTGACCTCGGCCTCGGTGGCCAGGTCGAGCGCCGCGGTCGCCTCGTCCATCACCAGGATGTCCGGCTCGACCAGCTGCGCGCGGGCCAGCGCGAGCAGCTGCCGCTGGCCGCTGGACAGGTTGCGGCCGCGCTCGGCGACCTCGTGGTGGTAGCCGCCGTCCAGCCGGGCGATCATGTCGTGCGCGCCAACCGCGCGGGCGGCGCGCTCGACCTCGGCGTTGCTCGCCTCGGGCCGGCCGTACGCGATGGTGTCCCGCACCGTGCCGGGGAACAGGTACGGCTCCTGCGGTACCACGCCCATCCGGTGCCGGTAGCCGGGCAGGTCGTAGTCGCGGATGTCCACGCCGTCGACCAGGACCGCGCCGCCGGTCACGTCGTAGTACCGGGAGACCAGCTTGACCAGGGTGGACTTGCCGGCTCCGGTCTCGCCGACCACCGCGACCGTCTCCCCCGGCGTCACCGCGAGGTCCACATCGGACAGTGCCGGCGGCAGGTCCGGCGAGTAGCCGAACGACACGTCGGCGAACACGATCTCGCCGCGCAGCCGCGGCGGCACCGGAACCGGGTCGGCCGGCTGCGGCGTGCTCGTCGGGGTACGCAGCAGCTCGACGATGCGGCGCAACCCCACCGCCGCCTGCTGGTACCCGTCGAAGACCTGGGACAGCTGCTGCACCGGGGCGAAGAACATCTCGATGTAGAGCAGGTACGCGATCAGCGCGCCGGCGCTCAACGATCCACTGTGGACCAACTGGCCGCCGACCACCAGCACCAGCGCACCGGCCACAGTGGACAGGAACTGGACGAACGGGAAGTAGGTGGCGATGTAGCGCTGGGCCCGGGTGCGGGTGCGGCGGTAGTCGTCCGAGCGAGCCGAGAACCTGTCCCGGTTGCGCCCCTCCCGGCGGTACGCCTGGGCCACCCGCATGCCCGCGACGTTCTCCTGCAGGTCGGCGTTGACGATGCCGACCTTCTCCCGCGCCTCGGTGTACGCCTTGGACGAGCGGGACCGGAACACCAGCGTGGCCACCACCATGACCGGCAGCACCGAGCAGACCACCAACCCCAGCTCGACATCCAGGTACAGCAGCGCGCCGAGGATGCCGAAGAACGTCAGCACCGAGACCACCGCCTGCACCAGCCCGGTCTGCAGGAACGACGAGAACGCGTCCACGTCGGTGGTCATCCGGGTCATGATCCGGCCGGACAGCTCCTTCTCGTAGTAGTCCAGCCCGAGCCGCTGCAGGTGCGCGAACGTCTTGACCCGCAGCGCGTAGAGCATCCGCTCGCCGGTGCGGCCGGTGATCCGCGTCTGTCCTATCTGGACGATCCAGTCGATCAGCACGACGCCCAGGCCGACGATCGACACGGTGGCGATCACCGCCAGGTGCCGGTGCTGCACGCCCGAGTCGACACCGGAGCGGATCAGCGCCGGCAGGATCAGCGTCGCCGCCGCGTCCACCGCCACCAGCAGCAGCGCCACCAGCAACGGGGTACGCATCGGGGCGATCAGCCGGCGCAGGCTGAAGTGCGGGTCCGCCGCCCGTACCGAGTCGTCGTCCACGTCCGGGGTGTCGGTGGCCGGCGGCAGCGCGGCGACCTTCGCCAGCAGGTCCGGCGTCGGCGGCATGCTGGCCAGCGCGCCGCCCATCCGGCCCATCCCGCCGCCGCCGGCCCGCACTCCGTCGCGCGGCAACGCGGTCGGATCGCCGGAAAGCCCGGGCACCTGTTCCGGTTCCGGTGCGCGGGCCGGATCCCACAGCCGCGCCGTCGTCCCGTCGTCGTTCAACTCGTCGGCCGCCGAGTCCGGTACCACCAGTGTCGGTGCGGCCGGCAGCTCGCCGGCGTCGATGCCCTCGGCGTCGTCGCCCGGCCCGGACAGCAGCAGGTTGTACAGCGGGCAGCGCCGTTCCAGCTCCGCTTCGGTACCGATGTCCACGACCCGGCCGCCGTCCAGCACCGCGATCCGGTCCGCCAGCGCCAGGGTGGAGCGGCGGTGCGCGATCAGCAGCGTGGTACGGCCCCGCATGACCCGGTGCAGCGTCGCGTGGATCTCCGCCTCGACCTGCGCATCCACGGCCGAGGTCGCGTCGTCCAGGACCAGGATGCGCGGGTCGGTGATCAGCGCCCGGGCCAGCGCCACCCGCTGCCGCTGCCCGCCGGACAGGGTCAGTCCCTTCTCCCCGACCATCGTGTCGTACCCGTCGCGCAGGCCGAGGATGAACTCGTGCGCCTCGGCCGCCTTCGCCGCGGCGACCACCTGCTCGTCGGTGGCGTCGGGCCGCCCGTACGCGATGTTGTCCCGGATCGACTCGGAGAACAGGAAGCTGTCCTCCAGTACCAGGCCGATCGAGGCCCGGAGCGAGTCGATCGTCAGCTCCCGCACGTCGTGCCCGGCGACCCGGACCGCGCCCGTACCCACGTCGTAGAACCGGGGCAGCAGCAGCGACACCGTCGACTTGCCCGAACCGGACGAGCCGACCAGCGCGATCGTCTCGCCCGGCGCCGCGGTCAGGGTCAGCCCGGACAGCACCGGCTGCGACGGCACGTAGCCGAAGTGCACGTCGTCGAACTCGACCGTGGGGGTCACGTCGGCCGGTACGTCGATCGCGTCCGGCGCCTCGGTGACCAGCGGCTGCGAGTCGATCACCTCGAACACCCGGATCACGCTGGCGCGCGCCTGCTGGCCGATGGTCAGCAACCCGGCGAGCATCCGTACCGGGCCGATCAGCTGCGCCAGGTAGCTGGAGAAGGCGAGGAACGTGCCGAGCGTGATCGACTGGTTGACCGCGAGCCAGCCGCCCAGCGCCAGCACGCCGACCTGGCCGAGCGCCGGAATCGCCTGCAGCGCCGGGTTGTACCGGCTGTTCAGCCGCACCGCCCGCAACCGGGACGCGAACAGCCGCCGGGCCACCCGCTCCAGCTTGGTCAGCTCCTGCGCCTCCTGGCCGAAGCCCTTGACCACCCGCACGCCGGTGACCGCGTCGTCCACCTCGGCGGCGACGGCGGCCGCCTCCTGCTGCGCCGCCCAGGTCGCCGGGAACAGCTTGCGCCGGGACAGCACGGAGATCCAGTACAGGCCGGGGCCGACGGCGAGCGCGACGAGCGTCAGCAGCGGCGACAGGGTGATCATCACGACCAGCGAGATCACGAACAGCAGGACGTTGCCGATCATGATCGGGAACATCCCGAGCAGGCCCTGCACCATGGTGATGTCCGAGGTGGCCCGGCCGACCACCTGGCCGGTCTGCAACTCGTCCTGCCGGGCACCGTCCAGCCGGGACAGCGCGGCGAACAGGCCGGTGCGCATGTCGTGCTGCACGTCCAGCGCCAGCCGGCCACCGTGGTAGCGGCGCAGGAACGCGGTGCCGTAGATGGCCAGCGCGGCCAGCACCAGCAGCCCGACCAGCGGCAGCAGCGGGCGCTTCGAGGACAGGATCGAATCGTCCACAATGGAGCGTTGGATCAGCGGCACCAGCGCGGTGACGGCCATCCCGGCCACCGACGCGCCGAACGCCACGATCACCCGGCCGCGATAGCGCCAGCAGTACCCGAGCAGCCGCCGCAACCACCCGGCCTCGCCCGGCAGCTCGGCGTTACGTCCCGTTTCGTCGCTCTCCGCCGTCATTGTTCGCCTCGTCGCACCACGACCACCACGCTAATACGGAGTCAGGCTCGCCAACTGCCGCCGCGGTACAGGTCACACCCGAGCGCCACCGGCCAGCGGCCACCGGCCACCGGCCACCGGCTACCGGCTACCGGTTCCGGTGGTGCCGGCGATCGAACGCCAGGTCCACCAGCCCGACCAGCAGCGCGACCAGGACCAGGGCGATCGAGCCGCGGATGCCCAGCGCCGCCGCCTGGTGGTAGTCGCCGTGCGTGGTGGCCAGGCTGCCGAAGAACAGCGCGCCGGCCACCGCGGTACCGATCGCCGAACCGATCCGCTGTCCCGTCTGCAGCACGCCCGCGGCGGTGCCGCCCTCCGCCGGCGGTACCTCGGCGAGGGTCAGGGTCTGGTTCGGCGCGATGGTCAGGCCGCTGCCGATGCCGGCCACCGCGAGCGGCAGCGCCGTCACCAACCCCACGTGCCCGCCGGTGAAGGCGCCCAGTACCAGGTCGGTGCCGACCAGGCCGACCGCCACCGCGAGCACCCCGAGCACCACCAGCGCCCGCCCGTACCGGGAGACGATGCGACCACCGAGCGCGGCGGCACCGGCCGACCCGATCGCGAACGGCAGCATCGCCGCGCCGGCCTGCAGCGGCGTGTAGTCCAGCCCCCGCTGGAAGAACAGCGTGATGACGAAGAAGATCCCGGTGAACCCGGCGAAGTAGGCCAGCCCCAGCGACGTACCCATCGCGTAGCTGCGGGTACGCAGCAGGGCCAGGTCGACGAGCGGCTGCCGGCCACGCCGGCCGTACCGCCGCTCCCAGCCGACGAAGCCGGCGAGCAGCGCCACCCCCACCACGAGCAGCCACCACGGCGCGCCGGACGGGTGCTTCTCCGCCTGGATCAGCGGCAGCATGATCGTCACCACCGCGGCACCCAGCAGCACCACGCCGACCAGGTCGAGCGTGTGCCGGGAACCGTTGCGGTCGATCCGGTCGTGCGGCAGCAGCCGTGCCCCCGCGAACAGCGCCAGCACCCCGATCGGCAGGTTCACGTAGAAGACGAACCGCCAGCCCTCCTGGTCACCGAACCCCTGCAGCAACAACCCGCCGAGCAGCGGCCCGATCGCGGTCGAGATGCCGACCACGGCGCCGAACAGGCCGAACGCGCGGCCCCGCTCCTTGCCCCGGAACAGCTGCTGGATGACGCCGATGACCTGCGGGTTCAGCAACCCGCCGGCGGCGCCCTGGAGCAGCCGCGCCACCACCAGCCAGGTACCGGAGGTGGCCGCGCCGGCGAGCGCGCTGGTCGCGGTGAACAGCACCAGCCCGGCCAGGAACATCCGCTTCCGCCCGCGGTCGTCGCCCAGCCGGCCGGCCGCCACCAGCACCAGCCCGAACGTCAACGCGTACCCGGAGATCACCCAGGACAGGTCGGAGGCGGTGGCGTGCAACCCGTCCTGCATGGACGGCAACGCGACATTGACGATGCTGACGTCCAACAGCGTCATGAACCCGGCGATCAGGCACACCGTCAGCGCGCGCCACCGGCGCGGATCCGGGGTGTACTCGCCGATCACGCTGGACCGGGCATCGACGGAGGTCACGGTCCCATCGTTCAACGCCGGACCCCGATCCCGCCCGCCGACCCGACCGGACGGTGTCCACTGTCACCCGGTACGACCGGACGACGGCTGCCCGGCCCCGGGTCGCACCGCCGGTGCGACCCACGATCAGCCGGTGCCGTTCGCGTTCTCCCGGGCCAGCTCGAACCAGCCGGTGCCCTGGCACTCCGGGCAGCGGGTCGGCGCGGCCAGCGAGAACGTCTCCCGGCTGCCCCACTGCACCGCCATCTTCGGTGCCCAGACCACGCCCGTACTCCGGCACAACTGGCACATCAGTCGGGTGCGGTGCGCAGACATGAGCCGCAGCCTACCGATGGCACAACCACCCACCGGCCGCAACCCGGCAGCGGCGGTACCAGCACACCCGGGGCCCGGCATTCACGCCTCGGCCGGGCCGGTGAACCACCGCAACCTCACCGCTGCCGTTCCGCCGGGCCGTACCGTGAGTTCATGGCTGCGGGGGTGGCGGCGTGCTGAGCGAGCGGCCGACCTGCGACGTCCGGCTCGGGCCCGACGAGCGGACCCGGGCGCTGCGCGCGGACGCGGTCGCCGGGCTGACCGAGCGCCCGAAGTGGCTGCGGCCGACCTGGTTCTACGACGCGCACGGCAGCATGCTGTTCGACGAGCTGAGCCACGCACCCGGTTACTACCTGGCCCAGGCCGAGTGGACGGTGCTCGCCACGCACGCCGCCCGGATCGCCGCCGACACCGACGTCCGCACCCTGATCGAGCTGGGTTCCGGCGCGTCGACGAAGACCCGGCTGATCATCGAGGCCGGGCACGAGCACGGCACGCTGCGCCGCTTCGTCGGCTTCGACGTGTCGGAGAGCGCGCTCGCGTCGGCCGCCGCGACGCTGTCCGCCCGGTACCCGTGGCTCGCCATCCACTCGATCGTCGGCGACTTCACCCGGCACCTCGACGCGCTGCCGACCGGCGAGAACCGGCTGGTCCTGTTCCTCGGCGGCACCATCGGCAACCTGCTCCCACCCGACCGGGCACAGCTGCTGTGCGGACTGCGCGCGGTGCTCGCGCCCGGGAACGCGCTGCTGCTCGGCGTCGGCCTGGTCACCGACCCGGACACGATGGTCCGCGCGTACCAGGATCCCGACGGGCGCACCGCCGAGTTCAACCGCAACGTGCTGCGGGTACTCAACCGCGCGCTCGGCGCGGACTTCCCGGTCGAGGCGTTCGAGCACGTGGTGCGTTGGGACGCCGAGCACGAGTGGGTGCAGTTGCTGCTGCGCGCGACCCGGCCGATCGACGTGACGCTCGCCGCGGTCGACCTGACGATCTCGTTCACCGCGGGCGAACTGCTGTGCACGGCCGTCTCCACCCGGTTCCACCGGGCCGGGATCACCGCGGAACTCGCCGCCGCCGGGTTCACCGTCGAGCAGTGGTGGCCGGACACCGCCGACCGCTTCGCGGTGACGCTCGCCCGCGCCCGCTGAGCTACCCGTACCGGTGGTCCCGGCGGTACCGGCCGCGGCACCAGCCGGCTCACCGGCAGTATCGAGGTCGGCCACCCCGTGCGGGCGTCGTGTCGTACGCCTGTGCGAAGGTCGTTCCACACTGTCGTACCGGAGGTCGGTCCGACCTCTGCGGCCGCGGGACGTCGTTCCCCGTGCCACCACCGAAGGAAAGGACGAGCGTGAGCGCTGGTTCCACCGATCAGCTCAGCGACCGTGACCTGCACGCCCTGGTCACCGCGCTGGGGCGAGGCGAGCAGCCCAGGGTCGCGGTGCACACCGCACACGGTGAGATTCCCGCCGGTACCAAGGGGGTCCTGGTCGACCACGACCCGGACGCCGACCTGCCGTGCACGGTGCGCATCACCCGGGACGGATCCGAGCAGGACGTCCGGCTACCCACCGCGGTGCTCGCCGTCGTACCGCGCGGTCGCGCCGACGTCATCGCCCGCACCGCCGCGACCGCCCCCGACACCGAGCCCGCCACGACGGACACCGACCCGACCGCCGGCACCTCGAGCACCGGCCCGGCCGACGCCTCGACCGGCGCCGACGCGGCCGGTGGGCCGGCACCGACCAGCGGTGCGGCGGCGTCGGATGCCGAGCGCGGCGCCGGCGACGCCGAGGGCGAGCCGACCGGCACGGCGACACCGGCCCGGCGCGGCCGCCCGGCCAAGACCGCGGCGAAGAAGGCCGCCCGCGGCAACGCCGGCGACGTCGTGATCACCGTGACCGTCGCCGGCGACGGCGCCACCGTCGAGGCGAGTCACGGCTCGCGCAAGCTGGTCAAGCCGACCGCGCTGCCGGTGACCGCCGGGCACGCGGTCGCCCAGGCGATCGACATCGAGTCGATCACCGGCGCGGTCGAAGCGGTCATCGACGAGCACCGCGCCGCCAAGCAGGCCGAGGCGGAGGCGCTGCGCGCCCGGCTGGCCGAGCTGGAACGCGAGCTCGCCGGCTACCCCGGCGCCGACGACACCGAACCCGCCGGCGAGCCGGAACCGGCCGTCGCATCCTGACCCACCGGCACGTCCCCGGGCAGGACGCCAGCAGCCGCCGGGGTGTTCGGCGCCGCGTGGTGTCACCGCCGGTCCGGTACTCCGGTGGTGGCACCGCGCCGGGGCGTGCCTCGGCCGGGTGCGCGGCCACGGCATGATGGGTGCCATGGCGGTACCTCGACGGGTGGTGGTGGTCGGCGCCGGCCCCGCCGGGCTGACCGCGGCGCGCGCCCTGACCACGGCCGGTGCCGCGGTGACCGTGCTGGAGCGAGATCCCCGGCCCGGCGGCCGCTCCGGCGTCGCCGAGCTGCGGGTCGACGGCCAGGCCTGGCGGTTCGACCGGGGCGCCGAGTTCATCGCCTCCTTCTACCGCTCCACCCGCTATCTCGCCCGGCAGGTCGGCCTCGGCCGGCGCGAGCTGGTCCGGCTGCCGATGGACAGCCGGATCGTCCTGGACGGCCGCCGGCACCCGCTGCCGACCGGTGCCGCGGCGATGCTGCGCACCCCGCTGCTGTCCGCGTCCACCCGACGCCGGCTGGCCGGCCTCGGCACCCGGCTGGCCGCGTCCGCGCCGCGCTGGGGTGACCTGGCCGCCGCCACCGACCTGGACGACGAGGACGCCGCCAGCTGGTTCGCCGCGCACGTCGGCCGCGACTACGCGGAGCGGATCCTGCCGGCGACGCTCGACGCACTGATGCTCTCGCCGGCCGACCGCACCTCCCGGGCCGTCGCCCTGGCGCAGGTCGCCGCCGCGCCCGGTGCCCACCTGTACTGCCCGCGCGGTGGCCTCGGCACGTTGTGGGAGTCGGTCGCCGCGGCGCTGGACGTCCGGTACGACACGACCGTCGTGGCGCTGCGGCCGGACGGCGACCGGGTGCACGTCGACACCGCCGGCGGCGACACCGTCACCGCCGACGCCGTGGTACTGGCCGGCCCGCCGTCGCTCGGCACCGCGCTGCTGCCGGCCGACCACCCGGACCGGTCGCTCGCCGACGACGCGACGTTCTCCCCGGCGGTACTGCTGCACGTCGCGCTGGCCGCGCCGGCGCCGGTGCCGCACCCGGTCAGCCCGGTCGGTCCCGGCCGGCACCCGCTCGCCGGGGTCGAACCGCTGGAGATCCGCGGTACCGGGCAGGTGCCGGACGGTCGCGGCGGCCTGGCGGTCTGCGCGTCGCCGCAGCTCGGCGCCGAGTTGCTGGACGAGCCGGACCGGCCGATCCGCTCGCTGCTGCTGGCCGAGGCGGAGCGGTTGCTCGGCCAGCCGCTCGGCGACATCCTCGGCTGGTCGGTGGTCCGCCACCGGTACGGCGTGCCGCTGTTCGGCGTCGGCTGGCTGCGCCGGCTGCACGCGCGCGACGCCGCGCTGCGTGCCGGTACCCATCGCGCCGACCGGATCCAGCTCGCCGGCGACTGGCTCGCCAGCCCCAGCCTCGAAGGCGCCGTCCGCAGCGCCCTGCACGCCTGCGCCACCCTCCTGCACAGCTGACCCAGCCCGACCCACCACCGCCGGTTCGGCGGATGACGACACGCGATCGCCGGGCCGTCCCGCTGGGCGGATGACGACACGCGATCGCCCGGCCGTCCCGCTGGGCGGCGGGCACGCCGATGATCACCGAGTGGCAGCGGGCCGCTACGGTGGCCGAATGCGGGCCGCGTTTCGTACCAGACTGTCGTTGATCAGGGCCTTCGTCGTGATCCTGCAGCTGTTGCCGCCGGCGATCCTCGTCGTCGTACTGGCGTCGATGGCCACGCGGCGACCTGCCGCGGCACCGGCGCTCGCCGTGGCCGCGGTACTGCTCGTGCTGGCTGCGGTGCAACTGGGCCGGCACTGGAACGACACCGACGAGTGGGGCAGGTCCGGCCGGTGGATCGCGATGCTGGTCGGCGGAGGGCTCGCCGGGTTCGGCGCCGATCGCGCGGCCGACGGCGCCGGGCACACCCCGTCCTGGATGCTGGCCACCACCGCCGCCGGGGTCGCCGGTGCGTGCGGCGCCTGGCTGCTGTGCACCGTGCTGCGGCACCTCTGCCTGCGGCCGGTCCTCGCCGCGGACCCGGCCGACCTTGCCGCCAGTCCGCTCGCGCTGACCTGGCCACTCGGCTCCGGCTTCCGGCTGCTGGTCGGGCTGGACGAGGTGGGCGTGACCAGGCGCGTCCGGCTGCGACACTGGGGCAGCGAGGCTCGCTGGGTCGACCGAGCGAGCTGGTCGGAGGTGGGCGACGTAGCCGCGGTGACGGTCGCCGAGCCGGGCACCGCCCCGAACCCGCGCACCTTCCCGAGCGAAACGATCCGGGTCGGCCGGCTGGCGCTGCGGGTGTCGGTCGGAAACCGCGTCTGGCTCCGGGCCACCCGCTCGGGGGATCGGCTGGCCCGCCTGGTCGAACTGCGCGCCGGCCGGCACCGCGGCGCCCGACAGGCCGGCACCCATGAGTACGACCGCACTGGTCCGAGGCCTTAGACTGGTCGCGTTTGCCGCCTTAGCTCAGTTGGTAGAGCGACGCTCTTGTAAAGCGTAGGTCGTCGGTTCGAGGCCGACAGGCGGCTCCAGGAGCGTTCGGTGACATTCCGGACGCGCGGGCCCGGCGGTGGCGAATCACCGGCGGGCGACCACCCCCGTCGTACGGCGAGTCAGCGGCGCGGCACCGCTCGTACGCGCTCTGTTCATTCACAGGGCCAGCGGCTATGTTGGCGACAGCACACCGCCTTCGGCGCGGCTGTGCGGTCTTTCACTCGGATCGTCCGGCACGTACCTGCCGGTGAAAGGACGCCATCACCATGGCAACTGTCACCTACGACGCCGCTTCCCGGATCTACCCGGGCACCACGAAGCCGGCCGTCGACTCGCTCAACCTGGAGATCGAGGACGGCGAGTTCCTCGTTCTCGTCGGCCCGTCCGGCTGCGGCAAGTCCACCTCGCTGCGGATGCTCGCCGGCCTGGAGGACGTCGACCGCGGCGCCATCCTGATCGACGGCAAGGACGTCTCCAACCTTCCCCCCAAGGCGCGCGACATCGCCATGGTGTTCCAGAACTACGCGCTGTACCCGCACATGACGGTCTTCGACAACATGGCCTTCGCGCTGAAGCTGCGCAAGACGCCGAAGCCGGAGATCGAGCGCCGGGTCAAGGAGGCCGCGGCCCTGCTGAACCTGCAGGAATACCTGGACCGCAAGCCGAAGGCGCTGTCCGGTGGTCAGCGGCAGCGGGTCGCGATGGGCCGCGCGATCGTGCGTGAGCCGCAGGTGTTCCTGATGGACGAGCCGCTGTCGAACCTGGACGCGAAGCTGCGCGTGCAGACCCGTTCGCAGATCGCCGCGCTGCAGGCGCGCCTCGGCACCACCACCGTGTACGTGACGCACGACCAGACCGAGGCCATGACGATGGGCCACCGCGTCGCCGTGCTCAAGGACGGTCTGCTGCAGCAGGTCGACACCCCGCGGGTGCTGTACGACAAGCCGAAGAACGTGTTCGTGGCCGGCTTCATCGGTTCGCCCGCGATGAACATCAAGACCGTCAAGCTCGGCGACGCCGGCGCGCACCTGGGTGGCTTGCAGGTACCGCTGAGCCGCGAGGCGGTCGCCGCGGCCGGCGAGGGCGCCGACGGCAAGGTGACCGTGGGCTTCCGGCCGGAGGACGTGCAGCTGGTCGGCCAGGGTGACGGCGGCCTGTCGATGACCGTCGACCTGGTCGAGGAGCTCGGCTCGGACGCGTACGTCTACGGTCGCGCCGACCTGGACGGCACCGAGGAGCAGTTCGTCATCCGTACCGAGGGGCGGAACACGCCGAACATGGGCGACACCGTCTACCTCAAGCCGCAGAGCACGCCGCACATCTTCAACGCGTCGACCGGCGACCGCGTCGAGGTCTGACCCACCGCGTTCGAGCCTTGCGGGGCATCGGCCTTCGGGCCGGTGCCCCGCTCGCGTGTCCGCTCCCGGAAGCGGCGGGGACAGCGACAAGGGAGGCACCGGCGGGTGCCGGTGCCTCCCTTGCTGTTCCTACTCTCTGCTGTCGCGGTACCGGCATGCGCACGGACGGCGACCGTGCCACCCGGTACCAGCGGGAAGTGCCTGGGTGCCCTCATTGTGTGCCGCTCGACGGCGCCGCCGGGGGCGATTCGCGCAAGCTCAGCTCCGGAAACGCCAGAACTCGAACTTGCCGTCGCCCGAACAGGCGAGGTATGCGTCGCTGAACTCGCAGGCGGACAGGTCGACGGCGAGCGGACCGAGCGTGGTGGTGCTGCCCGACTGCACGCCGTAGCCGGTCATCGTCCAGTTCGGATCGGTCTCGTCGGTCTCCACGACGCCGTTGGCGAGCAGCATGGTGGCGTCGTCGACCCGGGCCGCGTCCATCCCGGCCTGGGTGTCCTGCACCGCGCCGTCCTCGTCGTACACGGTGGTGGTGGCCTTGTCGTCGTGCGCGGTGACGACGACCCGGTCGCCCACCCCGATCACGCCGTCGAGGCCCTTGACGTCCTGGTGCCAGGCTTCCTTGCTGCCGTCGTCGAGCTTCAGCGCGACCAGCCGGACACCCTTCTCGGCGGAGCCGTCGCTGCTGTCGCCCCGGTGCTCCTTGATGCACAGCAGCGACTCGCCGCACGGCTGGATCCAGTCGGGGGTGTAGCCGCTACCCGCGTGGTACACCCACTGCTGCTCCAGCTTGTCGAGCGAGTACGCCCGGATCTGGAAGCCGGCCGTCGGGGTCATGTCCATCAGCATGCCGTTGTAGACCAGCCGGGTCGGGCCGGTGGTGACGCCGGTGGTGGTGCCGGAAAGCCGCTGGCTGCTCCCGTCGGCGAGCTCGTCGCCGGTCTTGAGGTCGACGAGCGTGGCGTTGTTGTCGGTGTCGACGAACACCGCGCGGGTGCCCTTCTCGGCGCCGTGCATCGGCCACGAGTCGTCGAACCGGGCCGGCCGGGCCAGGTCGTCGGGCGTGTTCTCGACGTACGCGATGCCGGTGCGGTGCCACTTCTGCTTCCCGTCGGACAGGCCGAGGGCGGTGGTCCGGGAGCCGTCGCTGGGCTGCCGCAGCACCACGCCGGCGGCGACCGACACGCCGAACGCGTCGTCGTTGGCGGCGTCGCTGTGCCAGTTGTGGCCGTCGTCGAGGTTGAGCAGGTAGTACCGACCGGGCGTGTCGCCGTCGGAGTCGTAGCGGATCGCGATGCCGCCACCGTCGTACACCTGCATGCCCCAGTCCGTGTCCCAGTCGGCGCCGCCGGAGTCGATCCGCTTCGTCCACTTCGCCGTGGGTGACTTGTCGCCGAGCGGGATCGCCCGCACGATCGCCGTCCCGGAGCTGCTGTAGGAGTCGCCCGAGTCGATCTCCATCGTGTATGCGGTGTCCCCGACGACCTGCACCCACGTCTTGTCGTCGGCGTGGGCGTACTTCATCGACCCGATCGAATCGAGCTTCTCGAAGCCGCGCTCCTGGTACGGGTTGCGGAGCAGGAGGTAGCCGCCGATGACGAGTAGTAGCACGACGGCCGCGGCGGCGGGCACGATGATCTTGGGCCGCCTGTACCAGGTGGGCTGCCCCGGCGGTGGGACCGGGATCGGCGAGTGCGGCTGGTTGCCGTACTGCGCCTGCGGGTAACCGCCCGGCCCGCCCGGCGGCGGGCCGCCCGGCAGGTACGGCCCGGGCGGCGGCCCACCGAGCACCGGACCCGGCGACATCGGCGCGCCCGACGGCTGTCCCGGGGCACCGGAGGCCAAGCCCGGCTGTCCCGGCGCACCCGAGACGGGGCCGGCCTGGCCGGGCATCGCGCTGACCGGCATGCCGCCCGCGGGACTCGCCGGCATCGCCGACATCGGGTACGGCATGGACTCGGTCGGCGCGTCCACCGGCACCAGCTCGGCCAGTGCGCCCTCGGCAACCGGGAGCTCCGGCTGCTCCAGCACGGTCGGCGCGATGCCGAGCTTGGCGTGCAGCAGCCGGGCCACCATCGGCACCCGGCTCGACCCGCCGACCAGGAACAGCCCGGAAAGCTGGTCGGGGCGCAGCCCCGCCTGGCCGATCGTGGCCTCGGTCGCGGCGACCGCGCGGTCCAGCAGCGGCGTGGCCAGCCGCTCCAGCTCGTCGCGGGTCAGGTGGATCGCCGCCTCCGCCCCCGGCACGGGCACCGGCGCGTTCGCCGATCGGGACAGCATCTCCTTCGCGCCGCCCACGTCCGCCCAGAACAACCGCCGGTACCGCCGGTCGGCGGTCGAGGTGGGCTGCGACAGGTGCTGCCAGATCTGCGGGTACCGCTGGCCGATCTGATCACCGACGTGCGTCACCAGCGCCTCGTCCAGATCCAGCCCGCCGAGCCGCTCGTCGCCGCCCGAGCCGATCACCGCGAACCCGTCGCCCTCGTTGCGCACCACCGCCACGTCCAGGGTGCCGCCGCCGAAGTCGAACACCGCCAGCGCCGAGCCGACCGGCACCGGCCGGCGCATCACCTGCGCGAAGTAGCGGGCCGCGGCGATCGGCTCCGGCACCAGCTTCACCGGCGGCCAGCCCGCCTGCCGTACGGCTTCCAGCAGCACCCCCCGCCGGGTCGGCCCCCACGCCGCCGGGTGCGTCAACGCCGCGGGCGGCAGGAACCCGACCGCCTCGACCGCCTTGGCCGCGATCTCCTTCAACAGCGCGGCGAGCAGCGCCACCACCGGAAGCTCGCGGTCGCCCAGCAACACCGAACGCTCGTCGATCCGCCGCTTCGGGTTCGGCTCACACCGCGCCGGGTCCAGCTGCGCCATCCGCTGCGCGTCCCGGCCCACGTGAACGTGCCCGGACTCGTCCACGAACACCGTCGACGGCAGGATCGGCTGCCCGTCGAACAGCAGCGGGCGGGTCCGGCCGTCCGGCGAACGCACCACCGCGACCGTGTTCGACGTACCGAGATCAACCCCGATCGCGAAGCCCGGCTGGAGCGGCGTGGTCACGGCGGATCCCTCCGATCATCGACGGGGTCGCCGCCTGGGCACGGCGACCGGACCCGATCGTACGAACGCTGCCCAAGCGCGGATGCCGGGTCACCGCCGACGACCGCAGCGTGCCGAACTGGTCACCCAGCGCGGTCGGACGACCGACGCGGCCGACGTCCGGGGAGGCGGCGCGATCACCCGGCTGCGGCCGAGCCCGCGCGCTCGGCGACCGCGAGCCGCAGGTTCCGGTCAGGTACTGCGGATGCGGGCGATCTCAGCGAGCGCGACCGCCATCGCGACCGATGCGTTGAGCGACTCGACCTCGGAGGCGATCGGGATCGACACCCGCAGGTCACAGGTCTCGCCCACCAGCCGGGACAGCCCGCGCCCCTCGGAGCCGGCCACCACCACGATCGGGTCGACCGACGCCTCCAGCTGGTACAGCGGGACGTCGCCGTCGGCGGCCAGCCCGGCCACCACGAACCCGGCCTGCTGGCACTGCTTGAGCGCCCGGGTCAGGTTGGTGACCTGGGCGACCGGCAGCCGGGCCGCGGCACCCGCGGAGGTGCGCCACGCGGTCGCGGTCATCCCGGCCGCCCGCCGGGCCGGCAGGAACACGCCCTGCGCGCCGAACGCCGCGGCGGACCGGATCACCGCACCCAGGTTGCGCGGGTCGGTCACCCCGTCCAGCGCCACCAGCAGCGGCGCCGGCGTCTCGCCGGACGCGGCCAGCATGTCCTCGAACGACTCGTACTCGTACGACGGGACCTGGATGCCGATGCCCTGGTGCAGCACGCCCCCGGTGAGCCGGTCGAGCTCGGCCCGGGACACCTCCATGATCGCGATGCCCCGGTCGCCGGCGGTACGCACCGCCTCGGTGGTCCGGGCGTCCAGCTCGATGCCCTGCGCCACGTACAGCGCGGTCACCGGCACGTGCGCGCGCAGCGCCTCGACCACCGGGTTGCGCCCGACGAGCAGCTCCGGCGCGTCCTTCGGCGTGGCGCTGCGCCGGCCCGGGGACACCCGTGGGCCACGCCGGGTGGCCGGCGAGGCGTCGCGCCGGCCACCGGCCTTCGGCGCGCGCCCCTCGGCGGCTGCCTTCCGGCGTTCCTTCTCCTGCTTCCACTTGGTCCGCTTCGGCAGTTCCTCGTTCTCGCCGGGCCGGTACTGCTTGTGCCACGGCCGCTCGTCCGCGGGCAGGGTCCGGCCCTTGCCGGCGAGCGAGTGCTTGTGGTGGCCGCCGGAGCCGGTCGAGCTCCCCTTCTTCGACGAGGTACGACGATTGCGGCGCTGCGAGTTGCCGGGCATCAGGGTCCGTCCGTTGCGTTGGCCGCGAGTGTCCACCGTGGACCGTGCGGGGTGTCTTCGATCAGTACGCCGGCCTGTTTGAGCTGGTCACGCACGGCGTCGGCGGCCGGCCAGTCGCGCCGCGCGCGGGCCGCCTCGCGCTGTTGCAGGGCGAGCGCGACGAGCGAGTCGACGGTGTCGGCGAGGCCGCTGCGGGCGGCCGGGGTGTCGGTCAGCGGGTCGAGACCGAGGACGCCGAGCATCGTCAGCACCTCGCCGAGCGCCTGCCGGACCGCCTCGTCGTCGCCGGCCGCGAGTGCGGTGTTGCCGGCCCGCACCGTCTCGTGCACCAGCGCGAACGCCTGCGGCGTGTTCAGGTCGTCGTCCATCACCAGCTCGAACCCGGCCGGCACCACGCCGTCGGTCTCGACCACGCCGACGCGCTCGACGGCCCGCTGCACGAACCCCTCGATCCGTCGGTACGCGGCGGCGGCCTCGTCCAGCGCGGCCTCCGAGTAGTCGATGACCGAGCGGTAGTGCGGCGCGGAGAGGTAGTAGCGCACCTCCGCCGGGCGCAGCCCGCGCGCAGCCAGCGAGGGCAGGTCGACCACGTTGCCGAGCGACTTGCTCATCTTCTCGCCGCCGAGGTTGAGCGGCCCGTTGTGCACCCAGTACCGGGCGAAGCCGAAACCGGCCGCGCGGGACTGGGCGATCTCGTTCTCGTGGTGCGGGAACCGGATGTCCAGCCCGCCGCCGTGGATGTCGAATTCCTCGCCCAGGTAGCGCCAGGTCATCGCGGAGCACTCGATGTGCCAGCCGGGCCGGCCGCGGCCCCACGGGGACGGCCAGTACGCATCCGCCGGCTCGGTCGGCTTGACGCCCTTCCACAGCGCGAAGTCGAGCGGGCTGCGCTTGCCGGGCGCCGTCTCCTCGCCGGAGCGCATCTCGTCCGGCCGCTGCCCGGACAGCGCACCGTAGTCGGCATACGACGAGACGTCGAAGTAGACCTCGCCGGTGTCGGTGGCGTACGCGTGGTCGCGGTCGATCAGCCGCTGGATCAGCGCCTGGATCTCCGGGATGTGCCCGGTGGCGCGCGGCTCGTAGGTGGGCAGCCGCACCCCGACCGCGTCGTACGCGTCGTCGAGCAGCCGCTCGTTGCGGTACGCGATCGACCAGTACGGCACCGCCTCGGCCACGGCGCGGGCCAGCACCTTGTCGTCGATGTCGGTGATGTTCCGAATGAACCGGACCTCCAGCCCGCGGTACTCCAGCCAGCGGCGCAGCACGTCGTAGTTGACCCCGGAGCGCAGGTGACCGATGTGCGGCGGGCTCTGCACGGTGACACCACACAGGTAGATCCCGACCTTGCCGGCTTCCCGCGGGACGAAGTCCCGCACCGAACGGGTCGCGGTGTCGTACAGCTGCAGGCTCACCCTGAAAGCGTAACGGCCCGCCCACGCTCTCCGAAGCCCGCGCCACCCCCACCCGGTCGATCATGGCGTGACACACGGAGAAAGCGCTTACCCGCAGAGACCACATCAAGATCAACGAAGGGTGGCAGGGGTTACGGCCGGTAGGGTCTGGCTGTGGAGAGGGCGACCGAGACCGCGCAGACGCTCGATCGTGGGTTGCGGCTGCTCACCCTCGTCGCCGAACATCCCGGCGGCGTCTCGATCAGCGCCGCCGCGCAGCACCTGTCCGTCGGCCGTACCGTCGTCTACCGGCTGGCCGCCACCCTCGCCGCGCACGGCCTGCTGCACCACGACCCCGGCGGGCCGCTGCGGCTCGGCATCGGCGTACTCGCGCTCGCCCGGCGGGCACAGCCGCTGCTCGCCGAGGCGGCGTCGCCGATCCTGCGGGCCCTCGCCGAGGACCTCGGCGCCACCGCGCACCTCACCGTCGAGGACGGCGGCGAAGCGCTCGCCCTGCTGGTCGTCGAACCGTCCTGGACCGCGCTGCACGTCGCGTACCGCACCGGGTCCCGGCACCCGCTGTCCGCCGCCGCCGGTGGCCAGGCCATCCTCGCCGGCCGCCGCGGTGAACGCGGCTGGACCAGTTCGGCCGGCGGCTTCCAGTCCGGCGCCTACGGCGTCGCCGCCCCGATCCTCGGCATCGACGGCCTCGAGGCCAGCGTCGGCGTCGTCGCCCTCGGCACCCTCGACGACACCACCACCGGCCCCCGCGTCCTCGCCGCCGCCACCGCCCTGGCCACCTCTATGCGCTGAGGTGCTGCCCGAAGCGCTCGTGTCGCGGCGGCGTTCGCTGTTGCTGGCGGTGTAAAGGCCACCTCTGTTCGCCTCTTTCACCCCCCGTGGGGGAACGTGGGGAGCGGGCTTCGCCCCTCCCCACACCCCTCCCCATCAAGGGGGCAGTCGCCCCCTTGACATCCCCTGCCCGGGAATCAGTGTTCAGGCAGGACACCGCCTGGCTCGCTTCGGAACGACGGGGCCCGGTGCGGCCTGCCCATCGACGCCCAGCCCGCCACGACACCAACCCAACCCCGCCCGCAACACGACACGACACGAAGCGAAGCGGGCGTGGCCGTGATGGGTAGGCCGAGCCGGTGCCCGTTCTTCTTCGACGCCTGCTCAGCGTCGATGGGCAGCATCACCGGGGGCTGGGCGGGGATGGCCAAGGGGGCGGCCCCCTTGGCGGGGAAGGAGCGCGAGGAGGGGGCGAAGCCCTCTCCTCGCATTCCCCCACGCGGGTCAAAGCGATGAGCAGAGGTGGTCTTTACACCGCCGCTTGGGGCGCACCTCAGCGGACAGAGGTGGCCTTTGCACCGTCGGCAACGAGCGCATCCCGCGGTGACACGAGCGCTTCGGGAGCACCTCAGCGCGCAGAGGTGCCGCGGTGCGTCAGCGGGTGAGGAGGAGTTTGCCGAGGTGGGAGTTGGACTCCATGACTCGGTGGGCTTCGGCGGCGTCCGGGAGCGGGAACGTGTCGGCGATGACGGGGCGGATCGCGCCGGCCGTGACGAGCGGCCAGACGTGGGTGCGCACCTCGCCGACGATGGCGGCCTTCTCCGGCAGCGGCCGGGCACGCAATCCGGTGACGGTGAGCGAGGCGTTGCGGGCCATCAGCAGGCCGAGGTCGAGCTCGGCGGTACGGCCGCCCTGGAAACCGATGACGACCAGCCGGCCGTTGCGGGCCAGCGCGGTGACGTTGCGGGTCAGGTACTTGGCACCGATGTGGTCCAGGATGACGTCGGCGCCGCGGCCGCCGGTGGCGTCGGCGAGCGCCGCGACGAAGTCGGTGGTGGTGTAGTCGAAGACCTCTTCGACGCCGAGGGCGCGCAACGCCTCGTGCTTGACCGTCCGGGCGGTCGCGTACGGGACGGCGCCGAGGGCGCGGGCGAGCTGGATGGCGAAGGTACCGATGCCGCTGCCGCCGCCGTGCACGAGCAGCGTCTCGTCGGCGCTCAGGCGGCCGACCTGGACCAGGTTGGACCAGACGGTACAGGCGATCTCGGGTAGCCCGGCCGCGTCCCGCAGCGAGACCCCGGCGGGGACAGGCAGCACCGTGTCGGCGGAGACCGCGACACGCTCGGCGTACCCGCCGCCGGGCAGCAGCGCGCACACCTCGTCGCCGAGCTGCCAGTCGGTCACGTCCGCGCCGACGGCGAAGATCCGGCCGGAGCACTCCAGGCCGAGATAGTCGGGCGCGCCGGGCGGCGGCGGGTAGAGCCCGCGCCGCTGCTGGACGTCGGCGCGGTTGACACCGGCCGCGACCACCTCGATGACGACCTCACCGGGCCCGGGAGCCGAGTCCGGCACCTCGGCCCACTCGAACACCTCGGGGCCACCGTCCGCGTTCCTGATCACCGCATGCACGTCGCCACCGTACCGCCGGGGGCCGGTCGTTTCGCGTCGACCGGGTCCGCGCCGCGTTGTCCACAGGGGTACCCGTCGTCCACAGATTTCCCGCGACCCGCGCCGGCCCCCACTCACCCCGATAGGCTGGTCAGCGGGGAGCCCCCGGTGAGGGTGGGGGCTGCCATAGCGCTACAGGTGATCCGGCCTTCCCGCATCCGGCCGGAGGCGGCCGGCACCGAGCGGCACGCGGCCGCCGTCGGCACCTAGGCTCGACGTCCGTGGAGACCATCGAACGTCGGGACACGCCGCGCGGCGAGCTGGTGTTGCGCCGTGACGAGCAGACCGACCGGTACGAGATCATCAGCAACGGCACGTTTCTGATGGACACGTCGGACGGTCGGTCCGAGCGGCTGCTGGTGACGGAAGCGTTGGCGGCGGTGGACGGGCCGCGCCGGCTGCTGATCGGCGGGCTGGGGGTCGGGTTCTCGTTGGCGCAGGCGGTGGCCGACGGGCGGTTGACGGAGATCACCGTGCTGGAGCGGGAGCCGGTGGTGTTGGAGTGGCAGCACGCGCACCTGTCCCGGTTCTCCGACGGCGCGTTGGCCGACCCGCGTGTCACGGTGCTGGTCGACGATCTGGTGCGGTGGCTGCACGCCGATGCGCCGGCCGGCCGGTACGACGCGATCTGCCTCGACATCGATAACGGTCCACAGTGGACGGTGGTGCCGGGCAACGCCGAGCTGTACGACGTCGCCGGCCTCACCGCGGTACGGTCGGCGCTCGCGCCCGGTGGCGCCCTTGCCGTGTGGAGCGCCGCCGCCGTGCCGGCGTTCGAGGCGACGCTCGGCGAGCTGTTCTTCGACGTACGGGTGTTGCCGGTCGAGGTGGCCCGCGGCGAACCGGACGTCGTCTACCTCGCCCGCCGCGCCACCTGACCGCGCCGTTTCGGCCCGGCCGGGTGTGACGAACCCGGCTGTCCGGTTCGCCGCGAACGGTGAACGTCGGACGGTTGATCGGCCCGGGACCGGGTAGTTCGGCCAGCGGACCGGTAGCGGTCCGCCGCCGAGCGAGCCGGGAGGGGCGCCATGGCACGGTCCGAACGCGCCGCGCGGCGGCTCGGCCCGCGCCGCCGTACCGACCGTGGCCGCCGGAAGCTCACCGTCGACGACGTGACCGTGGTCAACCCGGACACGCTGCGTCGGGCGGTCGCCGCGGCGGCCATCGGCAACACGATGGAATGGTTCGACTTCGGCGTCTACAGCTACCTCGCGGTGACGTTGGGGAAGGTGTTCTTCCCGAGCGGGAATCCGGCGGCGCAGCTGATCTCGACGTTCGCCACCTTCACCGCGGCGTTCCTGGTCCGGCCGATCGGCGGGTTGTTCTTCGGCCCGCTCGGTGACCGGATCGGCCGCAAACGGGTCCTCGCGACCACGATGATCACGATGGCCGCCGGCACGTTCAGCATCGCGTTCATCCCCTCCTACGCGACGATCGGGCTGTTCGCGCCGGCGTTGCTGCTGGTGGCGCGGCTGGTACAGGGGTTCTCGACGGGCGGCGAGTACGGCGGGGCGACCACGTTCATCGCCGAGTACTCGCCGGACCGTCGTCGCGGGTTCATGGGCAGCTGGCTGGAGTTCGGCACCCTCACCGGCTACTCGATGGGTGCCGGCCTGGTCACCGTGCTCACCGCCGTACTGTCCGAGCACACGCTGCTGACCTGGGGTTGGCGGCTGCCGTTCCTGGTGGCTGGGCCGCTCGGCCTGATCGGCCTGTACCTGCGGCTGCGGCTGGAGGAGACCCCGGCGTACGAGAAGATCACCGCGGACAAGAAGCAGAGCGACGAGCAGAAACCGAAGCGGCACGAGTACCGGGAGATCCTCGTCGGCGAGTGGCGCGCGATGCTGCTGTGCCTCGGGCTGGTGCTCGTCTTCAACGTCACCGACTACATGCTGCTGTCGTACCTGCCGAGCTACCTGCACGCGGCGCTCGGCTTCGGCGAGACGCCGGGCCTGCTGATCGTGTTGGTGTGCATGGTGATCATGATGGCGGTGATCACCTTCGCCGGCCGGATCTCCGACCACCTCGGCCGGCGGCCGGTGTTGATGGCCGGCTGCATCGGCTTCTTCGTACTGTCGGTGCCGGCATTCCTGCTCATGCAGCTCGCGACGGTCGCGACGATCTTCGCCGGCGTGCTGGTGCTGTGCCTGTTGCTGGTCTGCTTCACCTCGACGATGCCGGCGGCGCTGCCGGCACTGTTCCCGACGAAGGTGCGCTACGGCGCGATGTCGATCGGGTTCAACGTGTCGGTATCGCTGTTCGGCGGGACCACCCCGCTGGTCAACGAGGCGCTGATCAGCGCCACCGGCAGCACCATGGTGCCGGCCTTCTACCTGATGGCGGCCGCGGTGATCGGCGGTGTCGCGGTGTTCTTCATGCGCGAGACGGCCCGCCGCCCGCTCCGCGGTTCGCCGCCGGCGGTCGGTTCCCGCCGCGAGGCCCAGGAACTGGTCGCCGCTCAACGCCCCTGACGGCACCAGCGGCCCGACGACGCCCGGGGTCAGTCGGCCAGCAGGGCCTGGCCCCAGTACTCGTGGTCGGCGACACCGGGTGGGCAGGCGTACAGGCCGGAGCCGACGTGCGTGATGTACTCGTTCAGCGCGTCGTGCGCGCTCAACTTCCGTTGCAGCGCAACGAACTGCGACCGCGGGTCGCGCTGGTAGCAGAGGAAGAACAGGCCCGCGTCGAGCTCGCCGGAGGCGGCGATCATCCCGTCGGTGTAGTTGTACGCGCGGCGCAGGATCTGCACGCCACCGTTGTTCTCCCGGGCGGCCAGCCGCATGTGCGCGCCGACCGGGATCGTCGGCGAGCCGTCCGGGTTCTTCGCCGCGAAGTTCGGTTTGTCGAACTCGCTGCCCCCGGTCAGCGGCGCCCCGGTGTACTTGTGCCGGCCGAACACGTTCTGCTGGTCGGTCAGGAAGTCGCGGTCCCACGCCTCGATCCGCATCCGGATCTTGCGCGCCACCAGGTAGCTGCCGTCCCGCATCCACTTCTGGTCGGTGTCGGACCCGACGAACACCCAGCGGTCCATGGTCTTCGCGTCGTGGATGTTGCGGGTGCCGTCCTTGAACCCGAACAGGTTCCGCGGCGTCTCCTGCTTCGTGCTGGTCGAGGCGGCCCGCCCGAAACCCAGCTGCGACCAGCGCATCACCACGGTGCCGCGGCCCAGCCGGGCCAGGTTGCGGACCGCGTGGAACGCCACCATCGGGTCGTCCGAGCAGGCCTGGATCGCGAGGTCGCCGTTGCTGTTCTGCGCGTCCAGGTTCTCCCCGGCGAACTTCGGCAGGTCGGCGAGTGCCGCCGGCCGCCGGTCCGCCAGCCCGAACCGCTTGTCGAACAGCGACGGGCCGAACCCGATCGTGACGGTCAGGTTCGCCGGCTTGCTGCCGAACGCCTCGCCGGTGTCGGCCGGCGGCGCGGTGCCGAGCTTGTTCTCGCCCGGGACGGGCTTGCCGGCGCACATCGCGCGGGCCGCCGCGGTCCAGGTCTTCAGCAACTCGCGCAACGCTTCCCGGTTCTGCGCCGGGGTCCCGTCGATGGTCAGGTCGTACGCGGCGAACGCCAGCCGGTCCTGCTGGGCGGTGGCGATGCCGGCCTGCCGGTCGCCGCCGAACGCCACCATCGCCGGCGCCGCGGCCGGCTGGTCGGCGTCCGAGCCGCACCCGGTCAGCGTGCCCGCCGCGGTACCGGCCACCGCCGCGGTGCCGAGCGTCAGCAGCCCGCGGCGCGAGGTACGAAGCCGTTCCGCCATCGGCGATCCCTCCTCAGAGCGTCCACTGTGGACGGTCAGCCGGTCACCTTCGCGGCGACCTGGGACAGCGGCTCGGCGAGCGCGTCCACCTGCTGCGTCAGGGTACGGCGCTGCGCCTGCGTCACCGTCGAGTAGTCCACGTACTTCGTCCCGGCGTAGTCGCCCGCGAACGGCTTCAGCGAGTCGAAGACCTGCGCGTACGCCGAGTCGACCTTCTTCGCCAGGGCCGGGTCGATCTTGTCCAGCGCCGGCTTGAGCAGCTGGAACGCCTTCTGCCCGCCGGTCAGGTTCGCCTCGAAGTCGGTCAGGTCGGTGTGCGAGTACCGGTCCTCCTCGCCGGTGATCTTGCTGGACGCCACCTCGTTGAGCAGTTCGGTGGCGCCGTTGGCGAGCTGCGCCGGCTGGTACTTCGCGGTCGCCACCAGTTTCTTCAGCTTGGCGACGTCGGCGTCCAGCTTGTCCGCGACCGGCTTCATGCCCTTGGCCGACTTGTCCTGCCAGAGCGCCTTCTCGATCCGGTGGAACCCGGTCCACTTGCTCGGGTCGGTCACGTCGTTGGCGCGCGCGTCCACGTCCGGGTCGAGGTTGCCGAAGCTCTCCGCGACCGGCTCGACCTCCTCGTAGTAGTACCGCGCCGAGGCGTACAGCTGCTTCGCCTTCTCGACGTCGCCGGCCCGGACCGCGTCGGTGAACTTCCTCGTCGCCGGGATCAGCTTGTCCACCTCGGCGACCACGTAGTCGTGGTACCCGGTCGTCGCCGACGCGAGCGCCTTGCGTACCGCCGGGTCCTGGCTGGCGCCCGCCGCCGTCCCGGTGACCTGGAGGTTCCAGTGCTCGGTCTTCGCGTTCGGGCAGTAGAGCTGGTACTTGCCGGCCTTGAGCTTGAGCGAGAACGTGCCGGACAGGCCCGGCGTCAGGTTCTCCTTCTCGCCGACGATCACCCCGTGCTGCAGCAGCTCGGCCTCGCTGACCTTGCTCGCGTTGGCGTTCTTCACCTCGAACGTGACCGCGCCGGCCTTGATCTTCGCCGGGGACGGCTTGCAGCCGTCGTCGGTCAGCGACACCTTGACCGTCGTCGCGCCCTTCGCGGCGGCGTCGTCGCCACCCTGCTGGCAGCCGGTGGCGAGCAGGCCGACGGCGACCAGCCCGGCCGGTACGCCGACGCTCAGCGCGCGCAGCGATCGGGGTCGAGGCATGACGGGGTACTCCTTGCGATGTCGTGTTCGAGGGGTGTGGTGCTCAGGCGGCGTCGACGGGTGCCGGTGCCGGCTCGGTGGACTTCTTCGCGGCGGGCGCCTTCCGGCGTCGCGGCCAGGCGACGTAGCAGAGCATCGGTACCGCGTACACCAGCCAGCCGATCGCCTCGATCACGGCCGGCCGGGACTGCCAGCCCAGTACGCCGGTGAACAGCGACTCCAGCACGGTGCCGGGGCGTACCAGCCAGGTGAGGTCGACGGCGGTAGCCTGCCCGACGTTGAGCCAGCCGGCCTCGTGCGCGGTGCGCAGCGCGGTCATCACCAGCCCGGCGGCGACCAGTACCAGGACCAGACCGGTGATCTTGAAGAACCGCGCCATGTTGAGCTTCACGCCGCCGCGGTAGATGCCGTACCCGATGGCGACCGCGATCAGGATGCCGAGCACGGCTCCGATCGCGCCGGTCGCGACGCTGCCGGAGTTCTGCAGCACGGAGACGAGGAAGACGGAGGTCTCGAAGCCCTCCCGGAGCACGGCGAGGAACGCCATCGCCACCAGCGCACCGGCGGAGCCGCGGGCCAGCGCGTCCGACGCGGCGCCCTCCAGGTCCCGCTTCATGTACCGGGAGTGCTTGGACATCCACACGATCATGAACGTGACCATCACGACCGCGAACAGCCCGATCACGGTCTCCAGGCCCTCCTGGGCCTGTTGCGGCAGTTCCTGTGACAGGGTGACCAACCCGACACCGATCAGCAGGCAGAGCACCACCGCGGCGGCCACGCCGATCCACATCTGCCGTAGCGCGTCGCGCCGACCGTTGCGGCCGAGGAACGCGGCGATGATGCCGACGATCAGCGCCGCCTCGAGCCCTTCGCGCAGACCGATCACCAGCGTCGGAATCACCGCTGTCGCGCCTCCTTGCGCCGACCTGTGTGGTTCGCCCGTCCGGTATCGACCGGCGGCGATGGCGGGCAGCGCCCGCTCAAACGAGGTCAGGCTAGCCTAACTATCCCGACAGTACAACGTGGGGGCGCTGTGACGGCGCACTCCGTCACCTCCGGCCGCTCGCGACGCGCGCCGCGACGCTGCAAGACTCGTACCCAGGCGGGACGATCTGGGGGGTACGCATGGGCGGGCACGAGCCGGTCGCCGAGGTCTGGCGCGGCGACTTTCTGGAATCCGGGCACCACGGCTCGGTGGTGGCACTCGACGCCGACAACCGGCCGGTACTGACCGTCGGCGCGCCGGACGTCCCGGTCTACCCGCGCTCGTCGAACAAGCCGATCCAGGCCACCGCGATGCTGCGCGCCGGCCTCGACCTGGACGGCGAACTGCTCGCCCTGGCCAGCGCCAGCCACTCCGGCGAGCCGTACCACCTGGACGGGGTGCGGCGCATCCTCGCCGGCGCCGGCCTCACCCCCGACGACCTGCAGAACACCCCCGGGCTACCGCTGTCCACCGAGGCGCTCGCCGCGCACTACGCCGCCGGCCGCGGCCCGGAACGCATCACCATGAACTGCTCCGGCAAGCACGCCGCGATGCTCGCCACCTGCGTCACCGCCGGCTGGCCCATCGAGAACTACCTCGACCCCGGCCACCCGCTGCAGCGCGCCGTCCGCCGCACCCTGGAGGACCTGGCCGGCGAGCCCGTCGCCGCGGTCGGCGTCGACGGCTGCGGCGCGCCGCTGTTCGCGGTGTCGCTGACCGGGCTGGCCCGCGCGTTCGGCCGGATCGCCACCGCACACTCCGGCATCCCGGAGGGCCGGGTCGCCGCCGCCATGCGCGCGCACCCCGAGTACGTCGGCGGGACCGGGCGCGACGTCACCGACCTGATGCGCCTCGTCCCCGGGCTGATCGCCAAGGACGGCGCCGAAGGCGTCTACGCCGCCGCGCTGCCGGACGGCCGCGCCGCCGCCCTCAAGATCGCCGACGGCTCCGGCCGCGCCCGCCCGCCGGTACTGGTCGCGGCGCTGCGCGCGCTCGGCGCCGACCTCACCGCCGTGGACGCCCTGCCCGTGGACGGCTCGCTCGCGACCCCGCCGGTACTGGGGCATGGGGCACCGGTCGGCGAGATCCGCCCCACCGCCGCCCTCGCACCGCACAGCATCGCCCGGCCCTGACCGCAGAAACGGCCCGCACGGCGGCACGGGCAGCACGGGCAGCACGGCCCGCACGGCGGCGCCGCCCGCACGGCAGGACGGTCGCGGTCTCGTTTCCGCTGGCGTGCGCCCGTTTTTGACCCGGTCGGTACGACCAATGTGAGGAACTTCGCCGGCTCGTTCCGGTCCAACCCGGTGTGTCGCTCTTCGTGGTGCTTAGTGTCCCCCGCGTAGTCAATACGCCAGGGGAGAAGTGCATGCCGTACATGACCGACGGATGAGCCGCACACTGACCAGGTTCGGCCGTACCCGCGTCGCCGCGCTGGGTTGTGCCCTGCTGACGGCGGCGGTCGCTTGCGTGGCAAGCCATCCGGCCCCCGCGTCGGCCGCCCCGGCCGTCGCGTCGCCGGAGACGGCGCCGGGCTCGCCCGGTACCCCGCAGCCGCCGACCCCCGTGTTCACCGAGGACTTCGAGAACCGCCAGTCGGCGCTGCCGATCCGGCTCGACGACTACACCGGGACCGCCGGCACGACCTACACCGCGGACCCCGCCTGGCTGGTCAACTGCAACGGCTGGATCGCCGCGTTCGACGACCCGCCGGGCAGCGACCCGTCGGTGGCCCCGCAGGTACGCGACTGCACGCCCGCCACGGGTGGACCGGGGACGCCGGGAGTGACGGCGTGGAACCGGGTGCGCCAGCTGTCCCGGGCGATCGGCGACCTGAACGGGTCGGCCGTGCCGAGCGCGAACCACGCGGTCAGCGCCTACACCAACGGGTCGGTGAACAGCGGCAACCCCGGGCCGGACAAGGTCGAGTTCCAGACCGAGAACCCGGTGCCGGTCACCGCCAACGGCCGGTTCCTGACGTTCTCCGTGAACGCCGCGGAGACCAGCTGCGACGCCAACCACAACCACGCCCTGCTGAACTACTACCTCGTCGACGGGACGACGTCGATCCCGGTCACCAACCGGCCGATCGACCCGTGCACCAGCGGAACCGAGGTCGAGCCCGGGTACTTCGCGGGTACCTTCACCGGCGACGCCCCGCTGCTGTTCACCGGCACCGAGGTCGGCATCAAGATGATCAACGGCCAGGGCAGCGGGAACGGCAACGACCACTCCTTCGACGACATCCGGCTGCTGGACGTGACACCGCAGCTGGACAAGTCGTTCGACCCCGACCGCACCGGAGTGGGCGGCAGTTCGCTGCTGACGTTCACCATCACGAACACCGACGACCTGCTCGCCAAGGACGGCTGGTCGTTCACCGACACGCTGCCGCCTGGGCTGACGCTCACCACGCCGGCCGATGCCAGCACCGACTGCCCCGCCGGTACCGTCAGCGCCGACGACGGCGGTTCCACCATCTCCCTGACCGGTGGCGCGCTGAGCGCCGGCCAGGCGTCCTGCACGGTGACCGCGCGGGTGACCTCGTCGACCGCCGGCACCTACACCAACGACGGGTCGAACATCACCGACTCGACCGGCGTCAACCCGCCGGGCAGCGCGGACGTCACGTTCGTGCCGCCGGCGCAGGGTGGGATCGGCCTCACCAAGAGCGCCACACCGAGCTCGTTCTCGGCCGCCGGCCAGGTGATCCGCTACACCTACCACGTCACCAACACCGGCGATGTACCGCTGACCAGCGTCGACGTGGTGGACGAACTGGCCGGCGTGTCCGACGTGAGCTGCCCCCGGTCGACGCTGGAGCCCGGGGAGAGCCAGGACTGCACGGCCACGTACACGATCACCCAGGACGACGTGGACCGCGGTTCGGTCACCAACGTGGCCACCGCGCAGGGCGTTCCGCCGGGCGCGACCGAACCGCTGGTGTCGGCGCCCGCCGAGGTCACCGTCCGGGCGGTGGCGAAGCCGGCGATCACCATCCGCAAGTCGGTCGACCCGACCACGTACGGCGAGGTCGGCCAGCTGCTGCACTACCGGTACCAGGTGACGAACACCGGCAACGTCCGGCTCGACCGGATCACCGTGCCGGACCACCGTCCCGGCATGTCGACGGTCCGCTGCCCGCAGACCACGCTGGCCCCGGGGAAGGCGATGACCTGCACCGCCACCTACCGGATCACCGCCGCCGACCTGCGCGCGCAGTACGTCCGAAACAGCGCGCGGGCGCAGGGGTACCCGCCGGGATCGCGGACACCGGTGCGCTCCGCACCCTCGGCCGCCACGGCCTACGCCCAGGTACCGGTGACCGGGTAGCCACCCGGCATGGATCCGCGGCGCGGCGCCGTGCCGCGGATCCATGCCGGCGCACCGGAGTCCTCGAAGCGCGGCCCGCCGGCTCCGGAGCGGGCGCCCGGACGGACCCACGCAAAGGATGGGAATCGTGCAGTTGCTCTCCTCGTTCCATCGCGGGCGTCGCCGCGGGCTCGCGATCGCCGTCGGCGTCGCGGTCCTGGCGGTTGCCGTCGCCCTGGTATTGGTCTCCCGGGGTGTGCCGGACCCGCGGGCCGGCGCCACCGTACGGCGCCCGACCGGCTCGCCGGCGCCGTCGTCCGCAGGCAGCACGGTGGTCGCCACGTTGCACCACGACGTACCCCGGTACCCGCGTCCCGGCGCCGGGTCGGACGGCGTGGCGCCGGGACGCTGGTACGGGCGGCCGTCGATGCTGCCGGTCATCGCCAGAAAGCCCGGCTGGGTCCGGGTGCGGCTGGCGCAGCGGCCGAACGGTTCGACGACCTGGCTGCGGGCCAGGGACGTGTCGCTCGGCAGCACGCCGTACCGGCTGGTCGTCGACCTCGGCGACACCCACCTCCGGCTGTACGAGCGGGGCCGGTTGGCGCTGTCCGTGCCCGCCGGCGTCGGCGCGCCCGACGACCCCACCCCCGCCGGCCACTTCTTCGTCGCGTTCGACCAGGCGCCGCCGCCCGGCGAGCCCGGGTACGGCCCGTTCATCGTGGTCACGTCCGCGCATTCGGAGGTGATCTCGGACTGGGCCGGCTCCGGTGACGCCGTGGTCGGCATCCACGGGCCGCTCGGCGAGGACGGTCGGATCGGTACCGGCGGGGCCAGGATCTCGCACGGCTGCATCCGGCTGCACGACCGGTCGCTGCGCCGGTTGCGGCAGGTACCGCCGGGCACCCCGATCGACGTGGTGCGCTGACCGGCGCGACCCTCGCATCACCCGGCGTCGCCCGGCCATGACAAACTGGGCCTCGGCGCCGCCGGGCGGCGCTCCGGAGGGCTCGCCTAGTGGCCGATGGCGGCGGTCTTGAAAACCGCTAGGGCGGTATCCCCGTCCTCGTGGGTTCGAATCCCACGCCCTCCGCCGCACCGGTCGCGAGTCCCGTCGAGGGAGCGATCCGGGGCCGCCGAGTTGGTGCATACCCGGCCGTTCGGGACGGTCGGGTAAGGGGACGACAGATCGTGGTGGGGTTCGTATCATCCGCCGGCATGGAGACCGTCACACACGTGGTTCCGGGCGCCGACGGTGAGCTGATCAGCGTCGAGGAGTTCGGCGCGCCGGACGGGAAGCCGGTCCTGGTGCACCCGGGAAGTCCCGGCTCCCGGCGGTTGTTCCGGCCGGATGCGGAGCTCGCCGCACGCCGGTACGGGCTGCGGCTGCTCAGCTACGACCGGCCCGGCTACCGGGGCCGGCCGCGTCGGGAGGGCCGGCGGATCGCCGATGCGGCCGCCGACGTCCGCAGTCTCGCCGCGGCACTGGGGATCGAGCGGCTCGGCATGTGGGGGTTCTCCGGCGGCGGCTCGTACGCGCTGGCCTGCGCCGCGGTGTTGCCCGAGCTGGTCACCGGCGCGGCGGTCTTCGCCGGCTTCGCGCCCTACGGGGCGCCGGGGTTGGACTTCTGCGCGGGGACGACCCCGGAGTTCGCGCACGAGGTCGAGCTGTTCTTCACCGACCGCGAGACCGCCCGCGAGCACTGGAAGCAGGACGCGGACCGGCTGCTCGCCACCCTCGGTACGCCGGAGGGGTGGGTGGCGCGGTGGGGCGACGCCGCCGGTACCGACGACGCGCGGAGCTGGCCGGTGGCCCGGCACCTGGCCGCGATCATGCGGGACTCGCTGTCCGACGGCGACGACGCCTGGTGGGACGACTGGGCGGCGACCCTGACCCCGTGGGGCTGCGACCCGACGAGCATCCGCGTCCCGGTACGGCTCTGGCACGGGGTCCACGACCGGGCCGTCCCCATCGTCAACGGCCGGTGGCTCGCCGCCCACGTACCGGGCATCGTGGCGCACCTGATCGACTCGGCGGACCACACCAACGTCGAGCACGACAACAGAGAAGCGGCCTACGCCTGGCTCAGCGAACTGTCGTGACCCACCGGGTTTGCGTGCCCGCCGGAGTGCGGTTGCCGTGCTGCCGGGTGGTGAGGTGGCGGGTCAGGACCCGGGTACCGTGGCCGGCTGCGGCGAGGTGACGATCCGGTGGGTCGGGCGGCGGGTGTGCCAGGTGAGGGCGGCGAGGGCGGCGATCGCCAGCCACAGCAGGGTTTCCAGGGCGGCGCCGCCGGTACCGACGGGTGGCATGATCGCGTCGCTGAAGTTCCAGGCGGCGTGCAGCACGATCGCGGCCCAGACGCCGCCGCGCAGGTGCTCGGAGACGAACAGCGCCAGGTACGTGACCGGATAGATCATCACGAAGAACAGCGCGCCCTGCACCGAGAACAGGCCGGTGTCGTGCTGCCCCGTGCCGACCAGGAAGTACAGCGGCAGGTGCCACAGCCCCCAGGCGGTGCCGAGCAGCGCGACGGTGCCGCCGCGGCCGAAGCGGTCGCGCAGCCGCGGCTGGGCGTACCCGCGCCAGCCGAACTCCTCGGACAGCGGCCCGGACACGAGGGTGTACGCCAGCGCACCGAGCGGTCCGCCGACCCCGGCGACGACGACTCCGGCGTGCCGGACGAGCTGCGGCACGTCACCGCCGTGCAGCAGGAGGGCGGCGAGCACCGGCGCCGCAGCGCCCAGCAGCAGCGCCGCGATCGGCCACAGTCCGAGTCGCACGCCGGAGGGCCGGCGGCGCCGACCACCGGCCAGCCACAACACCAGTGCGGCCAGCGAAGGACCGCTCGCCGCGAGGCCGAACACCAGCTGCGCGGGGCCGTGGTCGACGTCCACCCGCAGCATCGCGAGCACCAGCCACGGCACCCAGGACAGCCCCAGGCACACCAGCGCGAACGGCAACAGCCGCCGCAGACCCGTTGCTTGCACGGTGACCCTCCTCGCCTCGGCGTACGAGGATCACTCTGCTGGCTGCCGCCACGCGGAGCCATGGCGGTAACCGGACGAACGATGCGGGGGTAGCCGGCCGAACGAGACGGGGCTGTCCCCCGAGACCGGTGGATCGGTTACTGGGCCGAGTCTTCGGTACCGATGTCGACGAGCCAGGCGATGCCGAAGCGGTCGACGCAGGCGCCCATCTCGTCGCCCCAGGGCTGCTTCTCCAGCGGCACGTTGATGGTGCCGCCGGCGGACAGCGCCTCCCAGTAGCGGTGCAGGTTGGCGGCGTCCGCGGCCGGGCCGGTGATGCTGATCGAGATGTTCTGCCCCGGCCGGTACTCCATGCCGGGTGGGGTGTCCGCGGCCATCAGCTGGAAGCCGGCCGGGGTCTCCAGGCGGCTGTGCATCACCTTGTCCGCGGCCGGGCCGGTGTCGCCCATGTCGCCGAACGTGCTCACGGTCAGGTCGCCGCCGAGCGCGTCGCGGTAGAACTCCATCGCTTCGCGGGCGTTCCCGTCGAAGCTGATGTACGGGTTGAGGTTCGAGGTCATCGCGAGATCTCCCTCGCTGTCGAGTGACGTCTGCGTGCCCGTGTCGAGGTCGGCACGCCGGCCCCGCTGGCGGGCCGCGAGGGCAGGTGGGCCCCGGCGCCGATCCTGCCAGTACGGTCCGGCACCGGGGGCCGGATCGGGCGATCGTCCGCACTATCGTCGACCCATGTGGTTGACGGTGGTGGGTTGTTCCGGCTCGGCCCCGTCGGCCGATTCGGGCTGTTCGTGCTATCTGGTCGAGGCGGACGGCTACCGGCTGGTGCTGGACACCGGTTCCGGCTCGGCCGGCCCGCTGCAGCGCTACGTGACGCCCGCGGACGTCGACCTGGTGTTGCTGTCGCACGCCCACTCGGACCACTGGGTCGACCTGACCCAGCTCTGGTACCTGCGGGAACGGTCCAGTGACCGACCGCTGGAGGTGGTCGGGCCGAGCGACCTGCCGGAGTTCGTGTACGCCGAGGCCGAGACGATGCACGCGCGCCGCGCCACCGCCGAGCCGTTCCGCGCCGGCCCGCTGACGATCCGGCAGGCGGCGGTACCGCACGGCGAGTGCTGGGCGACCCGGGTCGGCGATGCGTTGTGCTACACCGCGGACAGCGAGCCGGCTGCGGCGCTGGACGAGCTGGCGCGGGGCTGCCGGGTGCTGCTGGCCGAGGCGAGCGGGTTCGACGCGGAGGGGCCGCTGCGCGGGCACCTGACCGCCGGCGACGCCGGCCGGCTCGCCCGCCGATCCGGCGCGGAACTGCTGGTCCTCACCCACCTGCGGGCCTGGCAGGACGCCCCGGCGCTGCTCGCCGAGGCGGCCGCGATCGCCGACTGCCCGGTCGTTCTCGCCACCCCGGGCCTGCGCGTCGCCCTCTGACGGCCGCCCGCCCGGGCGGGGAGGAGTGTCCGGGGTGCCGGCTAGGCTGCCGGCCTCGGCGCGGAGCGGAGGTCGTGGCGTGGTGGTGCATCCGAGCGGGATCAGGCAGGATCTCGTCGACAAGGTGGTGGCGCGGCGCGGCCGGCTGCACGCGTTCGAGCGGCTCGATCCGGGTCGCACCGCGCTGGTGGTGATCGACCTCGACACCGGTACGGTGCGGCGCTGCCTGCCGGACACCGTGATGGCGACGGTCATCGCGCCGGTGAACGCGGTGGCGGCGGTGCGGGCACACGGCGGTGTGGTCGCCTGGGTGCGTACCCCGATCCAGCGGGCCAGCGAGCGGTTCGTGGCGATCTTCGGCCCGTCGACCGCCCGGATGTACGAGGAGGAGGGCGCCGGCGTGGCCCGCACGCTGTGGCACGAGCTCGACGTGCGCGACGAGGACCTGCAGGCGGTCAAGACCGGCAGCAGCGCGTTCTTTCCCGGCAAGTGCGACGTGCCCGAGCGGCTGGCCGAGCGCGGCGTCGACACGGTGCTGATCGCCGGCGCGGTGACGAACGTGTGTTGCGGTTCGTCCGCACGGGACGCGTCCGAGCTGGGCTACCGCATCGTGATGGTGTCCGATGCGCTGGTGGGCCAGTCGTTCGGCGTGGGCGAGGCCGAGCTCGCCACCATCTTCCGGTGCTTCGGCGACGTACGGCCGAGCTCCGAGGTCACCGCGCTGCTCGCGGCCGGGGCTGGCTGAGCCGGCGTGGTGCGGCGGCTGCGGGCGGTGGTGTCCACCCGCAGCCGCCGGGTCGGGAACCGGCGGGGCCGGTGCGGTTCAGTGGTTGGCCTTGAACCAGGGCTGGGTCCAGCCGAGGTAGGGCTTGCCCCACTTCTGCTTGATCTCCTTGATGGTGGTCGTGGTGTAGGTGCCGTTGCCGTGGATGTCGTTGGAGACGAACTTGCCGCCGCCGATCGAGATCATCACGTGCCCGGAGCCGCCGCCGAAGAACGCCAGCCCGCCGGCCGGTACGGTCGTCGACCCGGCGTGCTTGTACTTCTTGGGCACCTGGGTCCAGTGCACGTACGCGGTGGTCGAGCCGGAGTGCGAGAAGCCGTACGCGAGGCCGACGAGGTGGTCGCACATCCGGTAGTAGCCGCTGTGGTAGGTGGTGGTGCGGTGGTTCTTGGCCCAGGTGACCGCCTTCGCGCAGCTGCGCGGGTCGCCGGTACCGCTGGTGGAGCACTTCGTCGTCGGGGTCGACGAGCCGCACAGCTTCGCGACCCGGCCGTCCGAGCCGGTGTAGACGTAGGTGTCGCTGACGTAGCCGCCGGAGACCTTGTCCCACAGATCGCTCGTGCCGTACTTGCCGGTGACCTTGTCGCCGTGGGCCTGGCAGCTGATGCTCACCGTGGCGCCGTCGCGCACCGAGCCGACGATCTTCGAGCTGGTGTGCGGCCCGGACCGGACGTTGAGCGACTTGCCGCTGCTGGTGTGCACGGTCGCGGCCGACGCCTGCCCGGCGACGAGTACCGCGGCCAGCGCTGCCGCGCCGATCAGGCCGGCCCGCGAGACGAGTCGGCGCATCGACCGGGGGTGACTGGATCTGCTCATGGGTTCCTCCACATCGCAGCCGAAGCACGACGACCCGCCCGTACCGCCACATGTCGGAAGGGCGGGCCGTGTCGGCAGCGTAGAAGAAGGATCTACATGATTTCTCCAGAGTCGGTGCCCGGCACACCACCGCGAGGTCAGCGCGGCGTCACCGTCAGTCGAGCATCAGGTTGTAGAGGGCGGTGACGACGCAGAAGGCGACGGCGGCGACGGTGACCACGGTGTAGCCGATCCGTCCCGGCAGCCGCCACCAGCGACGTACCCAGGCCAGTACCGAGCCGGCGAGCAGCAGGGCGGTGAACCCGAACGTGACGCGCAGCAGGACCGGCGCGGCGTGCAGGGCGGTGGAGTCGTTCAGCGTGATGTGCTCGTTCAGGGCCGCCGAGTCGCTCATCACCATGGCGAACAGTGCCAGGAAGGCGAACGCCGACACGGCGGCGCCCCAGCCGCCCCAGCGGGCCAGGTTCGGCAGCAGTCCGGCGCGGCGCTGCGCGATCGCCGCGATCGGCCAGGCGACCAGCGCGTACAGCAGGACCAGGGTCGCGGCGACGAGCAGCTCCAGGTGCCGCATCGGCGCCTGGTACCAGGGCAGCCGCTGGTAGGCGGCACTCGGGCTCGCGGAGTCGAACAGCACGTCGCCGTCGAACGCGAGCCGCGCGTCCCCGCCGCGTTCGGCGAACAGCCCGTGCCCCAACGGAATCCAGTGCTGCTCGGACACGGCCGGGTTCTCCGACAGGCCGGTGGTGGTGAGCTCGTCGTCGGACGCGGTGACGGTCACCGGCGACACCAGCTGGGTCACCTTGGTCAGATCCTGGTGGTTGTAGCGGGTGGTGCGGTAGCTGCCGGCGTAGCGGGACAGGTCGCCGTCGTCGTGCCGGGTCGGTGTCGCGGGGTGCCGGTCGGGGTGCAGCGCCTCGACGATCCGGTCGACCAGTTCGCGCCGCGCGTAGCTGCCGCTGCCGTCCACCCCGTCGCCGTTGTACGCCACGTAGACGCCGAGGTCGTCGTCCGGCAGCAGCGCGACGTAGTCGTGGTAGCCGGGCACGTCGCCGTCCTTGGCGAACACCCGGGTGCCGTCGTGCGGGTGCTCCTCGAAGATCAGCCCCATCCCGGGCAGCCGCTTGTCCGGCGTGAACTGCCGGTGCAGCAACGGGTTCCCGGGCCGCAGCTGCGCGATCAGGTACCGGCCGAGGTCGGTGGGCACCGCGGTCACGTTGGGGCCGGCCGGGGTCAACGGGCCGCGCTGCCCACCGGTGGCGACGGTGCCGTCGCTGCGGTACCCGGTGGCGAGGTGCTCGGTGTCGTTGTCCAGGCTGGTGTGCCGCATCCCGAGCGGCGCCAGCACGTGCTGCCGCACGTACCGTTCGTACGGCTCGCCGGACACCCGCTGCACGATGTAGCCGGCGAGCGCGACGCCGTAGTTGTCGTACGAGGCAAGGGTTCCCGGCGGTCGCACCCGCGCGGGCTGGTGCGCGGCGAGCCACGGCCCGAGTTTCGGCACGGGCGTACCGGTCGGGGTCGCGACGCCGAGCACCCGGTCCTCGAAGCCGGAGGTGTGCGTCAGCAGGTCGCGCAGCCGGATCGGCCGCCCCGGGTAGCTGTCCCGGATCCGGAAGTCGAGGTACGAGTTGACGTCCGCGTCCAGGTCGAGCTTCCCGGCGTCGACCAGCTGCTGCACCGCCGACGCGGTGAGCAGCTTCGTCACCGAGCCCAGGTAGAAGCGGGTACGGGCCGGGTCGACCGGGGTACGCCGGCCCGTGTCGGCGACGCCGTAACCCTTCGCGTACACCTGCTTGCCGCCGGCGACGACGACCACGGCGGCGCCGGGGATGTGGTCCTTGGCCAGCTGCGCCGTGATCACCCGGTCGGCGGTGTGCGCGACGGTCGCGGTGGTGTCGTCGGCGCGCGCGGGGGTCGCGAGGCACAGGCAGGCCGCCACCGCCGCGACGGTACCGCCGAGCGCGGTCAGGATCGCCTTCATGCCCACCGAACCTAGGGGCGCGACCATTCCGGACACAGCCAGCGATCCCGCCACTGTCGGGTGGGGCCACCCCCACCCGACAAGGTACGGCGAGGCGGACGGGGAGGCTCGACCGACCGTGACCGAACCCCGACGACGAGACCTCTTGTGCGGCGACCGCATATCTCCATAAGGTGCGAATCACCGGATACGCGGGTGGTCGGGAGACGGAGGCCGCGATGCTGGTGTTGATCGGTGTGCTGCTGGTCGTGGTCGGGTTCGCGTTACGGCTCAACCCGCTCGTGGTGGTGACCGTCGCCGGCATCGTGACCGGCCTGCTCGGCGGGCTGTCGCCGATGAAGATCCTGGACGCGTTCGGCAACGGGTTCGCCGGCAGCCGCTCGGTGACGCTGTTCATCATCGTGCTGCCGGTGATCGGCCTGATCGAACGGTTCGGCCTGCAGGAACAGGCACGCCGGCTGATCGCCAAGCTCGGCGTGCTGACCACCGGCCGGCTGCTCACCCTGTACCAGCTGATCCGGCAGGTCACGGCGGCGCTGGGGCTCAACTCGATCGGCGGCCCGGCGCAGGCGGTGCGGCCGCTCATCTACCCGATGGCCGAGGGCGCGGCGGCCCGCCGGTACGGCTCGGTGCCGCCGACGATGGCCGAGAAGATCAAGGGGTACGCGGCGAGCGCCGACACCGTGGGCGTCTTCTTCGGCGAGGACATCTTCGTCGCGATCGGTTCGATCCTGCTCATCACCGGCTTCGTCGACTCCACGTACGGGCTGAAGCTCGACGCGCTGCACGTGGCGCTGTGGGCGATCCCGACGGCGATCTGCGCGTTCGTCATCCACGGCGCGCGGCTGCTGTGGCTGGACCGCCAGCTCGACCGGATGGCGCGCGAGCTCGCGCCGAAGCAGGCCGACGCGGAGGTGCCGCAGCCGTGATCAAGGTCGAGTGGTTCTACTGGCTGTGCGGGCTCATCTTCCTCGGCGTCGCTGCGCTGACCGTCGGCGACCGCAGCAACCCGAAGCGGTACGGCAGCGCCGCGTTCTGGGGCCTGCTCGGGGTGTCCTTCGGGTACGGCACGTTCGTGGTGCACAAGACCGCACCCGCCTGGCCGCTGGGCATCGGCGTACTGGTGATGGCCGCGCTGGTGGGCACCCGGCAGCTGTCCCGCGGTACCGCCGGCGGGCCGGACGACGCGCAGCGCAGGGCCGGCGCGGACCGGTTCGGCAGCCTGCTGTTCGTCCCCGCGCTGGTGATCCCGGCGGTCGCCGTGCTGTTCGCCGCGGTACTGGTGAAGGTACGGATCGGCGCGACCCCGCTGCTGGAGGCCGGTTCGGAGACGCTGATCGGGCTCGGCGTGGCGGCGATCGTCGCGGTCGCGGTCGGCCTGGTGATGCTGCGCCCGACCGCCGCCGCCGGTGGCGTGCTCGCCCCGATGCGGGAGGGCCGCCGGCTGCTGGAGGCGATCGGCTGGGCCGCGGTGCTGCCGCAGATGCTCGCCACGCTCGGCCAGCTGTTCACCGCCGCCGGCGTCGGCACCGCGGTCGGCACGGTGACCAACCACGTGCTGCCACACGGTTCGCTGATCGGCGGCGTCGTCGTGTACTGCCTGGGCATGGCGCTGTTCACCATCATCATGGGCAACGCGTTCGCGGCGTTCCCGATCATGACCGCGGCGATCGGCTGGCCGATCCTGATCCAGCAGTTCCACGGCAACCCGGCCGCGGTGTTCGCGATCGGGATGCTCGCCGGCTTCTGCGGCACGCTGTGCACCCCGATGGCCGCGAACTTCAACCTGGTCCCGGCCGCCCTGCTGGAGATGCGCAGCAAGTACGGTCCGATCAAGGCGCAGATCCCGACCGCGATCCCGCTGCTGCTCTGCAACATGGCCCTGATGTACGTGTTCGCCTTCGGGGTCGTCGGGTGAACGACCGTTCCTCGTGGTCCGGCGAGCGCGGCGGAGGCGTGGCATGAGCGAGCGTGAACGAGCGAGTCACGGGTGGTGCGCGTGCGCGCGCCGGGTCGTGGCGGAGTGCCGTGGAGGTGCGGTGTGAGCGTGTTGGTGACCGGGTTCGAGCCGTTCGGTGGGGCGAGCATCAACCCGTCCTGGGCCGCGGTGTCCACGATGGACGGTGTGCACGCGGTGGAGCTGCCGTGCACGTTCGCCGGCTCGATTCCCGCGCTGCGCGCCGCGATCGACCGGTACGAGCCGGAGCTGGTGGTGTGCGCCGGGCTCGCCGGCGGCCGCGCCGGGCTGTCGGTCGAGCGGGTGGCGATCAACGTCGACGACGCGCGCATCCCGGACAACGCGGGCGCCCAACCGATCGACGAGCCGGTCGTGCCGGACGGGCCCGCGGCGTACTTCTCGTCGCTGCCGATCAAGGCGTGCGTCGCGGCACTGCGCGCGGCGGGCATCCCGGCGGCGGTGTCGCAGACCGCCGGTACGTTCGTCTGCAACCACGTGTTCTACGGCCTGGCGCACCTGATCGACACCGAGTTCCCGGCGGTGCGCGGCGGGTTCGTGCACGTCCCGTACGCGCCGGAGCAGGTCACCGACGGCTCGGCGCCGAGCATGTCGGTCCCCGACATCGCCCGCGGCCTGCGCATCGTGGTCGACACCGCGCTGTCGTCCACTGTGGACATCACGGTCTCCGGCGGGGCCGAGCAGTGAGTGAGCGGTTGGCGGAGCTCGCCGGAACCCTCGCGGAGACCGCGATCCGCAACATCCGCACCGAGTTCCCGTACGCGAGCCAGCACGTCACGGCCGGCCCGGACGACACCTGGCGACCCCGCCGGCTGCATCCGGCGTTCGGTGGCGCGTACGACTGGCATTCCTGCGTGCACATGCACTGGCTGCTGATCCGGCTGCGCACCGACTATCCACAGTGGATCGACGTGGCTGCGGTGGAGGCGGCGCTCGGGGAGACGCTCACCCCGGCGGCGATCCGGGTCGAGGCCGACTACCTGCGCTCGCACCCGGAGTTCGAGCGACCGTACGGGTGGGCCTGGGCGTACGTGCTGGCCGGCGTCGCCGACCGCTGCCCCGCCGGGGCCCGCTGGTCGGCCGCGCTCGGCCCGCTCGCCGACGCGGTGTCGTCGCTCGCCCTCCGCTGGCTCGACCGCACCCCGGCGCCGGTCCGGCACGGTACCCACGCCAACACCGCGTTCGCGCTGTCGCTGCTGCTCGACGGCGCGCAGGCGCGCGGCGACGAGACGCTGGCCGCCCGCCTCCGGGATCGCGCGAACGACTGGTACCGCGGCGATCGCGACTACCCGATCGGCTGGGAACCGAGCGGCCAGGACTTCCTGTCCGCCGGCCTGTCCGAAGCCGACCTGATGCGCCGGGTCCTCCCCGCCGGCGAGTTCCCGGCCTGGCTCACGAACTTCCTCCCGCCGGCGGCCGGTCCTCACCCGCCGGAAGCCGGTGCGGCCGAGCTGAGTGCCGCCGGTCGGAACGCGCCGGAAGCCGGTGGTGCCGAGGCGAGTGCAGCCGGTCCGGGTGCGGGCCTCGATGCCGGCCAGTCGCTGGGACTGCGACCGGTCGCGCCGCTCGACCCCGGCGACAGCCAGCAGTCCCACCTGTACGGGCTGGGCCTGTCCCGCGCCTGGCAGCTGCGCGCACTCGCCGCCGCGCTGCCGGCGGACGACCCGCGGGTGGCGCCGTTTCGTACCCTCGCCGAGACCGAGACGCAGCGCTGCCTCGGCGCGCTCACCAGCGGCAGCTTCCTCACCGCGCACTGGCTCGCCACCTTCGCCTGTCTCGCCCTGGCAGACGACCCGGGTACCGTGGGGGCGAACCAGGAGGGGACGCGATGAAGCTCAAGCTCGACCTGCACGACATCTTCAACCGCGGTCAGGACATCGATCGCGCCCTCAACGACATCATCCAGGAGGCCCTGGCCAAGAAGGCCACCCTGGTCGAAATCATCCCCGGCAAGGGCTCCGGCCAGCTCAAGAAGCGGGTGCTGCGCTTTCTCGACCGCCGCGACATCAAGCCGCTCTACCACCGGGTCGAAAAGGACTCCCGCAACTTCGGCCGCCTCTTCGTCCACTTCCGCCACAAGTAGCCGCGGGCCCGTTCACCCGGGCGACTGCAGGTGCAGCAGCACGACGGACGGGACGCTCAGCGCCACCGCCGCGGCCTCGGGTACCTGGTCGAGCAGTGCCCAGCCGACCTCGGTCGGCATCGGCGGCGCTACCGTGGGCCGTTCCGGCCGCTCCGCCTGGGGCTCGGCACAGTGCCGGAGCTGGAAACCGTACCGGAGTGCCGCGGTGAGGTAGGCGCTCAGCGGCCGGTGGTACTCGACGAGGATCGATCGCCGCCCGTCCGGCCCCGGCGCGCGCGGCAGCGTGGGGCGCAGGTACGACAACACCTGGTGCGGGTCCGAGACGACCAGGTGCCCGCCGGGTCGGAGCACCCGCGCGAACTCGGCGAACACCGGGGCGAGGTCCGGCGTGTGGCACAGGGCCAGGCCGCACACCACCAGATCGACCGAGTCGTCGCCCAGCGGGAGTGCGTCGAGCATGCCCCGGCGCAGGTCCAGCTCGGGCAGTTTCGCTGCGGCGACCGCGAGCATCCGCGGGTTGGCGTCGACCCCGATAACGCGGTGACCGAGCCCGGCGAGGTACTCGGCGTGCCGGCCGGTGCCGCAGGCGGCGTCGAGAGCGGTACCGACCGGCAACCCGGCGAGGATCTCGCGCACCAGCGGCTGTTCGAGGTCGATCATCGAGTTCGGGCCGTCGTAGTGCGCGGCCCACTCGTCGTACACCTGGTCGGTACCGATCCCGCCCGGCACCGCGTCCAGGCCACCGGCGGCCCGCAACGTCGGATCGGCGAGCAGCTCGCGGATCTCGGCCAGCCGGGCCTCGACGAACGTCCGGTCGCCGGTACCTTCCCGCATCCCGCGCAGCAGCGCGACACCTTCCACACCCAGCAGGTACCCCAGCGGGCTCAGATACGTCACCCGGGCAAGCTAACGACCCGGCTCCTCCCCAACAACCACAATTCAGGGCGCCGCCCGCGTGACCCGGTCGAGCGCCCGAGACCACGGGAACTCGTGCAGACGATCCGAGCCGGCGCCGGGCGGATGTGGCTGCCATTCGCCGGGGCCGAGCATGATGCGGACCCCCTCGGTGCGCAACGCCGCCACGCTACGCCGGAAAGTCGCGCGTTCGGCGAGGTTGGTGTTCACGAACGGGAGGACCACGATCGGGATCCGGTAGCCGATCGCCTCGGCCAGCAGGTCCAGCGCGTAGTTGCGCGGCGCCGTCGTTCTCACGACCGCGCGGCAGCTTTCCAGGCGGCGGTGATGCACCCTTCTTCCCAGTGCCACCACTCCTCCGTCGCGCCGTGCTCCAACAGCTGCCGGATTTTCGGCAGGTCTGCCTGCGGGGGAACCTCCAGGGCGACCATCCGGAACTGCTCGATGCCTTCGCCCGTCGTGCCGAGGCGATGGAAAAGCTCCAGCACGCTCTGTAGCGCGGCAGCAGATCCACCGTCCTTCAGCACGATGAGCCGGATGGTGCAGTTCTGCGAGGGCTGGACTGTCTCCCCGGCCCAGAGAACACCGTCCTCGTCCGGGTGCACCCGGACGATGTCCTGGCTGGCGACTCCGCGGGCAAACCAGGGCGTGTTGTCCAACCGCACCGTGCGGTCGCCGAGGTCCACCGCCCATAGACTCTCGACGCTGGCCGGTGGCCAACCGTCCTCATCCACGTCCATGCGGAAGTGGACCTTCACGTGGTCGTCATCGATCTTCGTCACTGAGCCATCATCCACTTCGCACCACCACACCGGGCTCCGCGATGCGGGTACTTCGAACCCGGATCGCAGCCTGTCACGAACCGATCGGCCTTATGGGTGCCGCGGTCGCTGGGGGCCTAGCCGTCGGCGCGGGCGAGTTCGTCGTATGAGCGGCGGGCGGCGATCAGTTTGGGGATCGCGTCCTGCAGTTCCCAGATCATTGAGATCGTCACGCTGTCCCACGCCGGCGGCTGCGGCATCGACGGCGGCCAACCGAGCGGTACGCCGTACTCGTGGAGCAGCGCGAGCGCCCAATGCTCGCGGCCTTGCGCAATTGACCGAAGGTCAGCCGAGTCAGCGGCATGGCGACCCGGGACGTTTGAGCCCGAGCCGGCGATCGTCTTCGAACTCCGGCGGGACGTCGTCCTCCCATGGGTCGATGCCGTGGCGCTCGAGCTCGTCGAACCAGCGGTCCCGTTGTGACTCGGGTAGCCGATGCCCACACCAGGGGCAGAAGGCGATGATGCTGCTCGAGCTGCCGCCGTCGTGGATGATGAGCCCGTACTCCTGGAATCTCGGGTCGAACCTGATCACTGCGTCCGGGCAGTCGAACGGATCCTCGTGCTCGTCGCAGGTCGCGTTGGCGTGCCGGCTCATCGCATCGCAGCAGTGCATGCCCCACCTTTCCGTACGGCGACCGCTCCGCACCTCGTGGTACCCGCCCAATGCCGGCTCGTTTTTCGCTGGCCGCAGTTCATGCAGCGGGAGCTTGCCCGCTTCGCGTGCCCTGGCCGGTCGTCAGGGGTTGGTGGTCAGGCGGGACAGGATGGTGGTGAGGTGGCGCTGGCGGGTGGTGGGGGTGCGGGCCTTGAGGAGCGGGAGGACCAGCAGGTAGCGGGCGGTGCGATCGAGGGCGTCGAAGCGGGCCGACGCGGCCGGGTCGGCGGCGAGCGCCGCGGCGAGTTCGGGCGGTACCGGTGCCTCGCGCTGCGGGGCGTACGCGGCGTCCCAGCGGCCGTCGGCGCGGGCCGCCTGGATCGCGGCGAACCCCGGCTCGCGCATCCGGCCGGCCTCGATCAGCGCCTCCGCCCGCTCGACGTTCACCCGCGACCAGGGGCTGCCGCGCCGCCGGCGGGAGTACCGCTGCCGGAACGAGTCGGCGTCGTGGGCGCGGCGGTGGCCGTCGATCCAGCCGTAGCAGAGCGCCACCTCGGCGGCCTCGTCGATGGTGAGCAGCGGTACGGCCGCGTTCTTGCGCCGGATCAGCAGCCAGGCACCGCCGTCCTCGGCGTGGTGTTCGGCCAGCCAGGACTCCCACGCCGCGGCGTCGGCGAACCGCATCGCCTCCGCCGCTCCGGCCGTACCGTGCCCGCCCTGCATGGCGCCCCTCCCGCGAGTCCTGTCGAAGACCGGTGCACCAAGGTACGGGGCCGGGGCGTGCACCGCGCGGAGTACGGCCGACGGGACAGGGTGGATGGGCCGTTCGGGGGAGGGGCGGATGATGGGGTTTCGATAGGTTCGGCCGCCGTGACGACCGAGATGTCCGCTGCCTGCCCGAACTGCGCCGCCCCGCTGGTGGCCGACGAGCGGTACCCGTCGTGGTGCCCCGGGTGCGAGTGGGGCGTCGACCCCAGCCCGCCGAAGCCGCCGCGCGGCCGGGTGAACCGGTGGATCCGGAAGGTCGGCGACCGGACCATGGCCTCGGTGCACGAACGCCTCTGCCGCGCCGAGGTGTCCCGTCCGAGCCGCGACGTGGCCTGGGTGCTCACCTACGTACTGGCCGCGGGCGTGCACGCGGTGACCGTCGCCGTCGCGGTACTGGGAATCTGGCTCTGCCTCACCGGCCGGCTGGTGCTCGTCCCGCTCGGGCTGCTCGCGCTGGCGATCGTGGTGTTGTTGCGGCCCCGGCTGGGGAAGCTGGACCCGGAGGTCGAGCTGCTCGACCGTGACGAGGCGCCGCAGCTGTACGCGCTGTGCGACGCCGTGGCCGACGCGATCGGTGCCCGGCACATCGACCAGATCGGCCTGGATCCGGACTTCAACGCGTACTACACCGTCGTCGGCATCCGGCAGCGCCGGACCATGGTGCTGGGCGCTCCACTGTGGACAGTGTTGGACCGGCAGGGCCGGGTCGCGCTGCTCGGCCACGAGCTCGGCCACGGTGCGAACGGCGACAACCGGCAGGGCGTGTTCGTCGGCGGTGCGCTGCGCGCGCTGGTCCGCTGGTACGAGCTGGTGCGGCCCGGCCGGGACAGCGCCTTCGCGGCCCGCGGAAACCCGTTCGCGATGGTCGCGGGTCTGCTGTTGCTGATCCCGCAGGCGGTCATCGGTGGCGCACTGTACTGCGTGATCGTGGCGTTCGGCTTGGCGTTGCTGAGGGTCGGCCAGCGGGCCGAGTACCTGGCCGACGCGATGGCCGTCCGCGCCGGCGGACGGTCGGCGGCCCGGTCGCTACTGGAGACGTTCCTGGTGACCGACACCCTGCTGCGGGCCGGCCGGCTGGTGCCCCGGAACGCGCCGGCGGGTGAGTCGTACGCGGCGATCGTCGCGCATGCCGCGGAACTGCCGGCCACCGAGAAGGACCGGCTGTTCCGGCGGGGTCGGATGCGTCGGCACCGGGTCGACTCGTCGCACCCGCCGACCGCGATGCGGCTGGACCACGCCGCCAGCCGGCCGGACGAGCCGGCCCGGGTGGTACTCGACGCCGGACGGGCCGCTGCCATCGACGCCGAGCTGGCGGTACCGCTGGCCCGGCTGGAACGGCGGTTCCGCGACCTGGTCCGCGAGTACGAGGTCTGAGGGACGACGGTCGAGCGGTGGTCAGGTCGTCGAGGGGTAGACGTAGATCTCCGTTCGGGCTTCGTCGACGTCGTCGGGCGGGCCGTACTTGACCCGGAGGGACTGGTCGGACCAGCCCGGCGGGAGCGAGACGTCGAGGCCGAGATCGGTCATCGACGAGCCGCCGACGATGTGTCCCTTGGCGTTGCGGAACACGGCCGTCACGCCCGCCCGGGACAGCACCGTCCGGTACGACGAGTCGACCCGGAACGTGACGTAGAGAGTGCCGCGGTCGTTCCGGAACGCGCCGATCTTGCCGGCTCCCCAGTACGGCACGGGCTCGCCCTTGCCTCGCCAGTCGGTCCGGATCCGGCCGATGGACAGGGTCGGCGGCTTGCCGGGGTCGACCCACCAGCGCGTCGTGCCGACCCGGATCCGGACGGCGGCGACGGCGGGGTCGTCGAGGTAGGTGACGCCGCCGACGCCGGTGCGCCGGCCGGGCAGCACGGCGGGGACCGTGGCCTGCTCGTAGAACCCCTCGACCTTGATCTTCTTGCCGGCCCGGTCCAGGTAGGTGATGCGCAGCTCCACCGCGGCGGTCGCCGCACCGCTGGTGTTCTCGATGACGGCGCCCCAGGTGACCTGCGGCTCGCCGGCCACGTCCTTGATGTTCTCGAAGCCGGTCTCGTCGATCTTCACCGTGCCGTGGTCCGGCGGGGTCTCCAGCGGCGCGTACCGGCTGCCGGCGTTCGACGGTGACGCGGACGGCGACGGTGACGACGGCGCCGCGGTGGGCAGCCTGTGGTCGGTGCCGCCCTTGACGGCGAGCAGGACGATCAGCACCAGGATGGCCGCGACCAGCAGCAGCGACACCAGGTGCCGGCGCAGCGGCGAGCGTCGCACGCCAGCCGGGTCGGGCGGTGCGGCTCCGGCGTCGGTCATCCCCACTCCTCGACTCGCGGTATCCGGGCAGGTTAACGAGGCCGCGCAACCCGCCCCGGCGTTGACGCGACCTCGTACGATCTCCGGCACGTCGAGCCCCACCCGGAGGTAGCGAGCCATGGACAGCGCAGCGGACCCGCAGCGTCCGGCGGATCCGCCGCGCACCGATCCGGCGCCCCCAGCCGATCCGCCGCGCACCGATCCGGCGCGTCCGGCGGATCCGGCGGGTACCGATCCGGCGCGTCCGGCGGATCCGGCAGGTACCGATCCGGGGCGTTCGGCGGGTGTGGACGCCGAGCGTCCGGGGGCCCCGTCGCCCGTGGATGCGAAGGGCCCGGCGGAGCCACCCGGCGTGGATGCGGAGGGGCAGCGGGGCCCGTCCGGCGCGGCTCCGGAGTCCGCGGCGGGTGACGAGGCGGCGTCCGTCGAGGTCGCCCCGCACGTCCGAGGTGGCGAGGCGGCGCCCGCCGACGGCGCCCCGGACGTCGCAGGGGACGAGGCGGGGCCCGTCGAGGGTGCGCTGGACGTTCGATCGGCCGTGCGCGTCGTCGAACAGGCGAACGCGGGGCCGGTCCCGGCCGGGGCGGTGCGTCGGCGTTCCCGGTGGGGACGGATCGCGTGGTACGCGGTGGCGGGGGCGGTGATCGTGCTGCTGACGACGCTGCTGGTGTGGCCGCGGCAGCCGACCGACGCCGAGCGGCAGGTACGCGCGTTCCTGACGGCGGTCCAGCGCGGTGACGTGGCGGCAGCGCAGCGGCTGGTGGACGACCGGCCGGACACGCGCATGTCGAGTCCGTCGTTCCTGCGGTCCGACGTGCTGCGGCAACGCTGGCGCGTCACCTCGGTACGGTCGGACGACGACGCCGACGAGCGCTCGTACTCCGCGGAGGTGGACGCGACGATCGCGGTGCCGGGCGGTCCTTCGGTCACCCACCGGTTCGACTTGGTCCGGGAGAGCGGCGACGGCGCCTGGCGGTTGCGGGATCCGTACGTGTACCTGACGTTCGGCACGTTCCCGGTGAGCTACGTCGCGATCAACGGCCACCGCGAGAAGCTGCCGCGCCCGGGCGAGAACACCACCTACGGCGCACGGTACGTGCTGTTCCCCGGCGTGTACCGGTTCTTCTCGTCGGCGCCGGCGGTCACCCACTCGACGAGGGCGTACCCGTTGATGCCCGGGCAGTACGCCGTGCGGCAGGACGACGACGCGTCGGCCGCCGGGCCGAACGCCCTGACCCTCCCCCGGATGCGCCTGACCGGCTCGGCGCAGCGGAAGGCGCAGCAGGCGGTGTACGACTACCTGGACGACTGCGTGCGGCGGGCCAAGCTGGTGACGCCCGGCTGCCCGTTCGGCGCCGAGTCGGTACCGGAGCCGGGCCGGCCCGATCGGATCTTCTACGGGCGCGAGATCAAGTCCACCCGATGGAAGCTGCAGCGCCACCCGGAGGTCACGATCGAGCCGGTCGGCAACGAGTTCCAGGTGGTCGACCGGCGGCCCGGGACGCTGAAGCTGACCGTCACCGGTACCGACGAGGACACCGGTTTCCATGCCACCACGTCGATGTCCTGCCCGACCCCGGACGGCGTGCTGCGGGTCGACGTCACCGACTCCGGCGGGTTCCGCGTCTACCCGGAGGGCGGCCGGTACGGCGCGGACCGCGTCGACCGTTCCCCGATCCGCTGGCAGACCTGCTGATCGCCGTGCCCCGGCAGCGTCGCCGGGACACGGCGGTCTCCGTCAGGCCGGCGCCGGTACGGTGCGCGGCAGCGTGCTGTCCGGGATCCCGACCGCGATGTTCGCCTGCTCCGGCGCGCGGGTGCAGAGGCTGACGGCGACCAGGACCACCGTGTTGACCGCCACGGCGAACAGCCCTACCTCGATCGACGAGATGCCCGACCACCAGGTCGACACCTGCGGGATGCCGACCAGCGCGATGCCGACGAGCGAGCCAGCGGCGACGCCGTACGCGGTGGTGCGGCGCCAGATCAGCGACAGGACGACGGCCGGCCCGATCTGCGCGATCCCGCTGTACGCGACGAGCAGCAGGCTCACGATGGTCGAGCTGGAACCGAGCGTCAGGTACGCGGCGATCGCGACGCCGACCACGGTGGCGAGCCGGCCGACGAGCAGCCGGTGCCGGTCGGACAGGTCGGCGGTCGGCCGGTAGATGTTGCGCGCCACCGTGGTGCCGAGGGTCAGCAGCATCACCGTGGACGGCACGAGCGCGACGAGAATGCCGGTCCCGGCGGCGATCCCGATGAACCACTGCGGGAAGTACCGGTAGATCACCGACACCAGCGCGGTGTTGGAGTCGGTCAGGTGCGGCAGGGTCAGCAGCGCGGCGAACCCGATCACGAAGATGAAGAAGTACGACAGGGTGTAGATCGGTTGCAGCACGGCGTTGCGCCGGATCGCCCGGTCGCTCTTCGCGGACAGGTTGGCCTGGAACGAGTGCGGCCACATCCAGTAGCCGATGTTCGTCATCAGGATCGACGAGCAGAACCACCAGGGGCTGTAGTGCGTACCGGACTGCATCCCCGGCAGGTTGGTGTAGTTCGGGTGCTGCTCGGCCATGTGCCGGAAGATGCCGCCGATGCCGCCGAGTCCGGTGAGCGTGCCGATGGTGACGAACACGGCGACCACGACGCCGACCACGAACACGTCCTTGACCATCGAGGCGAACGCCGAGGAGCGCAGCCCGGCGGTGAACGTGAAGGTCAGCAGCAGCAACGCACCCACCAGTACGGCGAGCGGCTTGCCGACCGAACCGTGGAACATCACGGTCAGGATGGTCGACAGCCCGGTCAGCTGCACCTGCACGTACGGGATGAGCGCGAGGACGCCGATCAACGCGATGAGCCCGGCGAGCCAGCGCCGGCCGAACCGGGCCCGGATGTAGTCCGCCTGCGACATCACGTTGTGGTCGTGCCCGGCCCGCCAGATCTTCGGCAGCAGCCAGTACCCGAGCACGTAGCCGAGCGGCGCGTTGGCGAGGATGTAGAACCCGGGCGCGCCGTACGCGTAGGCCCAGCCGGCGGCGCCGAGGAACGCGAACGTCGTGTAGATCTCGCCGGCGGACAGGAACCACAGCAGGATGCCGCCGAAGCTGCGGCCGCCGACCGCCCACTCGCTCATGGTGACCTTGCGGCGCCGGCGGGCCAGGTAGGTGGTGCCGCCGGTGGTGACGGCGACGATGAACAGCGCGATACCGAGGGCGACGGTCATCGTTGCACCGCCGTCGGTTCGTCGGCTGCCGGGGCGTCGAGGGCGTTGTCGAGCCGCCACACCACGGCGATGCTGCCGGCCGTCACGAGCACGCCGATCAGCGCCCACCACAGCAGCAGCGGCACGTCGAGCGGGCTCGCGTGGACCAGGTTGACGGCCGGTACCGCCGCCACCGTCCACAGGTAGGGGATCACGAGGAGCAGTCGATGGCGTCGTCTGGTCGGTCCGGACATGCTGGTCTCCACCTCCATCCGGGGGCGTCGGCCGCCGGAACCGTTGCCCGGCGGGCACGGTGCGCGGGTGGCTCAGCCGACGCGGGAGCTGCCGGGCGGTGCGCCCGGCGGGTCGCCGTGCCTCACTCGGGCACGGTCTGGTTGCGTACCAGGGACTCCAGCAGGTCGACGGCGAGCGGCAGCGCTGCCTCGTCGAGGTCGAAGGTGCCGGAGTGGTGCGGTGCCGGGCTGCTCGCGCCGATGCCGAAGTAGCCGGCGACGCCGCCGCGATCCTGTACCCGGCGCATGAACGCGGTGGCGTCGTCGCTGCCGATGCCGGCGCCGGGTGCGCCGACGGTGACGCCGATCCGGTCCGCCGCGGCGCCCAGCGCGGCGGTGACGGCGGGATCGTTGCCGGCGGTGGTCACCGCGCCGATCAGCTCGACGTCCACGTCCAGCCCGTACGTGCCGGCCGCGCCGGCGAGCATCCGGCGCACGCGGCGTTCCAGTTCGGCGTTGACGTCGCCGTCGTCGGCCCGGGTCTCCAGCCGCAGCTCGGCCCGGTCCGGCACGATGTTGCTGACCGTACCGCCGTGCAGCGCGCCGACGTTGACCCGCGTCTGGTGTCCGGAGAACGACGGCATCGTGTGCACCGCAAGGGTTGCCGCGGCGGCACCGAGCAGCGCGTGCCGGCCGTGTTCGGGCGCCATCGAGGCGTGCGCGGCGGCGCCGCGGAACACCGCGCGCAGCTTGGAGTTGGCCAGCAGTCCCGCCACGTCGGTACAGATGGTGCCGGTCGGCAGGCCCATGCCCAGGTGCGGTGCCACGAACACATCCACGTCGTCGACGACGCCGGCGGCGACCATCGCGGCGCCACCACGCCCGCCCTCCTCGGCCGGCTGCAGGATCAGCCGTACCTCGCCGGGGAAGTCGCGGTCGATGAGCCGGTCGGCGAGCGCCAGGGCCACGGCGACGTGCCCGTCGTGCCCGCAGGCGTGCATCCGTCCGGCCCACCCGGACCGGAACCCGAGCCGGCTCGGCGCATGCTCGTCGGCATCGGACTCGTCGAGCGGCAACGCGTCCAGGTCGGCCCGGAACGCGAGCACCGGCCCCGGCCGGGAGCCGCGCAGCCGGGCCACCACGCCGGTCAGCCCGCCGCGCAGCGCCGGCAGGTACCGGGGATCGGCGCCGCTGTCGGCCGCCCGCTGGTACGCCTCGGCCAGCTCCGCGTCGTCGGGCACGCCGAGCCGCGCGTCGGCGTCCAGTACGGGCGCGCCGGCCGCCACCTGCCAGCCGAGATCGGCCAGCCGGCCGGCGGCCCGGCTCGCGGTACGGAACTCGGTGAAGCCGACCTCCGGGTGCCGGTGCAGGTCCCGGCGCAGCGCGACTACGTCCGCGGGCGGGCCGGTGGGTGCCGGTTCGGTCATGCTGGTGTCCTTTCCCAGGGCGGAACGCAACGGGCCGCGTGCGGGGACGCCGGTCGGACCCGGCCTGGTGCGGCCGTACCGAGCGGTCGGGCTGTGGCCGTTCGCGTGGTGACGCGGGCCGCATTGCCGGGATTCTGCTGGGCACCGGAGGGGCCGTCAACGGATCCGCCGCTGGCATGCACGATCCGCATGGGCCCTCGAAATCCGGCATTGGACCGCCCGGTACCGGTTCTGCTGTACTCGCCCGGGGGCCCGCTACCGGCCCCGGTTCGCCGATGGGAGGCCACGGATGCAGCTCGCTCGATTCCCCCGGTACCGGCTGGGGCACCTGCCCACGCCGCTGGAGCCGATGCCCCGGTTGACGGAGGTGTTGCGCGCCAAGGGTTCGACGGTGCCGCACCTGTGGATCAAGCGGGACGACTGCACCGGGCTCGCAACCGGCGGCAACAAGACCCGCAAGCTGGAGTACCTGCTCGCGGACGCGCTGGCGCAGGGCGCCGACACGCTGATCACGCAGGGCGCGACGCAGTCCAACCACGCCCGGCAGACCGCTGCCGCGGCGGCCCGCGCCGGCCTCGGCTGCGCGCTGCTGCTGGAACGCCGGCAGGTCCGCGACGACGACTACGAGGCGTCCGGCAACGTGCTGCTGGACACGATCCTCGGCGCCCGGATCGCCGACCGGCTGCCGGCCGGTACGGACATGGCGAAGGCGATGGAGTCGCTCGCCGACGACCTGCGCGCCCAGGGGAAGCGGCCGTACGTGATTCCCGGCGGCGGGTCGAACCCGGTCGGCGCGCTCGGGTACGTGGGCTGCGCGCAGGAGCTCGCGACCTCCGACGTACCGATCGACTGGGTGGTGCACGCGACCGGCAGTGCGGGCACCCAGGCCGGGCTGCTCGCCGGGCTGCTCGCGATGCGCAGCGGCATCCAGGTGCTCGGGGTCAGCGTCCGGCAGCCGGAGGCGGTGCAGCGGCCGCTGGTGCACGACCTCGCCGTACGCACCGCCGAGCTGATCGGCGCGCCCGGCGCGGTGGGCCTGGACGACGTGCAGGTGGACGACCGCTGGACCGGACCCGGCTACGGGGTACCGACCGACGAGATGGTCGCCGCGGTCCGGCTGCTCGCCGAGACCGAGGGCATCCTGCTCGACCCGGTCTACTCGGGCAAGGGGTTCGCCGGGCTGCTGGGGGCGATCGAGGCCGGGCGGTTCGCCGCCGACGAGCACGTGGTGTTCGTGCACACCGGCGGCAGCGTCGGCCTGTTCGGCTACCGCAGCACGTTCGCCCCGGAGTAGCCGACGTCGGCCCGGGTCAGCCGGTCGGGTCCCGGTCCACGGTGGCCCGCTCCCAGACCTCGGCGGCGTGACTGCTGGCCCGCTGCCGCCGGTTGCGGCTGAGCCGGATCTCCAGCCCGGCGGTCCACTGCCCGTCGCCGACCGGCGTCATCCGTCCGGCCGCCACCTGCTCGGCGGTGAGCAGGCCGGGCAGCCAGCCGACCCCGAGGCCGGCGGCGACCAGCGCCGCCAGTACCGAGGTGAGGTCGCTCTGCGCGACCGGGCGCAGCCGGGGCCGCCGACCGGCCAGCGTCCGGTCGGTGACCCGGCCGAGGAACGAGCCGGCGCCGTGGCTGACGTACGGCACCTCCGGGCCGTCGTCCGGCGACCGCCGCGGGTCGGGCAGCCGGTACGTGTCGGGCCGGGCGTACGGCGCGAGCCGGTCCCGCGCGACCAGTACCGACTCCAGGTCGCTGTCGCCCAGTTCCAGCGGGTGCAGCGGGTCGACGTAGGCGAGCAGCAGGTCGCAGCCGCCGTGCACCAGCGTGTCGTACGCCTCCAGCGTGTTCGCCGCGAGCAGCAGGCAGGTCAGCTGCGGCGCGTCCGCGGTGATCGACCGCCACCACCCGGCGAAGTAGTGCGTGGCGAGGCTGTGGCTGACCGCCAGCCGGACCGGGTGCGCCGGCATCGTCTGCCGGCCGCGCATCTCGTCGTGCAGCGCGGACAGCCCCGCCACCACGTCGGCGGCGCGGGCCCGCAGCACCCGGCCGCTCGGGGTCAGCGTGATCGGCAGGCTGGTCCGGTCGACCAGGTCGGTGCCGGCCCACTGCTCCAGCGCGCGGATCCGCCGGCTGAACGCCGGCTGGCTGATGTGCAGCGACTCGGCCGCTCGGGTGAAGCTGCCGTGCTCACCCAGCGCCACCAGGCTCTCCAGCCAGACCACGTCCATGCCGCGAGGGTACGCAGCCGACCGGCACCGATCGGCCGGACCGCGCGTACCGCCTGATCGGCCGGCCGCGGCCGGTCAGCTGGACCGGTCGCCGGACGACGGCCAGTCAGTCCCGCCGGGAGTACAGGTAGACCTCGGTCTTCGCGTCGACGGCGCCCGCCGGCGGCGGGTACCACACCCGGACGGTCTGCTCGGACCAGCCGGCCGGGACCAGGACGTCGGTTCCGAACGAGTCGAGCGGGGCGCCGCCGACGATCCGACCGTGCTCGTCCCGGTAGACCGCGGTGTAGGCGGGGTAGGACAGCAGGCTCGGAAAGGTGGACTCCACCCGGAACGTCAGGTACAGGTTGCCGCGCCGGTTGGCCTCGGCGGTCGGATGCTTCCAGTGTCGGGCCTGCTGGCCCTGGTCCCGCCAGTCGGTGGTGAGGTTGCTCGCCCGCAACGACTGCCGCTTCGACGTCACCGTCCACAGCACGCTGTCCACGCTGACCTGGACGGTCGCCGGCGCCTTGCTCGGCAGGTACCCGACGCCGCCGACACCGGCCCGGCTGCCGGGCAGGATCTCCGCCGCCTTCGCCCTGCGGGAGAAGTCCCGCACGGCGATGGTCGCCCCGTCGTGGTCGCGGTAGGTGATCTTCAGCAGGACGGCGGCGACCGCGCTGTGGCTGCTGTTGGACAGGACGACGCCCCAGCTCACCGCGGGGTCGCCGGCCGGCGTGGTGATGTTCCGGAAGCCCGACTCGGCGATGCTCAGCGTGCCGTGATCCGGCGCCGCCCGCCCGGTCGACACCGTCCCCTTGGTACGCGAGGACGCCGAGGGCGATGCCGCGGCGACCGGTTCGGTGCCGGTGCCGGTGTGCCGCACGACCAGGATCCCCGCCAGTATCAGGATCACGACCAGCAACGATGCCGACGCGACGTGCCAGCCCGGCGCCAGCCGCGCACCGTCGGCCGCCGGCTCGTCGGCCGCGGGCACGTCGTCGTCGGGTTCGGCGGCATCGGCCGGGATGTCGTCCTCCGGCTCCGCGGCACCGGCCGGCACCTGGCCGTCCGGCTCGGCGGACCTGGCCTCCGGCCCGGCGGCGGCCGCCGGCTCGGCGGCGCCGGCGTCCCGATCGCCGGCGCCGGGTGGGCCGTCGTCCTTCGGCTCGGACGCGGCGTCGCTCATCGGCTGCTCCCCAGGTTCGTGATATCCGAGCACGCTAGCGTTGTCGCGCGACGGAGTCACGATCGACCGTTCCCGTACGATCTCCGCTACGCCGGTTCGCCCCGAGTCGGCGTCCAGCCCAGCCCCAGGGGTGGCCGCATGGAACGCGCAACGGACGACCCCCGGCGCCCGGACGGCTCGGCCGAGCCGGCGCCCGGCGTGTCCCAGCTCGGCACCACGGCCGACGTGCCGTGCGTCGAGCCCGAGGACGACGTGCCGTACGTCGAGCCGGAGGACGACGTGCCCCCGCACGCGGAGCCGGGCGACGACGAGCCGGAAGACGACGTGCCCGAGCACGACGAGCCGGAAGACGACGTTCCCGGTGCGGTGCCGGGCGACGCCCGGCTGCGGAGCGCGCGGCAGCGGTCGATCACCTGGTACGCGGTGGCCGGCGTGATCATCGTGCTGCTGCTCGGGATCCTGGTGTGGCCGGGCGCCACGAGCCCGGCCGAGCGGCAGGTACGCGCGTTCCTCAGCGCGATCCAGCGGGGTGACGTGGCCGCGGCCACCGCGGTGGTGGACGACGAGCCCGACTCGTCCGCGGACGACTCGTTCCTGCGGGTGGCCGTGTCCCGGCAGCGGTGGCACCTCGACTCGGTGCGGGCGGTACCGAGCGCGCTCGGGCCGGGCGAGAGCCTGGTCGACGCGACGATCTCGACGGCCGGCGGCCGGACCGCCTCGTACCGGTTCACCGTGTTCCGGTCCGGCGACGACTGGCGGCTGCGCGACCCGTACGTCTACCTGACGTTCGGGACCTTCCCGCTGCCGTACGTCGACGTCGACGGGCACCGGAAGGCGCTGCCCGAGACGGCCGCGCGGGTCGCGCGGGTCGGCAAGCTCGCCCTGCTTCCCGGGGTGCACCGGTTCTTCGCCTCGGCCCCGGACACCGTCACGGTGGCCCGCTCCGGGTACCCGCTGATGCCGGGGACGTACGTGCTGCGGCAACCCGATGCGATCGTGCTCGACGGCACGCCGGTCACGCTGCCCCCGACGACCCTCACCGCCGAGGCGCAGCGGCAGGCGCAGCACCAGGTCGACGCGTACCTGGACGCCTGCGCGACGCACCGGAGGCTGGTCACCCCGGGCTGCCCGTTCGGCGCGGGGTCGGTGCCGGTACCGGGCCATCCCGGCCAGGTGTTCAGCGGCGCCGAGGTGACGTCGGTGTCGTGGGCGGTGGTACGGCATCCGGTGATCACGGTCCAGCCGGACGGCAACGAGTTCTCGGTCGCGGACCGCCGGCCCGGCCTGGTGAAGCTGACCGTGACCGGCACCGACCGGCAGACCGGCGTGCACGCGACGACGACGCTGACCTGTCCCACCCGCGACGGCGTGCTGCGCGTCGACCTCACCGACTCCGGCGGCCTGCGCCTCTACCCGGAAGGCGGCCGGCACGCCGGCGACGACCTCGGCAGGCAGGATTTCCGCTGGCCCACCTGCTGACCCTCGCGAAGCCGGCCGCGGACCGGCCAGAGTTCAGGATGATGGTCCGAATGGGGGCCGTTCCGATCACGGAGGCCAGGGCGCACGTCGCCGAGCTGGCCGACCGCGTCGCGCGCGAGTCCGATCACCCGCAACGGTCGGGCCGACGTCGTGCTCATCCCGGTCGAGTACGAGCAGAGCTCGACAGGCGTCGCGGCGGCGAACGGTGGCCGCCGCACCGAGCGGACCGTACCCGGTGCGCCATCGGCGCGACGCCTGCCGATGCTGAAGCGTCCACAATGGATGGTCGAGGCGGCGCGGCGCGCGACCGTCGGGGGTCGCGCGCCGCACCGGGTCAGCGGCCCAGGCGATGGATCCGGTACATCGCGACGCCGTGCGCCGGTACCGCCGCGGACAGCTCGGCCGGGACGTGGGTACGCGCGGTGTCCGCCCACAGATCCCGGACCAGGTAGCGGTTGTCGGCGGTGACGCCGAGCTGCGCCGGGGTCGCGGTGACCTGCCGGGTCGTCGTACCGCGGTTGCGCAGGACGACGGCGCGGTCGCCGTTGTGCAGCACGCGGACCCAGACCTCGGTGTCGCCGCTGCTGGCGACGAGCGTACCGGCCTGGCCCAGCCGGTCCTGGTCGACGGCGATGACCGCGGAGTTGCCGAGCACCTCGGCGGTGTCCGCGCTCATCGTCCGCACGTCCGCGCCGGCGATCAGCGGTGCGGCCATCATCGCCCACATGCTGAAGTGGGTGCGCTCCTCGTCCGGTGTCAGGCCGGGGAATCCGTCGAGCCGGACGCCGACCTCGAGCATGTCCGGGTCGTTCCAGTGCCCGGGCCCGGTCGCGCTGCCCAGCCTGCCGTTCTGCTCGATGATGTCGTCTACACCCCGGTACCAGGATGTGCTGTGCCACAACGGTTTGATGTCCTGCGTCGTGCGCCAGAGGTTGGCGATGTCGGCGAACGACGTGCCGTCCTGGGTGTTCGCGTTGATCGAGTAGACGATGGGTCGGCCGGTCGCCGCGAGCGCGTCGCGCATCCGGGCGAAGTTGTCCTGCTTGACCTTCAGATCGGTCAGCGGGTTGTCCAGCCGGATGGTGTTGCCGCCGGCGGCCAGCGTCACGTCCATCCGGTACGAGGCGGTCTGCTGTGCGGACGGCGACGGGTCGAAGCGGATCCGGTCGCCCGCCCGCTGGCCGTTCACCGTCACGTACCCGGTGGGGTAGTAGGAGGTGCGCGGGTCGGCGCCGTACAGGTAGTCGATCCCGAGCCGGTAGGTGCCCGCGGTCGGTACGTCGACGGAGAAGTCGAGCGCGCCCTTCGCGGCGCCGAGCCCGGTGACCCGCGCGCCGCCGGAGCAGGTCGGGCAGGACACGGTCTTCGCGGTGCCCGACGGCTGCGCCGCTTCCCCTTCGTACGAGCTGGTCTGGTCGCCGCCGGTCAGGGTGATGCGGTCGACGTCCGGCAGCGCCGACTTCTCGGTGAAGCAGTGGTCGTACTTGAGGTAGTCGACGCCCCAGGACGCGAAGGTGCGCGCGTCGAGGTCCTCGTGGCCGAGGCTGCCGGGCAGCCGCTGGCAGGTGCCGGTACCGGCGGTCGAGTAGATCCCGAGCTTCAGCCCCTGCGCGTGGACGTGGTCGGCGAGTGCCTTGATGCCGCTGGGGAAGCGGGTCGGGTCGGCCTGCAGCCGTCCCGCCTGGTCCCGTTGCGGCGCCTGCCAGCAGTCGTCGATGTTGACGTACCGGTAGCCCTTCGCGGCGAGCCCGGACGAGACGAGGTGGTCGGCGGTGCTCTCGATCAGGTCCTCGTCGATGGCGCAGCCGAAGGTGTTCCAGCTGTTCCAGCCCATCGGCGGGGTCGCCGCGAGGTCGTTGTCGAGGGCGGCGGCGGGTGTTGTCGCCGCGGCGGTGAGTGCAGTGGCGACGGCGACCGCCGCGCTCGCGGCGGCGAGGAGGCGCCGGAGCCGGGCGCGCGGTCTGTCGGGCAGGGCCGGTACGGGCGTGGAGGTATCCACGGTGCCCCCTCTGTCCTGTTTGAGTGGGGATCAATGGTCGATCTGTGTGGAATCCTGATCGACGATGTTTGATCGTGAAACCTAGGCGTCGACGCTGCTCGCGTCAAGAGTCAACAGCGCTGCCGCCCGGTCACCCTTCGCGGCCAGCGCAGCAGCGCGCCGGCCGACCGGCCGGGTGCGCGTGCGGGAGCACGGACACGGCGCGATCGACCGGCGCACGGCGCGCGGCACGAAGGTCGGACAGCGGGTTACGGGCTGGCGCTCAATGCATCCACAGTGGACTCATAGGTCCACTGTGGATGGTGCGGTCAGCGGCGGCGGTGGTGCGGGAGCAGGCGGAGCAGTTCCAGCACCCGGTCGAGGTTGGACGCCTCGTACTGTTCCCCGTCCACCAGGACCGACCAGCCCCGGCCGTTGCGGATCGCGGAGGCGAGGATCCGTCCGTGCGCGTGCACCTGGACGGTCTGGCCGCTCGCCACGGCCAGTGTCGGCAACTCTGTCTGGGTCATGCGTTCCCCCTGATCATGACCGGTTTCGGTAGCGCAACCCCCTGCGCACCCGGTGCCACGACGATGGTCCCGGCCCCCACCGGCATCCCCCCGGTTGCCCGACGGGGACCGGGACCCGCACGTGACCTCGGCGGCCCGCCCGCGAGTCGGTTCGCCACCTCCGACGACTGTGGAGGTGGCGAACCGAGCTCGTGAGGACACGTGGTCGGTGACGTCGTGTACCGGAGCAAGCGTGCCAGTCGGTTCCCGCGGGGCGACAACGGTACGTCAACACAACGGTTGACACCGCTGATCGCGGCATGTGAAGACCCGATCAATCAGGTGTGCAGCGCGAAACCGTTGCTTACAACTCAGCAGCGCCGATACGACGTCGATCGATGTCGGGTCACCGGGACCGGCCCGGTTGCCCGTAGCATCCCCCGGATGAGCGGAAAACCCGAATGGCCGCGGATCGGTACCTGCGTCGCGCACCGGGGTGCGTGCGGCACCGCGCCGGAGAACACGATCGCCGCCTGCAGCACGGCGATCGAGCAGGGTGCCCGGACGATCGAGGTGGACGTGCAGCGCTGCGGTGACGGCGAGCTGGTCGTGATGCACGACAGCAAGCTGCGCCGTACCACCGACATCGCGCAGGTGCTGCCGGACCGGGCGGACGCGACGATCAACGAGCTGACCATGGCGGAGTTGCGCAAGCTCGACGCCGGCGCCTGGTTCGACGAGCGGTACCGCGGCGAGCCGGTACCGACGCTGACCGAGCTGCTGGCCGCGATCGACGGGCGCAGCACGCTGTTCATCGAGCTGAAGTGGCCGGAGCGCAGCCCGGGGATCGAGGAGCAGCTGGCCGAGGAGCTGCACCGCTGCCTCGGCGACCGGCTGAACGACCCCGGTCATCCGCCGGTGGCGATCCAGGTCAGCGACCCGGACCGGCTGTGGCAGCTGCACGACCTGCTGCCGACCGTACCGATGTGCCTGATGAGCGGGCTGACCTACATGCTGGAGCTGGACCGGTTCGCGGCGCTGGGTGACTGGGTCTCCGGGTACACGCCGCTGGGCCGGCTGCTGACCGCCGAGCACGTGACAGCCGCGCACGAGCACGGGATCCGGGTGCTGCCGTGGACGATCGACGCACCGGAGACGGTCGCGGCGATGCGCGATCTCGGCGTCGACGCGGTGATCACCAACAACGTGCCGTTCGCGCAGCCGATCCTGGCCGGGCAGCCGAGCCGGTTGCCGCGCACGCCGGTACGGATCGAGTCGGCCTCGGCGGTCGACGAACGCACCGTGCTGCGGGCGGAGTCCACTGTGGACCTGAGCGGCTGGTCGCTGCGCAACCACCTGCTGCGCCGGCAGCCGTTGCCGGCGCGCCAGCTCGCCGCCGGCGAGACGCTGGAGGTCGACTCGGCGAGCAAGAAGTTCCTGGACAACTACGGCGACACGGTCGCCCTGTACGACGCCGACGACATCGTCGTGGATCTGCACTGCTACCGCGAGCTGGCGGCACCCGCCGCGGAGTGACCCGCCCCGGAGGTCCGGTGGTACGCGTGGGGCCGGCGGGGAAAGCGACCCGCCCCGGGCGTCCGGTGGTACGCCGTGGGTCCGGGTTCCGGTGCGCCGTCAGGGGCGTGGTGTCCGGCGGCGAAGGGTGCCGGCCACGGTGGCCGCGAGCGCCAGGACGACGAGCGCGGCGGCGGCGAGGAAGCCCCGGTCGACGCCGACCGCCAGTGCCTGCGCGTCCGGCAGTCGCCGGTACGCCGCGACCGTCGTCCAGGTGATGCTGCCGAGCAGCGCCAACCCGACCGCGCCGCCGAGCTGCCGGGCGCAGTTGAACACGCCGGAGGCGATGCCGGTGTCCCGCTCGCCGATGCTCGCCATCGCCTCGACGGTCATCGGCGGTGCGGCGACGCCCAGGCCGGCGTAGGTCAGCGAGCTGGGCACCAGCAGGTCGGTCAGGTAGCCACCCGAACCGTCCATCATGGACAGCCAGCCGACTCCGACCGCGGCGACCGCCAGCCCGCCGAGCACGACGGTACGGGTACCGAGGCGGCGCAGCAGCGGGCCGCTGGCGCGGGAGCAGACCACCAGCAGCGCGGTCATCGGTAGGAAGACCAGCGCGGTACGCATGGGGCTGTAGTGCCAGATGCGCTGCAGGAACAGGGTGAGGAAGAACGCGATCCCGGTCATCGCCATGCTGTACGCGACGATCGCCAGGTAGTTGCCGACCCGGGCCCGGCCGGCGAACAGCCGCAGCGGGAGCAGCGGCCGCCGGCTGCGCCACTCCACCAGCACGAACACGCCGAGCAGCAGCGCGGCGCCGGCGACCGATCCGAGTACCGCCGGGTCGGCCCAGTGCACGGTGCCGGACGGGTCGGCGGCGGCCCGGGTCAGCCCGTACACCAGCAGCGTCATGCCGAGCGTGCCGGTCAGCGCTCCCGGTACGTCGAAGCGTCCGGGCCGGCGGCCCGACTCGGGGAGCACCCGCGGCGCGAGGGCGACGACGAGGATCCCGAACGGCACGTTGACCAGCATGATCCAGCGCCACGACGTCAGGCTCGCGATCAGCCCGCCGGCCAGCAGGCCGATGCCACCGCCGGCGGTACCCAGCGCGGTGTAGATGCTGATCGCCCGGGCCCGTGCCGGGCCGTCCGGGAACGTGGTGGCGAGCAGCGACAGCGTCGCCGGGCTGGCCGCTGCGGCGCCGGCGGCCTGCGCCGCGCGGGAGGCGATCAGTTGCCACGGCGCCTGCGCCAGGCCGGCGGTCAGCGACGCGACGGTGAACAGCACCAGCCCGAACACGAACATCCGGCGCCGGCCGAACACGTCGCCGCACCGGCTGCCGAGCAGCAGCAACCCGCCGAAGGCCAGCGCGTACGCGGTGATCACCCACTCCAGGTCGGGGCCGGAGAAGTGCAGCCCGGTCTGGATGTGTGGCAGTGCCACCGTCACGATCATCGTGTCCAGCAGGAACATCGTCTGCGCGGCGCAGATCACGGCCAGCGCCGCGGTACGGGCCCGGGAGCCGTCGGTGCGGCCGGCCGCGTCCTCGTCCGGGCTGCCGACCCCCGCGGTACGCGTCATCGCGGCGCCGCGGCCAGCTCCAGCCGTTGGTGCAGCGGGGCGCGCTGGATCTTGCCCAGCGAGTTCCTCGGCAGCTGCCAGACGAACTGCACCCGGTCGGGCCAGAACACCCGCGCCATCCCGGTCCCGCCGAGGTACTCGTGCAGTTCCGCGAGCGTCGGTGGCTGCCCGTCCGGTACCACGACGGCACAGCACAGCTCGGAGCCCGGCACGGTCGGATCGGGGTAGCCGACGAGCGCCAGCTCCTTGATCCCGGGGTGTCGGGCGAGCAGCCCCTCGACCTCCAGTACCGGCACCTTCATGCCGTTGGAGCGGATGATCAGGTCGCTGCGGCGGCCGACGATGCGGATGCCACCGCGCCCGTCGGGGCGCGCGATGTCACCGGTGTCGAACCAGCCGTCGTCGTCGAGGCACTCGTCGTAGGTGTCGCGCTGGTGCAGGTAGCCGAGGCACTGCGAGGCGCCCCGGACCAGCAGGCGGCCCGCCTCCTCGCCCTCCGCCGCGTCGATGCGGACGTCCATCCACGGCACCGCGCTGCCGTCGCTGCGGGTCGCCCAGTCGTCCGGGTCCGCCGGTCTGGTCATGGTGACCGCGGCGTTCTCGGTCATGCCCCACAGCGCGTGCACCGGTACCCGGAAGGTGTCGCGTACCGACTCGACCAGGTCGGGCAGCAGCGGCGCGGAACCGGAGACGATCCGGTGCAGCGAGCCGGTGTCGCGGGCCCGCTCGCGCTGCCGGGCGATCAGGTCGACCAGGTAGCCGGGCGACATGTACGCCCAGCTGACGCCGTGCCGCTCGATCGAGTCGAGCAGCAGCCCCATGTCGTTCGGCCGGTCGTACAGCAGCCAGGTCGCGCCCAGCTGCAACGGCATCAGCGCGCCGTAGGTCATGCCCGCCATGTGCGTGTGCGGGTGCGGCACCACGATCACGTCGTCGGCACCCAGTCCGTACGGCTCGGCGCCGGCGCGGGCCGCCGCGTACAGCGTGTTGCCGGTGTGCGCCACCGCCTTCATCTGGCCGGACGTGCCGGACGTGCAGACCAGTACGGCGGGCTCGTCCGGGCGCAGCGCGAGCGCCGGGTCGGGCGCCGGATGCTCGGTGGCGAGGAAGAACTCGGTGAAGTCGATGGCGTCGGCAGCCGAGCCGTCCCCGATCACCACCCGGTGCCGTACCGTGTCCGGTGCCGCGGCGGCCATCCGGGCACCGAGATCGAGGTCGCCGATCCGGTCCAGCCCGATGCACACCGGCGCCCGGCTGACGGTCATCGTGTACCGCAGTTCGCGCTCGGCGAGCGCCGGGAACATCGCCGCGCTGACCGCGCCGATCCGGGCGCAGGCCAGCCACAGCGGGGTCAGCTGCCAGACGTTCGGCAGGTACGTGGCGACCACGTCACCGCGCTCGACGCCGAGCGCCAGCAGCGCCCCGGCGAACCGTTCGACCAGGTCGGCGAGCTCGCGGTAGCAGATCGTCCGCGGCGTGTCGCCCTGGTACGCGATGATCGCGGGGTGCTCCGGGCGGGTCTCGGCGGCCCGTGCCAGATCGTCCAGGAACGTCTCGTCCCGCCACCAGCCGGCGGCGCGGTACCGGGCCGCCAGCTCGGCGCTCGGCAGCCGCAGCGACTCCGCTCCGTACATCATGATCCGTTGTCCCCCAACGCTCGTCGGTGCGCCGATCGTGCCGGTGGCGGGCCGTCAGGACCGCTTCTCGATCCAGTCGAAGATGCCGGCGTGGCCCTCGGCGGCGGGCCCGTCGCCGAAGATGGCGAGGAAACCGGGCACCATGTTGACCTCGAGAATCCGGTACCCGTCCGGGGTCGGCAGGATGTCCAGCCCGGCCCAGGTGAGGCCCTGGTGCCGGGCGGCCCGGACGGACAGGTCGATCAGCTCGTCCGGTGCGTCGAACCGCTCCCAGCTCGCGCCCTCCAGCGTCTTGCACCGCCAGGTACCGGCCGCGGGCAGCTTGAGCATGTTGATCGGCGTCGCCTCGCCGCACACGGTGATCCGCAGCTCGCCGTACTGGGTGGGGTAGAACGGCTGGCAGAACACCGTGCCGTAGCGGGCCAGCTGACTGTCCACGATGGACCGGTCGGCGTCCAGGTCGGTGACCCGCTCGACGTCGATGCCGCGCAGCCCGTACGACGGCTTGAGGATGATGTCGCCCCAGTCGGCGAGCGCCGCCGCCGCGTCCTCGACCGAGCTCACCGACCGGAACGGCGGCACCGGGAACCCGCCCTCGGCGAGCCGTTGCGCCATCAGGAACTTGCTCATCCCGCACAGCCAGGCGTCCACCGGATCGAACAGCCGCGGACCGAGCGCGTTGCTGAGCATCGTCAACCGCTCGACCCGGTCGCGCCACGGCCCGGCGGTGGCGGCCAGATCCTGCTGCCACACGTCCCCGATCAGGTTCGCCCGGGAGATCACCGCGTCGTAGCCGTCGACGTCGACACCCTTCGCGAGCACGGTCGCCCGCCCGTCGGCCCGGCGGTACTCGATCTCCTCCAGGGTGAAGCCGGACATCTCGTGGCCCCGTTGCCTGCCGAACTCCAGCAACGCGAGGGCGTCCGCGTCGATGCCGCTGTAGTCCCACAGCAGGATGCCGATCTTCATGCCGCCCCCTCCGCCGCCGGCAGGACCTCGATGGCCGGCGGCACCGTCTCCGGCGCCAGTACCAGCAGGGCGAAGTGCTGCGGCAGGTGCACCGCGAGGCCGACCCGGCCGCCGGCCTCGATCTCGGCCAGTTCGCCGTGGTGGCGCAGCGTCAGGGTGCCGCCGTCGCTGCCGTCCAGCAGCGTGACGCCGGCGCGGAAGTCGCCCAGCAGTACCTGGTCGGGGGCGATCATGCGGGTCCGGGTGATGCGCAGCCCGGCCGCGTCCAGGGTCGGCAGCGCGCCGAGCGCGATCAGTCGCCAGTAGGTGCGGGGGTGCAGGACCAGCGCGTCGCAGGAGCCGCCCTGGTCCTCGACGTCGGCGGCGGCGGCCATGATGCTGTCGAGCAGGTCGGTGCCGCCGCGGAGCCGGCGCAGGTCGGGGAGTCGGAGCAGTCCGGTGATCGCGCCGTCGGTGCTGCCGTGCAGCAGGACGTCGTTCTCCACCGTGCACAGTCGCACGATGACCCGGTGGTCGACGAACCGGGCCAGCAGTGCCGGGTCACGGCAGATCTGGGCCGGTACCGGTACCCGGACCCGGATCTCGGTGAGTGCCGCCTTGATCGCGCGGGGCTGCTGGTGCGCCTCGGGGGTCGCCGCGTACTCGGTGTCCAGGGTGACCTGGTGCGAGCCGCGGCGCTCCTCGACGAACGACACCGTCTCGTCCGCGATGGTGGCCGACTTGAGCAGGTCCCGTACCGGCGGGCGGGGCCGGGTCGCGGCCAGGGGGAAGTGCCGCGCGATCGCTCCTCGTACCACGGCGGTCGCGGTCTCGCCCGGCGAACGGCAGGCCGCCACGGCCAGCTCCTCGCCGGGTGTGCGGCTGGTCAGGTCGGGATCGTCGACGAGGTAGCGCAACGTACCCCCATCCGGGTGAGGACCGAACGCCTTGGGCGCCAAGGTAAGCAGGGTCGGCGAACGCGCCGGCCGGGGCGGGGCCCGGCGTGCTCGGCGACTCGAACCGAGACCCTAGGGCACAAATCCGGGGGCCAGGAAACTTCTGGGGAAAACCCTGGTTTCGCCCGTAGCTGGGTATACCGCGCCGGCACCGATCCGATTTCGTAAGCGCGAGCCCGGCATGACGCATCCGGGCCCGACGGCGGCCCCACGTCGTCGGTGCCCCGCCCCGGGCTCCTGGAGTGGTGCGGCAACGACGCCTGCCACCGGTCGGAAGGGAGCCGCCGATGGCCGCGAGTACCACCGACGTCACGCTGGCGATCGACGGCGGCACCCCGGTCCGTACGACCCGCTGGCCGGCCTACGACAACGGCGACGCCTACGTCGCCGACGAGGACATCGACGCCGCCGTCCGGGCGCTGCGCAGCCGCCGGTACTTCCGGTACGACACCCGCCCGCACGAAGCGACCGAGACCGGCGCGTTCGAGGCGGAGCTGTGCCGGTACTTCGGCACCGGACACGCGCTGGGTTGCGCCAGCGGCACCACCGCCCTCGCGCTGGGGCTGCTCGCGCTGGACCTGCCCGCCGGCTCCGACGTGATCTGCCCGACGTTCACGTTCGCCGCCACCCCCAGCGCGATCCTGCTCGCCGGACACCGCCCGGTCCTGGTCGAGTGCGACGACGAACTGCAACTCGATCCGGCCGACCTGCACCGCACACTCGCCGCCGGCGCCCGCGCGATCGTGGTGGTACACATGCGCGGGTTCGCCGCCGACATGCCCGCCCTCACCGCGATCGCCGACCAGTACGGGGTGCCTGTCGTCGAGGACGCGGTGCCGGCGCTGGGGGTCCGGCTGGCAGGCCGGCCGCTCGGCACCTGGGGCCGGGCCGGCGCGTTCTCCACCCAGTCGGACAAGGCGCTGAACACCGGGGAAGGCGGCTTCCTGCTCACGGACGACGCCACCCTGCACGCCCGGGCGCTGGTCTACTCCGGCGCCTACGAATCGCGCATGGCCCGGCACTTCACCGACCCTCCCGAGCTGGACGACCTGTCCCTGCCGCTGTACAGCTGGCGGATGGACGAGATCCGTGCCGCCCTCGCCCACGCCCAGCTCGCTCGGCTACCCGGCCGACTCGAAGCGCATCGCCGCAACTACGACCGGGTCGCCGCTGCCCTCGCCGACCGGTCGGACATCGCGGTCCGGCAGCCGGTCGCGCCCGGCGCCTACCTCGGCGAGGCGCTGCTGCTGCGGCTACCGGACGCACCGACGGCCTGCTGGTTCGCCCGCGCCCTGCGCGCCGAGGGGATCGGCGTCCGCGCCTTCGGCGACCCGAACGACGTCAACGTCCGCGCGTTCTGGAACTGGCGGTTCCTGCATCCGGACCCGGCCGCCGCCCGCGCCGCCTTCCCGGCCAGTACCTCCGCGGTGGCCCGCACCGTCGACATCCCGCTGTCGGCGAACCTGACGGAGGAGGACTGCGCCCAGCTGGTCGACGCGGTCGACAAGGTCGCCGCGGCTCTGCCGGGCCGGCGATGAACGAGCGGCCCGTCGTCGTCTACCTGACCGGCTGGTGCCGCAGCGGTACCACCCTGATCGGGAACCTGATCGGCGAGCTGCCCGGTGCGGTGCACGTCGGCGAGCTGCGGTACCTGTGGCGGCACGGGGTGCTGGGCGACGGCACCAACGACACGTGCGGCTGCGGCGCCCGGATCGCCGACTGTCCACTGTGGTCGGCCGTGCTGCGCCGGTTGGACGCCCCGGAGGTGGTGCCGGCCGTGCTGGACCGGCAGCGTCGGCTGCTGCGCACCCGGCACGCCGTCGCCCGGCTGGCCGAGAGCACCGCCACGACCCTGGCCCGGCGCGATCTGGAACGGCTCTACGAAGCCATCGCAGCGGAGACCGGTGCCCGGATCATCGTCGACAGCGGCAAGTTCCCGGCCGAGGCGGCGACGCTGTGCGGCAGCGGCCGGGTCCGGCCGTACGTGCTGCACGTGCTGCGGGATCCGCGCGCGATCGCGGAGTCGTGGCGCCGCCCGAAGGCGTACATCCCGGCCATGCCGGCCTGGCGCAGCACCGCCTACTGGGTCGCGTTCCAGCGCGCCTCGGCGCGGGTCGGCCGCGCCTTCCCGGACCGGTACCGGCGGCTGCGGTACGAGGACTTCGCCGCCGCACCGGCCGACACCCTCGGCGCGGTGCTCGCGGACTGGGGCCTCGCCGCCGTCGCACCGGTCGGCGCCGACGGCACCGCCGTACTGTCGCCCAACCACACCGTCACCGGCAACCCGGACCGGCTGCGGACCGGACCGGTCACCATCCGGCCGGACGATCGCTGGCGTTCCACCGCCCCGCGTACCACCCGGTACGTCGCCGCCTCGATCGCCGCACCGTGGCTGCACCGGTACGGCTACCGGCTGCGCGACACCGCCTGACGAACGGTCGGGTGGCCGGCGGCCTCCCGGCAGCCGGTGCGGAGCACCGAACGAGAGGAGCACCCTGGTGGATCTCGGTATCGCCGGCCGGGTCGCGCTGGTCTCCGGCGCGACCAGCGGGCTCGGCCTGGCCGTCGCGACCGCACTGGCCGCCGAGGGCGCCCGGGTCGCGATCTGCGGCCGGAACGAGCAGCGCCTCGCCGCCGCCGCCGACCAGGTGGCCGCGGCCCACCCGGTCGGTGGCGACGGGTCGGTCCGGGCCGACCGGGTCGACCTGCGCGACCAGGACGCGGTACGCGGCTGGATCGACGCGGTGGCAACCGATCTCGGCGAACCGGGCATCGTGGTGAGCAACGCCGGCGGCCCACCCGCCGGCCCGGTGACCGCGTTCGGCCTGGACGCCTACCGGGACGCCGTCGAGCTGTGCCTGCTCGCCCACATCGGCTTCGTGCAGGCGACGCTGCCCCGGTTGCGAGCGGCCGGCTGGGGCCGGATCCTGCTCGTCGCCTCCGAGACGATCCGGGCGCCCCGCCCGCAATACGGCCTGTCCAACACGGTGCGGCCCGGCCTCGCCGGCTACGCGAAGTCGCTGGTACCGGAGATCGGCCCGGACGGCGTCACCATCAACGTGCTCGCCCCCGGCTACCACCGCACCCCGGCGCTGACCAGCCAGTTCGCCGACCCCGACGCGGGCCTTGCCGACATCGCCGCCACCATCCCGGTCGGCCGGCTCGGCGCCCCGGCCGACTTCGCGGCCACCGCCGCCTTCCTCGCCAGCACCCACGCAGGCTTCATCACCGGCAGCACCATCCTGGTAGACGGCGGCGCCACCCCTTCCCTCTGACCCGCCACCCGCCAACGACCCTCAACCGACCACCCGAACCGGCCCGGCGTCCACCCGAACCGGCCCCGACGCTCCGAAGCGGCCAGGCGGTGTCCGGCCCGATCACCGTTCCCCGACGTTCCGAGGCGGCCAGGGGGTGTCCGGCCCGATCACCGTTCCCCGACGTTCCGAGGCGTGCCAGGCGGTGTCAGGATCTCGTCTCTGGTCTCCCGGCGGGGGATGGTCAAGGGGGCGAAGGCCCCCTTGACGGGGAGGGGTGTGGGGAGGGGCGAAGCCCCCTCCCCACG
>NZ_BOPO01000123.1 GCF_017312725.1 Actinocatenispora comari | reverse complement strand
CGTCGCCGGTCGGGCCGGCCACGCCGCGCGCCGGCCGGTCGGAGCCGGGTACCCCGCCGGAGCCGATGGCCGGGGCGCAGGTGACGCTGCCGGTACGGTTCGGGCGCACGCTCGCCGCCGCCCGGCTCGGCGTGCTCGCGGTCGCCGCGGTGGTGGTCGCGCTGATCGTCGACCACGCGGCGGTGCTCGCGCTCGCCGCGCCGCCGTTGCTGCTGCTCGCGCTGCGCTCCCGGCGGGAGCGGCCGGACACGCTGACCGCGACGGTGTCGCTCGATCCGCCTCGCTGCATCGAGGGCGACCGGGTCACCCTCTCGGTGCGGCTGACGCTGCCGGCGCCGGTCGACCAGCTGTCGGTGACGCTCGGCGACGGACTCCCGGTGGACGGACCGGACGACGGCGTCGCCGTGCAGACCGCGTCGACCGTACTGAGGTTCACGCTGGCCCCGCAGCGCTGGGCGCGGCTGGACCTGGGTACCGCGCTGGTGACGCTGCTCGCCCCGGGCGGCCTGGACCGGGCCCGGCTGCGGGTACCGCTGGGCGAGCTGACGGTGTACCCGCGGACCGCGCCGCCGGCCGCACCGCCGCGCCCGGCCCGGCTGCCGCAGCTGGTCGGCGAGCACGTGGTGGCCGGCACCGGTACCGGCGTGGAGTTCGCCGGGATCCGCCCGTACCAGGCCGGTGACCCGGTGCGGCAGGTGCACTGGGCGTCGAGCGCCCGGTACGGCCGGCCACACGTGGTGCTGCGCCACGCCGAGCGGCTGGCCGACGTGGTGCTCATGATCGACGGGTACTCCGATGTCGGGCCGCCGGGCGGCAGCAGCCTGGACGTGTCGGTACGGACCGCGGCGAGCCTGGCCGAGTCGTGGCTCGCGACCGGTGACCGGGTCGGCGTGGTGACGCTGTCCGGTCTGCTGCGCTGGCTGCCGGTCGGCCTGGGCCGGCGCACCCTGTACCCGATCGTCGACTCGGTGCTGTCGGTGCGTCGAGACCGCGCGGTGCCGATCGCCGGGCCGCCGCGCATCCCGCTGCCGGCGCTGCCGCCCGGCGCCCTGGTGGTACTGCTGACGCCGCTGCTGTCCGACCGCATCGTCGAGGTGGTCCAGCGGCTGGGGGAGCGGGGGATGGCCATGCTGGTCCTGGACACCCTCCCGGCCGAGCCGGCGATCGGTGCCCTGCCGGCGATCGGTGCCCTGCCGGCGGCCGGTGCACGCCCGGCGGGTGACGAGTCGTTTCCGGCTGGCGCGGCGTTGCGGTTGTGGCGCTCGGAGCGGGCGATCGTGGCCCGGGAGATCGCCGCGCTGGGCGGGATGACGTTGCCGGCGGCGGAGCCGGCGAGCCTGTCCGCGGCGCTGGAACTGGCCCGCCGGATGCCGCCGCGGGGGCGGTCGCGGTGAGGGCGGTACGGGTCGCGCAACTGCTCACCGGTGCGGTGCTGCTGGTGGTACCGGCGCTGTTCGGGCCGACCAGCGGCCGGCTGCTGCTGATCACCGGCACCCTCACCCTGGTACTGGGTGCGCTGTGGCACCGCGGCGCCGCGGTGACGTTGACCGCGGTCCAGGGCGTACTGCTGGGCGGTCTCGCGGTGGCCGGCGCGTCCTCCCCGCTGGCCGGTGCGCTGCTGGGCTGCTGCAGCGGGTTCGCGCTGACCGGCTACCTGCTGTCCGCCGAGGCGGCCGACGACCACTGGCCGGGCCTGCGGCCCTGGCTGCGCCGCCGCGGTCGACCGCTGCTCGTCGTGCTGGCCGCGGTGCTGGTCCTGGTGGCGCTGGAAGCCTTGCCGGTACCGGGTTCGCTGCTGCTGTTCGCCGTGGGCGCCGTCGCCCTCGTCGGCGCCGGGTGGCTCGCGCTGGCGCCGTGAGGGGCCGCTGCGGGTGCGGCTCCCGGCGCGGCGTGGCCGGTGCGAGGAGTGCCGGCCACGCCGCGCCGGGCGGCCGGTCGCTCGGGTCGGCCGGCCCGGTCAGTGCGCGGGGATGCGGGCGACCAGGGCGCGGATCTCGGTGTCGGACGGGTCGTCCGGTACCTCGTCGCCGGGGTCGGGCCGCCACTGCGGCGCCCAGACAATGCCGGGCTCGACCACGTCGAGCCCGGTGAGCAGCGCGGCCAGCTGGTCGCCGTCGCGCGAGATCGGCGCCGTCCTGGTGCGCTGCTGGTACTCCCGCACGCCGACCCTGGACCGCTCGCGCTTCTCCGCCGTGTACGCCTCGTCGGTGTAGTGCGACAGCGCGAGTAGGCCGCCGCCGCGGGCGACGTCGCAGTACCGGTGCAGGATGCCGGCCGGGTCGGCGGAGTCCGGGATGAAGTGGAAGACCGCGACGAGCAGGATGCCGACCGGCCGGGACAGGTCGAGCAGGCCGGTGGCGTCGGCGGCCCGCAGTACGGCGTCCGCGTCGCGCAGGTCGGCGTCCAGGATGGTGGCGTTGGCGTTGCCGGCGAGCAGCTGCCGGGCGTGGGTGACCGCGACCGGATCGCTGTCCACGTACACCACCCGGGCCGCCGGGTCGGCCGCCTGCGCGATCTCGTGCACGTTGCCGACGGTCGGGATCCCGGAGCCGAGATCGAGGAACTGGTCGATCCCGTTCGCGATCATGTACCGCACGGAGCGGCGCAGGAACGAGCGGTTCGCCCAAGCGATCTTCGGGCCGACCTGGCCGGCGGCCATCACCCGGTCGGCGGTCTCCCGGTCGACGGCGAAGTTGTGCGCCCCGCCGAGCAGGTAGTCGTAGATGCGGGCCGGGTTGGGTACCGACATGTCGACCGCGCCGGGTGGCGGTGTCGGCGCACCGTGTGGTTCAGCTGCCATCTCGTCCTCCCGATCGGCCCTGCTGGGCAGCAACGTACGCCACTTCCATGGGTGCTCGCGTCGTCGCAACGGGCACCGTGCTCGTTCGGGGCCCGCGCTCGTCGAGGGGAGTTGCGCGCGCGGGCCGACGTAGGCTGCGATCGTGCGCATCCGACCCACCCTGACCTGGGCGCCGTCCGGCGACGCCGTGCCGGCGACCACCAGCCTGACCGAACTGACCGAGGTGGTCGAGGCCGGGAACGTGCTGGTGCTGACCGGCGCCGGGCTGTCCACCGAGTCCGGAATCCCGGACTATCGCGGCGAATCAGGCACGCTGCGGCGGCACACCCCGATGACGTACGAGCAGTTCGTCGGCAGCGTCGACGGCCGCCGCCGGTACTGGGCGCGCAGCCACCTCGGCTGGCGCACCATCACCGGCGCCGCACCGAACGCCGGGCACCGCGCGCTGGCCGCGCTGCAGGCCACCGGCCGGCTGACCGGGATCATCACCCAGAACGTGGACGGCCTACACCAGGCCGCCGGCGCGCGCGAGGTCACCGAACTGCACGGCAGCCTGTCCCGGGTGATCTGCCTGGGCTGCCGCGCCACCAGCGACCGGGTCGAGCTGGAGCACCGGCTGCGCGCCGCGAACCCGGACTTCACCGCCGCGGCCGGCGCGGTCAACCCGGACGGTGACGTCGAGCTGGCCGAGCACCAGGTCCGCCGGTTCCGGCTGGTCGACTGCGAGGTCTGCGGATCGGGCGTGCTCAAACCGGACGTGGTGTTCTTCGGCGAGGGCGTACCGCGCGATCGGGTCGACCACTGTTACCGCCTGGTCGACTCCGCTGAGGCGCTGCTGGTACTGGGTTCCTCGCTCGCGGTGATGTCCGGCCTGCGATTCGTCCGGCACGCCGGCAAGCGCGGCATCCCGATCCTGATCGTGAACCGGGGCGAGACCCGCGGCGACCCGCTCGCCGCGGTCCGGGTCGACCGGCCCCTGGGCGCCGCCCTCACCGAGCTGACCACCCGGCTCGGCTGCGCCTGAGACCTGCCAGACCGGTCCGGCACCGCAGCGCGCGCGGCCGGTACCGGCGCTCCGCCGGTACCGATCGGATGATCGTCGTGCGCGGCACGGTGCCCCGGCTCGCCGGTCGTCGTTATCGGACATAGGCTACTTAACAGCTATTTGTTGTTCAGTACGGTCAGGTCCGTGATGACAGTGTGGGGGAGCGGGACGATGGACACCGGCGGCGAGGAGTCGTCATGACCCTGTACGGCATCGACTGTTCGAACCACCAGGGCAACATGACCGGGTTCGGTGGAGTGGCGACCTCGTTCCTGTGCCACAAGCTGACCGAGGGCACCACCTACACCGACCCGTACGCGTCGCACAACCTGGCGTTCGCCCGCGGCCGGCACGTGCCGGTGCTCGGCGGCTACCACTACGTGCGGTCCGGCAACGGGTCCGGGCAGGCCGACCACTTCGTCGCGCGGGCCCGGGCACTGTTCGGGCACGAGCTGCGCGGGTTCCTGTGGCAGCTCGACTGCGAGGACGACGCCGGATGGGCCGACGTGAAGGCGTTCAAGCACCGCTGGGACTCGCTCAGCGGCGGTGCGCCGATCCTGTTCTACACCGGCGACTGGTGGCTGCGGCCGCGCGGCTGGAACGTGGCGAGCCTGGGCTTCGCCGGGCTGTGGGCGGCGCCGAACCGCGGCTACGTCGGCAAGGCCGAGAACGTGCGCACCAGCGACTGGGTCGCCGGCTACGGCGGCTACGACAAGCTCACCATCCTGCAGTACGACGCGCGGCCGTCGATCGGTGACACCAACGAGTACGCCGGCTCGCTGGCCGCACTGCGGCAGCTGGTCGACGAGGAGGAGCAGATGATCGAGACCAGCCTCGGCGCGAGCGACACCACGCTGTCGTTCGGCGACTTCACCCTCATCCGGTGGAGCAAGGAGTACGCCGACCCCGGCAACGCGCACGAGAACGGCACCTACCCCGGCTACGTCGCACCGGTCTCGTCCTATGTGGATGGTGTACTGCTGCTGCGGATCACCGGAACCAAGCCCGGCGACCACTACCAGACCCGGCTGGTGATCCACGACTGGGACACCACGCACAACAAGTCCAAGCGCATCGCCGGCATCGACGTGCTCGACGACGGCGTCTGCACCACCGGCGACCAGTACGTCAACGTGCCCGTGCGCCGCTACGCCCACCACGGCCAGCACCTCTACTTCGACGTCGCGGTCTTCCCGGACGGCGGCGGCACCGACCGGGCCGCACCGGTACTCTCCGGCGCCAGCCTCCGCGTCGCCCAACGCGCCACCTGACCCAACGCGTCGACGAAACGTGCGCGGTGCGGTCCTCGACCGCGCCGGGCCGCCACGGCCGGCGTGACGGTGCGGAGACGAAGCATCGGTCCGAGTGACGGTCATGGTTCCTGACGAACCTGGGCTGCTAGTCACGGACATGGCGAGATTGCGTCCTTCGCGGCATATCGACCAGCCGGGTCGCGCCGACAGCCCATCGCTCGCGACAATCAGCACGCTATCTGTGCTCGAAGAATCTCGGTTGCCGCACGAAGCGAAGGTAAGAGTTGCGAACAAGACTGCAGCGACGGGTGTGCCCGCTGGAGCGGTGGTTCTCCGACCGCCGCCGTTGGCGATCGGTCGCGACTCGGGTGATCGATGAATAACTGGACGCGGCTCTTGCGCAGGTTGGCTGGCTCGGGCGTTCCCGGGATAGCGGTCGTTCTCATCGCTTGCTTCGTGATCGGCAGGCGACTGAATCCGATCACCATGCTGATCGCCGTATTCAGTGGAGTCGTAGGGCTCGGCGTGAACCTGCTGTGCCGACGCTTGTCGACACGTTCTCGTCCTGGCCCGACCGACGGTTCTGAGTTCCACGAGACAGACAGGGGCCGCGCCGATGGGATTTGATGACGGCATTCCGCGTATCAGAAGGCGCCCCGAGTGGTCGGTGTTCATCATCTCCGCTCGGTTCGCCATCCTCGGAGTCGCCGTCGCGGCAACTGGCATGACAGCGATCTTGCTCGGATGCCAGGGCAAGTTCTTCGTCTATCTCATGGGGTTTGGGGCATTCGTCGCCGTAATCTCCATCATTTCTTTCGGCACCGTGGTCGTTGCCGTGATCAATCCCGTCATGAACAGCGTGGACATCGTGAGAAACCTGAGTGACATGTCTGTTCAGGCGGACTTCTTCTCGGCCTTGATCGAAGACGTTTCGAGCTTGAGACGGTGGAAGTCCTTCGATCCACACTCCGGCCGGAATTGATCCGTTGATTGCTTTCGTGTTCGGTCCAAGGGGGGTAACGGTGCGAGTTCGACGCTGCGTTGCCGGGTGGGGATGTGATGGATGATGGGCCCGTCTTCCCGTCCTTCGATCGACCTGATGGACACCACGACGATGTGGCCGAGCCTGACCGGGATGATCGTGGCCTGCCTGGCGATCGTCGGCGGTTGGCTGGTTTGGCGGAACTGGCGAAGGACGGGAGACGGCGAGCGGCGAGCGTCGGGTCTGAGTGACTTCGGTGCACGGCCGTCGATGTTCTCGGGCGAGGTGGTTGCCATGGTGCTGGCATCGGTGGGCGTCGTCGCTTTCCTCTGTGCGCTCTACGCTTTCGTGAAGTTCTTGAGTCGCCACGCCGGGTGACCAGCGGCGCCCTGGGGTGAGGCATCCGGCGTCCGGTCGGTCGCGGCAGTCTGGCTCCGTACTTGCGCAAGGTGCTGCCGCCGGCGCACGTTGCCGCTGGCCCGGTGGACGGTGGGCGGGTGCGGGGTCACTCGTGGGGGTTGATCCGGGCAAGATGGGGCAATGCAACTGGTTGAGCAGGCGCCGGCGGCGGCTCGGCGGGTCAGGACTCCGTTGCTCGTGGCGGCCGGGGTACTGGTGGTGGTCGTGGCGCTGGTGCTGGTGCCGTGGCTGGCGGCCGATCCGGGGCGGCAGCCGGCGCCGCGGCGACCGTCCTTTCCCCGTACGGTCGGGGGCTGGTCGTCGACCGCCTCGTCGGTGCGGCGGGCGCCGCTGGGGGCGGCGATCGCGCTCGTCGGGTACGGCGACTCCGGGCAGCTCGTGATCGGTGCGGACGGCACCGACTACCGCAGCGTGCTCGGCGGGCACGTGTTCACCGGGCACACCGACGGGGACGGCCTGCTCAGCCCGGACGGGCGCAGCGTCGCGGTGGGCGGCATCGACGACGTGCTGCGGCTGGTCCGGCTCGGCGACGGATCGGTTCGCTCGTACCGGATCCACGGTGCCAGGCGGGTGCGCGCGCTGGCGTTCGCTCCGGACGGCACCCGGATCGTCTGCGCGGTGACCGCGGCCGGTTCCGGCCCGGACAGCGTGGTCCTGCTCGACCCGAAGGCCGGCACCAGCGTGCCGCTGGCGACCGGCACCGCCCGCGGCGCCGCGTTCTCCCCGGACGGCGGCAGCATCGCGGTGCAGCTCGGCGGTGACATCCAGGTCGCGCACAGCAGCGGCGTGCTTGCCGGGCGGCTGCCCGACATCGGCGGCACGCTCGCGGGGCCGCACGCCTGGTCGCCGGACGGCCGCTGGCTCGCCCTGGCCGGCGCGGACGGCCGGTCGGTGCACTTCGCGTCCACCGACCCGGGCAGCGGGGACACACCCCCGGCGCCGCTCGGCGACCAGCACGCCCGGTTCGTCGGCTGGGCCGACGCGCAGACCCTGCTGGTCACCGACGGCGGGGCGCTGCTGCGGCAACCGCTGGCGCACACCGGTACCGTCCGGCGGATCGGTACCGTGCCGGCCGGCGCCACGCTCGACGACGTCGCCGTTGCGCTGATCGACTCGCGGCACCTGGCCGTGACCGGTGCCGCCGCCGACTACGGGCCGCCGCCCGCCTGGTGGCTGCGTACCGTCGTCGGCGGGGTGGCGCTGCTCGTCGCGATCCTGTGCGCGGCCGGGGCGCTCTGGTACCGCCGGCGCCGCGGTGCGGGCGGTACGTCGCCCCGGGCGACGCCGGCATAGCCCGCGCGCCGCGGCGATCGCGGCACGACGACCGGTGCGGCGATCGCTGCGCCGCGCACGGTGCGGCGATCGTGGCGCTGTGGCCGGTGCGGCGATCGTGGCGCTGGCGCCGGCGCTGGCGGTGTCGCCGGCGTGCGGGTGGTCAGTCGATGCGGGCGACGCCGGCGTAGCCGGCGAGGCCGAACGTCTCGGTGGCCTCGTCCGGCCGCCACCGGTCGACCTCGACCACGCCGGGCGGCACCAGCGTCGTACCGGTGAACAGCGCCGCGATCTCGTCCCGGCTGCGCAGGCTGACCCGCTCGCCGGCGTCGGAGTAGACCTTGCGGGCGCGGCCGATCTCGGCCTCGCCGTCGGCGCTGCGCCGGGTACCGGTGGCGTGACCGATCACCAGGTAGCTGCCGGGCGCCACCGCCTGCCGGTACGCGGCGACCAGGCCGGCCGGGTCGTCGGCGTCCGGGACGAAGTGCAGCACGCCGTTGAACAGCAGCCCGATCGGCCGGTCGAAGTCGAGGATGCGGCGGGTCTGCGGATCGGCCAGCACCCCGGCGACGTCGCGGACGTCGTGGTCGATGATCACCGTGGCCGGCTCGTCGGCGAGCAGCGTATGGGAGTGTGCGACGGCGATCGGGTCCACGTCGACGTACACGACGCGTGCTTGGACGCTCGCCTGCTGGGCGATCTCGTGCACGTTGCCGACGGTCGGGATGCCGGAGCCCAGGTCGAGAAACTGGTCGATGCCGGTGTCGAGCAGGAAGTGCACCGCGCGGCGCAGGAACGCCCGGCCGGCGCGCATCGTCGCCGGCAGGGCCGGGAACGCGGACCTCGCCGCCTCGGCCGCCTGCCGGTCCACCGCGAAGTTGTGCGCACCGCCGAGGAAGTAGTCGTACATCCGGGCGGCGTTGGGCCGCTGGTCGTCGCTGTCCGCCATGGCGCAAGCATGCCCGATTCCGGCGACCGCGGCGGGTGGGTGGGTCGCGGGCCGTCCTCCCCGCGGCCCGCGACCCGACCATCCCCGCCCCCGAGGTGCGCGCCGGACACACCCCAGCCGCGCCCGGCGCGCGTCGATACACGCGCCACCCGACCGGTCGGCTGCGACCCGATGCGGGTGGATCCGGTGCGGTGACTGGGCGGCGCGGTGTCGATCACCAAACGTGATCTTCGGGCGGGTTTCGCCCGGCTCGCCGGCACGTCGCTGGTCACCCAGCGTTTCTGGTACTAAGCTGCCGTGTCCAACGCCCCGGCGCGGGTGGGCCCGAACGGTTCGGTGCCGAGCCTGTCCGACGCGCCCCCGCCGCCGCGCGATTCATACCGACGCCCATCGAAGCGGCCTCCGCCGATGCGCTCGCCGGCCGTACCGGTTCGTCCGGTGCGCCGCCGACCCCGACCGCGCCCGGCCCCACCCGCCCCGATGTGCGCCAGCCCGCCGCGCGAGGTCCCCACGCGCGGCGGCACCTCGGGAGGGTCTGCAGATGCGGCTCGCGATCGTGCTTCTGGTGACGCTGCTGTGCGTCGACATCGCGGCGACGGTCGTCCTGTACAGCGCGTGGCGCACCGAGCGGCGGTTGCGCCGCTACGCCGACGCCACCGCCCGGCGCTACGCCCGCGCCGCGCCGACCACGCCCCGGCGCGGCGGCGACGAGGTCAGCATGCGCACCCTGTACCGCTGAGCCGCGGCCCCGCGCCGGCCTGGGCGCAGCCGAGGCTCGCGCCATCCGGGAGGCAGTCGAGGTGCGCGCTGGCCGGGACGCAGTCCGACCGCCCGCCGCCCGGGACGCGAGAGAGACGTGCGCGACGCGGGACCTGCGGCGGTCAGCGGCCGAGCGGGGCGGTGCTCTCCCGCCGGACCAGTTCGGTGGCCAGCTCGACGCGCCGGCTGTCCGGTGCCTGCCCGGCGGCGAGCTGCAACACGGTACGGGCGGCGACCCGCCCCATGTCGGCCAGCGGCTGGCGCACGGTGGTCAACGGCGGGCTGGCCCAGCGCGCCTCCGGCAGGTCGTCGAAGCCGACCACGCTGACGTCGTCCGGTACCCGGGCGCCACGGCGCCGGACCGCCTCGTACACGCCGAAGGCCATCTGGTCGCTGGCGGCGAAGATCGCGGTGGGCGGGTCGGGCAGGTCCAGCAGCGCGTCGGCGCCGCGGAAACCGGACTCGTGGTAGAAGTCGCCCGGTGCGATCAGGGCGTCGTCGACCGCGATGCCGGCCGACTCCAACCCGGCCCGGTACCCGTCGAGCCGGGCCCGGGAGCACAGCAGCCGCGGCGGCCCGGCGATCAGCCCGATCCGCCGGTGCCCCAGGGAGAGCAGGTGCTCGGTGGCGGTCAGCCCGCCGGCCCAGTTCGTCGCGCCGACGGTCGGCACGTCCAGCGCCGGCGTACCGGCCGGGTCGACCGCGACCGCCGGCGCGTCCAGCCGGTGCAGCTCGGCCCGCAGCGTGGGCTCCAGGTCGGAGGTGACGAGGATGACCCCGTCGGTGGACCGGTCCCGCACGCTCTCCAACCACTGCCGGGTCGGGCCGGTGCGCCGGTGCAGCGCCGACACCACCGTCCCGGCGCCGGCGGCGTGCCCGACCTCCTCGACGCCGCGCAGGATCTCGACCGCCCACGGGCTGTCCAGGTCGTTGAACACCAGGTCGATCAGCCCCGCCGCCGGCCGCGACCTGGACTGGCGACGCCGGTACCCGCGGGCGTGCAGGAGCTGCTCGACGCGCTCACGGGTGTCCGGTGCGACGTCCGAGCGGCCGTTGAGGACCCGGGACACCGTCGGTACGGACACGCCCGCCTCGCGCGCGATCGCCGTGATGGTGACGCGGGAGTCGTCGGCCACGCTGCCTCCTTCGCAGACGAGGTACTGGTGTCGCAGGTCGCCGTCGGCGGCAGCCGGTCGGCGGCGCACGGTACTGCTGTCGCAGGTTACGGTGCGCCCTCGACCCGGGCGCGCACCGCGCCGGGCAGCCGGTCGTCCAGCCGGCGGTGCGGCCCGGTGAGCCGCAGCGGCACGGCGTACCGGTGCTCGGCGCTGGAGGCCGACAGCCGCAGCTCCAGCTCGCCCGGCTCGACCAGCCGGTACAGGTCCCGGCCGGTGTAGGCGGCGGCCTCGGCCGGGACGGTGAAGTGGGCCCGCGCGGCGTGTCCGGGCGGCAGCGGGACCCGCACCGAGCCGATCAGCCGGACCACCGGCCGGGTCACCTCGGCCACCGGGTCGTGCAGGTACAGCTGGACCACCTCGGTGCCGGTGCGGTCGCCGACGTTGCGTACCAGCACCGACAGCCGCAGCGTGCCGTCGGTCCGGACGCGGGGCGGCTCGTCGCCGGGCGGGCGGCCGTCGACGAGCAGCTCCGACCAGCGGAACCGGGTGTAGGACAGGCCGTGCCCGAACGGGTACCGGGCGGTCGGGTCGATGCTGGACACCTCGGTGCGGTGGCCGAGCGGCGGCGCCAGGTACGTGGCCGGCTGGCCGTCCGGCCGGTGCGGCACCGACACCGGGGTCCGGCCGGACGGGCTGACCCGGCCGGACAGCACGCCGGCGAGCGCCGGGCCGCCCTCCGCGCCGGGGAAGAACGCCTGCACCCGGGCGGCGAGCCGCTCGTCCAGCTCGCCCAGCGCGTACGGCCGGCCGGTGAGCAGCACCGCCACCACCGGCGTACCGGTCGCGACCAGCGCGGCGAGCAGCTCGTGCTGGGCCCCCGGCAGCCGCAGGTCGCCCACGTCGCAGCCCTCGCCGGAGGTACCGCGGCCGAACAGCCCGGCGCGGTCACCCAGCACCGCGACGCACACGTCCGCGTCCGCGGCCAGCGCAGCGGCCCGCGCCGGCCCGCCCGCGTCGTCGGTGCCCGCGTCCGGATCGCCCGCGTCCTCGGTGCCCGCGTCCGGACCGCCCGCGTCGTGGGTGCCTGCGTCCGGACCGTCCGCGTCGTCGGTTCCCGCGTCCGGACCGTCCGCGTCGTCGGTGCCGGCGGCGGCGTCGAGGCGGGGGTCGACGGCGCAGCCGCGGGCGTACGCGATCGTGGCGTCCGGCAGCTCGGCCCGCAGCGCGGTGAGCAGCGACGGTACCGGGATGCCCAGCGGCAGCTCGGGATGGTGGATCCCGACGTGGTTCGGGAACGAGTAGCAGCCGAGCATCGCCCGCGGGTCGTCGGCGTTGGGCCCGACCACGGCGATTCGGGCCGCCGGCGGCAGCGGCAGCGCGGCGCCCTCGTTGCGCAGCAGGGTCACGGACTCCTCGGCGAGCCGGCGCGCCAGCCGCCGGTCCGCCGGGCCGTCCAGGTCGATCGGGCCGCCGGCGGCGGGGCTGCCCGCGCCGGAGCCGGCATCCGGTGCCGGGGGAGCGGGGTCCCAGTCGGGGTCGAGCAGTCCCAGCTCGCACTTCTGGGTCAGCACCCGCCGGGCGGCCCGGTCGATCAGCTCCGCCGGTACCCGGCCGGCGGCGAGCGCGGCGCGCAGCGGCGCACCGTAGCAGCGGACGGTGGGCAGCTCGATGTCCACCCCGGCAGCGAGGGCGAGCGCCGCCGCGTGCGCCGGGTCGGCGGCGACGCCGTGCAGCGTCTGCAGGAACGACACCCCGAAGTAGTCGGCGACGACGGTGCCGGTGAACCCCCAGCGGTCCCGCAGCAGGGTGGTGAGCAGCGCCGGGTCGGCGGCGACCGGCATCCCGTCGAGCTCCGCGTACGAGTGCATCACCGAGCCGGCGCCCGCCTCCCGCACCGCGGCCTCGAACGGCGGCAGGATCACGTCGGCGAGCTCGCGCGGCCCGATCGGTACCGGCGCGAGGTTGCGGCCGGCGCGGGAGGCGGAGTACCCGGCGAAGTGCTTGAGGGTGGCGATCACGCCCGCGGACTGCAGACCCCGCACGTACCCGGTGCCGATCGCGGTGACCAGGTGCGGGTCCTCGCCGATGGTCTCCTCGGTACGGCCCCAGCGCGGGTCGCGGACCACGTCGAGCACCGGCGCCATGCCCTGGTGCACGCCGACCGAGCGCAGCGCGGTACCGATCCGGGCGCCGACCCGTTCGACCAGCTCGGCGTCGAAGCTCGCCCCCCAGGCCAGCGGCGTCGGGTAGACGGTGGCGCCCCAGGCGGTGAACCCGGACAGGCACTCCTCGTGCGCGATCGCCGGGATGCCGAACCGGCCGGCGGCGACGATCTCCGCCTGCGCGGCGGCGAGCGCGGCGGCACCGCGGGCCGGCTCGACCGGTGCGGTACCCAGCGGCCGGGTCAGGTGGCCGAGCCCGTCGGCGATCAGCACCGGCCAGTCGACCGGTTCGTCGGTGAGGTCGTGCTGGTACGGCGCGACGCCGGCACCGTCGGCGTCGGCGCCGACCCACACCCCGTACAGCTGGGCGATCTTCTCGGCCGGGGTGAGCCGGGCGAGCAGGTCCGCGACCCGCTCGGCGACGGGCCGGGACGCGTCCCGCCACACCGCGGTGTCCTTGTCGCAGGTGGCCATCCGTCTCCTCCCGGCCGCGGTGCCGGACCGAAAGTTTCGGTGCGGCGCGATGGGCAAACCGGACCCAACATACCGGCAGAATCGGGCGATGGGGAGGTCTTGACCGGCGGCTCTCCTCGACGTAGCTTACGAGCGATCCGAAACTTTCGGTGAGTTTTCGGATGTAAGTCACGCCCGCCGGCACGGTGGGTGGCCCGATCCCGCGGGAGGGCGAGACATGACCATGCGGATGACCCGACGCTCGGTACTCGGCCTGGCCGGCGCGGCCGCCGCCGGGCTCACCGTGGCCGGCTGCGGCACCTCGGGACCGGCCGGCCGTGGGGGCGGCGCGATCCAGCTGTGGGTGCTGCAGAGCGACACCGAGAACCCGGTGCTGAAAAAGCGCATCGACGCGTTCGACAAGCACTCCTCGGTCAAGGTCGCGATGACCACCTACGTCAACGACCCGTACAAGCAGAAACTCCAGGTGGCGATGGGCTCGCCGAACGCGCCGGACATCTTCTTCAACTGGGGTGGCGGCAACCTCGCCCAGTTCGTCGACGCCGGCCAGGTGCAGCCGCTGGACGCCGCCCTCGCCGATCATCCCGCCGTCGCCAAGGCGTTCCTGCCCAGCGTGCTGGCCGGCGCCACCCTCGGCGGCAAGCGGTACGGGCTGCCGATGTCCGGCATGCAGCCGGAGGTGTTGTTCTACAACAAGACGGTGTTCGACGCGGCCGGCGCGAAGCCACCGGCCAGCTATTCCGACCTGCTGAAGCTGGTGGACACCTTCAAGCGCAAGGGGATCACCCCGATCGCGCTCGCCGGCGCGCAGGGCTGGACCGAGCTGATCTACCTGATGTACTTCACCGACCGGATCGGCGGCCCCGACGTGGTGGACGCGCTGGTGGCGAAGAAGCCCGGCGCCTGGCGGCATCCGGCGATCCGCGCCGCCGCGGAGCACTGCGTGGAGCTGGTCGAGCGGGGGGCCTTCGGCACGAACTACCCGTCGGTCAGCTCGGACAACCAGGCCGCCTCGAAGCTGCTCGCGACCGGCAAGTGCGCGATGCACGTGATGGGCTCCTGGGAGTACCAGACGCAGGTCGCGTCCAGCCCGAAGTTCGTGTCCGGGCACCAGCTCGGCTGGGTGCCGTTCCCGTCGGTACCCGGTGGCAAGGGCGACGCGAAGAACGTGGTCGGCGTGCCCACCAACTACTTCTCGGTGGTCAAGGGCGGCAAGCACGTCGAGCAGGCGACGAGGTTCCTGCTCGACACGCTCGCCGGCGACCCGTACGTCGACGCCATGATCGGCATCGGTGAGATCCCGCCGGTGAACGGGATCAAGCCGAAGCTCGCCGCCAGCAAGGCCGCCGACTTCGCCACGTTCTGCTACGACCTGGTGTCCGCGGCGCCGCACTTCCAGCTCGCCTGGGACCAGGCGCTGTCCCCGTCGGTCGGCACCGCGGTGAACACCAACGTGCAGAAGCTGTTCGTCAAGCAGCTCGACCCGGCCGGTTTCGTCAAGGCGATGGACGCCGCGGCATGAGCACCGGCGACGTGATTCCTCCCGCGGAGCCGGCGTGAGTACCGGCGACGTGATTCCTCCCGCGGAGCCGGCATGAGTACCCGCGACGTGATCGTTCCCGCGGAGCCGGCGTGAGTACCGGCAGCGCGATCCTGTCGCGCGGATCCCGGCGCCGTGACCGGTCGCCCGCGGGCGGCGTGGGGTCCGCGGCGTACCGGCAGCGGCCGGGGCTCGGCTGGTTGGCGCCGGCGGCGGTGCTGTTCGCGGTGTTCGCGCTGCTGCCGATCGTGGTGGTGGCCTACCTGAGCCTGACCGAGTGGAACGGGCTGGGCGCACCGCACTGGGCCGGCCTGGCGAACTGGCGGACGCTGCTGCACGACTCCGAGATACCGCACGGCATCCGCATCACGGTGCTGCTGACCGTGGTGTCCTGGCTGGTACAGACGCCGCTGGCGCTGCTGCTCGGGGTCTGGTCGGCGGGCCCGCAGCGGCACCGGGCGGTGCTGTCGGCGGTGTTCTTCCTGCCGCTGCTGCTGTCGCTCGCCGCGATCGCGCTGAGCTGGCAGGCGCTGCTGGACCCGAACTTCGGCGTACCGGCGGCGCTCGCGAGCGCGCTGCACGTCCCGGCGCCGAACCTGCTCGGTGACCCGCACCGCGCGCTGTACGTGGTGGTCGCGGTGCTGGCCTGGCAGTGGGTGCCGTTCCACACGCTGATCTACCAGGGCGCGGCCCGCCAGATCCCGACCCAGCTGTACGAGGCGGCCGCGCTGGACGGCGCCACCCGCGCGCGGCAGTTCGTCTCGGTGACGCTGCCGCAGCTGCGGCACACGATCGTCGCCTCCTCGGTATTGATGATCATCGGGTCGCTGACCTACTTCGAGACGATCCTGCTGCTGACCGGTGGCGGGCCGGGCGACGCGACCGAGGTGCTGCCGCTGCACATGTACCGCACCGGCTTCGTCGGCTTCGACATGGGCTACGCGAGCGCGCTGGCGTTGCTGCTGGTGGTGGTCGGCGCCGGGCTGTCCGTCCTGATCGTGCGGGCCAGCGGCTTCGCCCGGATGGACAGCGATCGGGAGGGGCTGTGAACGGCCGCGGGCGTCGAACCGTCGCCCGGCCGCCCGGGTCGGCTGCCGGCGCTCGGCAGGGCGGGCGGCCGTGAGGGGCCGCGCCCGGGTACCGGCCGCGGTCGCGCTGGTGCTGTGGCTGCTGGTGGTGGCGATCCCGGTCTACTTCATCGTGGTGACCAGCCTGCGGCCGGCCGACGCGTACCTGTCGCACGGCGCGCTGCCGGTGCCGACCGACCTGAGCCTGGACAATTACGGCCGGGCGCTGCGCTTGGGGTTCAGCGGCTTCCTGCGCAACAGCGCGATCGTCACCGTCGCGACGATCGCGCTCACCCTCGGCGCCGCGCTGCCCGCCGCGTACGCGATCGTGCGCAACCGCAGCCGGCTGGTCCGGGCCGGCCTGTCGGTGTTCCTGTTCGGCCTCGCGATCCCGGCGCAGGCGGTGATCGTCCCGGTGTACCTGATCATCACCCGGCTGAAGCTGTACGACTCGCTCACCGCGATCGTGCTGCCCACCGCGGCGTTCTCGCTGCCGCTGGCGATCGTGGTGCTGACCAGCTCGCTGCGCGACATCCCGGACGAGCTGTACCAGTCGATGGAGCTGGACGGCGCCGGCAACGGCCGGGTGTTCCTCCGGCTGGTGCTGCCGCTGTCCCGGCCAGGGTTGATCACCGTCGGGATCGTCAGCGGTCTCAACGCCTGGAACGGCATCCTGTTCCCGCTGGTGCTGACGCAGAGTTCCCGCTGGCGGGTGCTGCCGCTGGGACTGTGGAACTTCCAGGGCCAGCACGGTACCGACGTGCCCGGCCTGATGGCCGCCGTCGTGCTGTCCGCGCTGCCGATGCTCGCCCTCTACCTGTTCGGCCGCCGGCACCTGCTCCGCGGCCTCGCCGCCGGCTTCGGCCGCTGACCCGTCGCCGCGGCGCGAGCCCTGTCCTGCCGACACCGGCCGTCGGTGCGACGTCACCGGAGGGTCCGGTCGGCCGGTCGGTGGTCGGTCGATAGGTTCGCGGGTGGCGGGGATGCCGCCGCGGACGAATGGAGACTGATGGCCGACCGTCGGGCCCGGGTGCTCGTCGCGCTGGTGCTGACCATGGGGCTGGCCGCGATGGACACCACGATCGTGGCGACCGCGCTGCCCTCGGTGGTGGCGGACCTGGGCGGGCAGCACCTGTTCGCCTGGGTGTTCTCCACCTACCTGCTGGCGCAGACGGTGACGATCCCGCTGTACGGCAAGCTCGCCGACCTGTACGGCCGCAAGCCGGTGCTGATCGCCGGGGTGGCCACGTTCCTCGTCGCCTCGGCAGCCTGCGCGGCGGCGCCGAGCATGCTGGCGCTGATCGTGTTCCGTGGCGTCCAGGGGCTGGGCGCCGGCTCGATCCAGGCGACCGTCGCCACCGTCGCCGGTGACCTGTACTCGATCGCCGAGCGCGGCCGGGTGCAGGGCTGGCTGTCCAGCGTGTGGGGCATCTCGGCGCTGGTCGGGCCGGCCGCCGGCGGCCTGTTCAGCCAGTACGTGTCGTGGCGGTGGATCTTCCTGATCAACCTGCCGCTCGGCGGGTTCGCGCTGTGGATGCTGCTGCGGCACCTGCGCGAACGCATCGAGCGGAAGAAACACAAGATCGACTACGCCGGCGCCGCGCTGGTGCTGGGCGCGACCGCGGCGCTGATCGTCGGCCTGCTGTCCGGCGGCAGCCGGTGGCCGTGGCTGTCTGCGCGAAGCATCGGCGTGTTCGCCGTCGCGGCGGTACTCACCGGGGTGGCCGTGGTGGTGGAGCGGCACGCGGCCGAGCCGGTGATGCCGGGCTGGCTGTGGACCCGCCGCACCCTGGTCGGCGCGAACCTGACCATGGTCGTACTCGGGTTGATCGTGATCGGGATGAACACCGTGCTGCCCACCTACGCGCAGCAGGTGTCCGGGCTGTCGCCCACCGCGGCCGGGTTCGTGCTCGCCGCGATGAGCATCACCTGGCCGATCTCGTCCAGCCTGTCCAACCGGCTGTACCTGCGGGTCGGGTTCCGGGACACCGCCCTGGCCGGGACGCTGCTGGTGGTGCTCGCCACCGGCGTGCTGGTGCTGGTGCCGCCGAGCGGGCCGGCCTGGCAGCTGGTGGTCGCGACCGTGGTGATGGGCGGCGGCTTCGGGCTGATGTCCACCTCGATGCTGGTCGGCACCCAGTCCACGGTGCACTACGGCCGGCGCGGGGTGGTCACCGGCGGCACCATGTTCGGCCGCTACCTGGGGCAGAGCATCGGCGCCGCGGTGTACGCGGCGATCAGCAACGCCAGCCTCGCCGCGGCGCTGACCCGGCCGGTACCCGACCTCGGGCCGCGGCCGGAGCAGGTCGACGGGATCGGCCGGGTCCTCGCCGCCCACCCCGACTCCGCGGTGGCGCACTACCTGCGTACCGCCGTGCACGACGCCAGCCATCAGGTGTTCCTGGCGCTGCTGGGCACCGCCGTACTGGGCGTGGCGTGCGTGCTGATCGCGCCGCGCCGCTTCCCGGTCGTCGACGACCGCTGACCCCGCCTCCGGCGGCGTCGAGAGCCGCTGCCCCGCCTTCGGGGTCGAGAGCCGCTGACCCTGTCTGACGGGGCGTCAAGGGCCGCTGACCGCGCCGAGCGGGGCGGTCGCTGGCGGCAGCGGTGCGCGCGGTCAGAGCCGGTCGACGACCTCGTCCACCGGGCGACGCGGGGTGGCGAACATCGGGCGCGACGGGTAGCCGATCCGCAGCACCAGGTACGGCGAGCCGAGCCGGCCGGCCATCCGCCGCAGCCGGGACCGTGCCTCCGGCACCTCCAGCACCTGCGAGTACAGCGACGCCGCGAGACCGCCGTCGGTGGCGGCGAGCAGTACCGCCTGCAGCGCCTCGCCGACCGCGAGCTGGTCGGCCGGATGCTCGCCCGGCCCGCCGAGTACCGCCACCAGCGGCGCCGGCTCGAACCCGCGGTCCGGCCGCCGCGGTGCGCCACCGTAGTCGCGGCCCGGCAGCGGGTCGCCCGGCTCCGGCCGCGGCCCGGCGGCACCACCCGGTACGCCGTCGGTGGCTCCCGCCTCGCGCCGGATCCACCCCGACAGCTCCCGCTCGTACGCCGGGTCGGCGCGCAGCACCCGGTCGGCGTCGGTGACCAGCTCGCCCAGCAGCCGCCGGGCGGCCGGCTCCACCACCAGATCCAGCCAGCACCCCCGGGTACGGGCCGCCTCGGTCAGCGCGGCACGCAGCGCCGGCTCGACCGTCACGTCGTCCCGGAACGGGTACCGGTTGCTGTGCCGGCGGGCGATCGCGGCGTGCAGCGCGTGCTCGCGCGGCGCGGCCGGCCGGGCGGCTCCGGGACGGACCACCGCGAGCAGCGTCGGGTCGGCCGGGTCGGGCAGCAGCGCCACCTCGGCGGCGCGGCCCAGCCGGACGGGGAACGCCAGCCGCAGGTTGTGCACCGCGGCGCCGCAGGCGATCCGCGCCGCGATGTCGTCGGGGTCGGCGACCGGCAGCCGCCGCTGGAGATCCAGCCGTACCTCGACCCGTCCGGTACCGACGGCGAACCGCCAGGGCTGGCTGTTGTGCATCGACGGCGCCAGGACCGCCGCGCCGACCGTACCGGCCAGTGTCTCGGCGGACACCGGCGGGCCGGTGGCCACGTCCGAGGCGCGCTCGGCGAGTTGCCGGGCGGCGCCGAGCAGCCGCGTGTCGTCGTCGACGTGCGCGGCCCGTTCGCGCAGCTCGACCAGTTCGCGCCAGAGCCGGGCCGGGTCGGAGTGCTCGGCGCCGCGCGGCCCGCGCTGCAGATCGCGTTCGGCCCGCCGCAGCAGGTCGCGGAGCTCGCTCATCCGCACTCCTCCCACGCCGCGCCGCCGCGTCGTCGGGCACCGCCCGGCCGGCGGTGTCGTCGCGGGGCCCTCGGTTGGCTGCCGGCTCCCGCCGGCTGGGTGCACCGGTCTCGGTGCGCGCGGACCCGGGCGAGTCCGTGGCTCCATTGTGCGGCCGGATCGGTGGTGGCGGGCCGGTTCGCGGCACCCGGCGACCCAGGCCACACCGCTCGGCGCGAACCGCCGGCGACGGCCCGGGCGCGGCCCGGACGGGATGGATCGGCGCGGCGGCGCGGCGCCGGGTCGGCGGCGAGGCGGCGGCTGCGCGATCAGGTCGGCGGCGAGGCGGCGGGTGCGGGGCCGGGTCGGCGGCGCGGCGGCGGGGCGGCGGGGCGCGGATCCGCTCGGCGGCGGGGCGCCGGTCAGGCCGGCTGGATCAGCTCCACGGTGGCGCCGGACGGGTCGTGCAGGTAGCCGTACCGTGGCCCGGGCCCGGCGAATTCACCCGGTACCGGTGGGTCCGTCCGGTGCCAGCCGGCGTCGTCGGCCGCGGCGAGCACCGCGTCGAGGTCGTCCACCATCAGCGCGAGCCGCATGCCCTTGACGTCGAACGCGCGGTACCGGCCGGGCGGGCCCGGCGCGAGCTCGATGCGGCGGCCACCGGCGCTGAGCACCACGTGCAGCGACGGCGCCCCGCCCGTACCGGAGGGGCCGGCCGGGCCGCTCGCCGCGGTCACGTCGAACCCGAGCACGTCGCGCCACAGCGTCAGCGACATCCCGAGCTGCGACCCGGCGGGTGGCGCCGGGCCGTCGGTCGACTCCGGCAGCCAGCGCACCGTACCGGTGCGGAACCAGATCCGGGGATCGTCCGGGTCGGTCGCCTCGACCGTGCCGCCGCGGCGGCGATCCTGCACCAGCTCAAAGACCACCCAGGTGGCGATGGCAAGCAGATAGGCGCCGGCGACGGCCCCGAAGGCCGGAACCACCCAGCTAGCGCCCAAAGCTGTCACCGGCCTGAATCCCCTCTCATTTTTGCCTGGGCAAGTATCGGGGTTGCCGCGCGGTGCGGCGTTCGGCCGAACGGGCGAGGTGCGGCGCCCGATCGGCCGGTGTCGTCGCCGCGAGGACCGGGTCCGCGGGCCGCCGCGCCGGTACGATCATGGGTACCCACCCCCCCGTCGTCCGGTCCGGACCGGACCGCTGGTCGGCAGCACCGACGAACACGAGACCGACGGTTGGTAGGGAGGCAACGACATGACCGGTACCGCCAACCCGCCGATCCTGGCCGGCGTCGACGGCTCGCCCGCGAGCCTGGCGGCCGCACGGTGGGCCGCCGACGCGGCGACGCTGCGCCGGCACCCGCTGCGGCTGGTCGCCGCGTTCCGCTGGCCCGCCCAGGCGTACACGGTGCGGGCCCGGGGCGAGCTGCCCGACACCGAAGCGATCCGGGACGAGGCCCGCCGGCAGCTCGCCGCCGAGGTCGACCGGCTGCGCGGCGAGTACCCGGACATCGCGATCGACGGTGACTTCGTCGAGGCGTCGCCGGCCCGGGTGCTGGTGGAGCGCTCCGCCGATGCGGCGCTGACCGTGGTCGGTCAGCGCGGCCTCGGCGGCCTGTCCGGGCTGCTGCTCGGCTCGGTCAGCGCCCAGGTCGCCGCGCACGCCAGCGGCCCGGTCGTGGTCGTCCCGGCGACCGAGAACGTACCGCCGTCCGACGCCGACCGCCCGGTCGTGGTCGGGGTGGACGGCTCGGCGCTGTCCGAGGCGGCGATCGAGTTCGCGTTCGCCGAGGCGTCCTGGCGGCGGGCCCGGCTGGTCGCCGTGCACGCCTGGATGGCGCCCGGCTCCGACCGCCCGCACGACCGCGTCCCGCTGTACTACAACCTCGACGAGGTGGCCGAGGAGGAGCGGCGGATGCTCTCCGAGTCGCTCGCCGGCTGGCGGGCCGAGTACCCGGACGTGCCGGTCGAACCGGTGCTGGTGCACGGCACGCCGGTGCCGGAGCTGCTGCAGCGCAGCGCCGACGCCTGGCTGCTCGCGGTCGGCTCGCGCGGCCGCGGCGGCTTCGCCGGACTGGTACTCGGCTCGACCAGCCGCTCGCTGCTGCACCGGGCGCCGTGCCCGGTCGCCGTGCTCCGCTCGCGCTGACCGGTGGGTGGCCGGGGCGGGCCGGCTCGTACGATCGGGCGATGCCGATCCTGCCGCCGGACGACGACGGGGCGGTGCCGGGCTACCTGCGCTCGCTCGGCCTGCCCGGCGCGATCGACCTGCACGTGCACTTCCTGCCGGACCGGGTGCTGCACAAGGTGTGGCGCTACTTCGACGGTGCGGGGTCACTGCTCGGGGTGGACTGGCCGATCACGTACCGCTGGGCGCAGCCGGCGCGGCTGGCGCACCTGCGCTCGCTGGGCGTGCTGCGGTTCCCGGCGCTGGTCTACCCGCACAAGCCCGGCATGGCGCGCTGGCTCAACGACTGGGCGCTGGACTTCGCCGCGGCGACGCCGGACTGCCTGCCGTCGGCGACGTTCTTCCCCGAGCCGGACGCGGTCGGCTACCTGACCGGCGCGCTGCGCCGCGGTGCCGTGGTGGTCAAGTCGCACCTGCAGGTCGGCGGGTACGACCCGCGTGACCCGCTGCTCGACGGGGTCTGGGCGCTGCTCGCCGCGCACCGGATCCCGGTGGTCTGCCACTGCGGCCGCGGCCCGGAGGAGGGCGCGTTCACCGGCGTCGGGCCGATCGCCGAGGTGCTGGCCCGCCATCCCGGCCTGCGGCTGGTGGTGGCGCACCTGGGCATGCCGGACTACGCGGACTTCCTCGATCTGGCCCAGCAGCACGAGCACGTGTACCTGGACACCACGATGGCGTTCACCGACTTCACCGAGCGGATCGCGCCATTCCCCGCGGAGCTGGTGCCGCGGCTCGACGCACTGGCCGACCGGATCGTGCTCGGCTCCGACTTCCCGAACATCCCGTACCCGTACGCGCACCAGCTCGCCGTGCTGCACCGGCTCGGCCTCGGGCCGGACTGGCTGCGCGCGGTGCTGCACGACAACGCCGCCCAGCTGCTCGCCGACGTCGCCGCGGCGTGACCACCTGCACACCGCCACCGGCCGGTACGGACCCTAGGGTCGATGGGAGGGCCGTGGCGGCTGCACGGATGCGGGCCCTCGGGGCCGGCGAGGTGGGAGGGCGCATGGGCGAGACGATGACCGGGGTGTACCTGCCGGGCGGGAGCACCGTGCGTCTCGCTTCGGTGCCGGTACCGGTGCCCGGGCCGGGTCAGGTGCTGCTGCGGGTGGGCGCCTCCACGATCTGCGGCAGCGACCTGCGCGCCATCTACCGGGAGCACCTCGGCGCCGGCCCGGAGGCGTACCAGGACGTGATCGCCGGGCACGAGCCGGCCGGCACCGTGGTCGAGGTCGGGCCGCAGGTGCGCGGGCTGGCGGTGGACGACCGGGTGGTGGTCTACCACATCAGCGGGTGCGGGCGGTGCGCCGACTGCCGGCTCGGGTACCAGATCAGCTGCACCTCGCCGGAGCGCGCCGCGTACGGCTGGCAGCGCGACGGCGGGCACGCGCAGTTCCTGCTGGCACAGGCGCGCGACTGCCTGCCGCTGCCCCCGGAACTGTCCATGGTGGACGGTGCCTGCGTCGCGTGCGGTTTCGGCACCGCGTACGAGGGGCTGTGCCGCGCCGCGGTCTGCGGTGCGGACCGGTTGCTGGTGGTCGGGCTCGGCCCGGTGGGGCAGGCGGTCGGGCTGCTCGGCGGCCGGCTCGGTGCGCCGCTGCGGATCGGCGTCGACGTCGACGAACGCCGGCTCTCCGCCGCCCTGGAGCTGGGTGCGATCGACCACGCGGTGACCGTCGATGCGGCGGACACCGCGATCGCGGAGCTGACCGGGGGAGCGGGCTGCGAGGTGGCGGTGGACTGCTCCGGTGCCACCGCCGGCCGCACCCTCGCGGTCCGCGGCACCGCCCGCCGCGGACGGGTCGTCCTGCTCGGCGAGGGCGCCCGGCTCGACGTCGAGGCGAGCCCGCTGCTGCTGCACCGGCAGCTGACCGTGCACGGGTCCTGGGTGACCAGCACGTACCGGATGGCCGAGCTGCTCGACCGGCTGGCCCGCTGGCGGCTGCACCCCGAGGTCGTGGTCACCGACCGGTTCGACCTCGCCGACGCCGCCACCGCCTACCGCGTCGCCGACACCGGCCACCGCGGCAAGGTCGCGCTGCTGCCCGGCTGACCGCCGCCGTCACCGGTCGCTCCGGCCCGCCTGCCACGACCCCGGCGAGCGGCTCCGGTGTCGGGCGGCGGCGACCGCGCGCTCGGTGAGCGTCGCCGTGTCGACGGTGAGCGAGCCCCAGAAGTCGTCGTCCGCGTCGTCCGGGCGCGCCGGCCACCCGACCGGCCAGCCCGGGCGCGCCGACGACGCGGCGAGGAACCGCTGGTACGCCTCGCGCTGCGCCGCCGGTGCCGCCGCCCACCGCCGGGCGGCCGTCGCCGCCCACGCCCACCGCGGCGGCACCGCGGCCAGTGCCGCCGGGACGACCCGCTCGTACCAGCGGGACCGCTGGTAGTCGTCCCGCAGCCGGACGCGCAGCCGCTCGTGCCGGAACTGGTACTCGGTGCCGACCTGGCGCAGCACGCCGCGGCGGTGCGCGTCGGACAGGAAGTCGAGCGTGCGCCACGGCAGCCGCCCGCGCAGGGCGAGCCACAGCCGGGCCGACAGGTACGCCTGGGACGGCGCGGAGGACGAGCCGCCCAGCAGGAGCCGCAACGGCAGCATGACCGCGGTGTAACCGGCGACGAACAGCACGACGATCGGCCCCGCGTACAGTGCGGTGAGGCCGACCAGCGCGATCGCACCGAGCACCGAGTCGGCGAGGTCGGCGCGCCGATCGGCCCGCGCCACCGCCAGCGGGTCGGCGGCCCGGTCGTCGGCCGGCGCGAGCACGAACCGGCCCGGCCGCCGGAGCCCGAGCGGCGCGAGCAGTCCCAGCAGGACGGTCGCACCGGCGATGCCAGGCCCGTGCGCCAGGGTCGCGGCGACGAGTGCAGCCGCCGTCTGCGGCTCGTACAGCATCAGCGCCAGGAACGGTGGGCCCGTCACCAGGAACACGGAGCCGACGACACCGGACAGCCACCGTTCCGGTACCCGGGCGGCCGAGCACCGCAGCTGCCGCGGCACCGGCTCGGCATCCTCCGCCACCAGCTCGACCATGACCGCGACGAAGGCGGCCAGCAGGACGACGGCGAGTACCGGGGCGCTGCGCAGCTGCACGGTGGTCCATGCCCAGCCGCGATCCGCGTACCGCTCGCTGCTTCCCGCGGTGAGCAGCGCCAGCTCCGCCCGCAACGGCGTACCCAGCGGGCCGCCCAGCAGCGCGCCGAGCGCCGTGCCCGGGCGTCCCCGCGCGGCAGCGTCGACGATGCCGGTCAGCAGCCCGGCCAACCCCCACACCAGGCCGGCCGCGAGACCGAACCGGATCGCCCGCCACAGCATCCGGCCGGCGGGCATGCCGCGCCGCAGCTGCCACCAGGTGAGCCCACCGGTACGCGCGCCGTCGGCCTGGGTGGCGAGGAACCCGAGCCAGCGACCGATCCGGCCCGGTGGCCACGCCCGCGGTGTGCCGGAGCGATACGCGGCGGCGACGAACGTGTCGAGCAGGTGGCCCTCGATGCCGTCCCGGTCCGGCAGCGCGTCCCGGTCGGCCAGGACACTCGGCGAGCTGGCCGGCGACTCGTACGCGGTGCGGGCCAGCCAGAGCATCAGCGGGGTGCTGAGCGCCCGGGCGAGCGGACCGTCGGGTTCGTCCCGCAGCCGATCGAACACCGCCGACCACCGGTCCGCCGGTACCACCGCCGTCGCCTCGGACAGGTAGGCGCGCTGCTGGTCCGGGTCGACCGGGCGCAGCTCGACCTCGGTGGCCCGGCCGATCGGCCGCCCGCCGTGCTCGATCGCGACCCGGTACTGCTCGGTGCGGCAGGTGACCACCAGCGGCGTGGTGGAGCCGGCGTCGTTGATCCGGGCGATCAGCGTCGGGTGTCGGGTCGGCGGTACCTCGTCCAGCCCGTCGATGATCGGCAGGACGTGGCCGCCGGTCACCAGCATCGCGGCGACCGTCGTACGGGTGCCGGTCGCGGTGCGGACCGGCCGGGACAGCCCGGGGTGCCCGCGGCCCAGTTCCGCCGCCAGCCACTCGTCCAGCTCGGATCCGGTGTCCCAGCCGGTCGCCGGGACGATCACCGGCACCCGGCCGCCCGGTCGGCGGGCCAGCAGCTCCCGCAGCAGGCGGATCACCAGGACGCTCTTGCCCGCTCCCGGCGCACCGAGCACGACCAGCCGGGCCGGTTCGGCGCGCAGGTACTCCTCGGCGAGCGAGCCGGCGTGGTCGGCACCATCGGTGCGCCGCCAGCGCACCGTGAGCGGTGCCGGGTCGTGGATGCGGCGAATGCGTTCCTCGCCCGCCCAGCGGGCGTCCAGGTCGGCGGCCAGCTGGTCGAGGATGGCGGGCACGTCGACGTCGGTGAGCGGCGGCGGGCGGCGAGTCCAGCCCACCAGTCGCAGCACCAGCGGGCCGAGCAACGCGAGCAGCGCCAGGAAGAACGCGCCGACGCTGGCCAGCTGGTCGGCCTGGCTCAGCCCGCGCCGGTAGAGGTAGCCGCCGAGCAGGTAGAGCCCGATCGACGTGGCGGCGAGGACGACGGAGACGACGAACCAGCGGCGGCGGGCGGGCACGCCATCCATGATCGCCGGGCGGCGCAATCGGTGCGCCGCCGCGGTGGTGGCCGGCAGGGTCAGCGGCGGCGGGCGTGCAGGACGAGCATGCCCTCGTCACCGTAGGCCGGCAGGGTGTCGTCGCGCCCGACGGCGGTGATCTGCAGGTCGTCGACCAGCGGCTCGAACACCTCGTGCAGCGTCTCGGCGGTGACCGGCAGCCCGGGCCAGACCGATCCGTCGCCCAGCCGGTACGTCGGCATCCCGGCCATGAACGCCGCCACCAGGTACCCGCCCGGGCGTACCGCGGCGACGTAGCTGTCGCACAGCGACCGGAACTCGGCCGGCTCGGCGGTCACGCTCTCCGCGACGAAGTGCATCGACGCCAGGTCGTACGGCGGGGCCGGCGGCGCGGTCAGCGGCGCGCGGTGCACGTGCACCACCGACAGTGCCTCCCGCATGGTCGCCGGCAGCGCCGGGTCGAGCCGCCGGCACTCCGCGTAGAACGGCTGCCAGCTCGGCTCCGGTCCGTCCGCCAGGGCACGCCGCAGGTACGCCACCCCGGCGGCGCCCGGCTCGACCGCGTCGATGTGCCGGCTCGCCGCCGCGGCCAGCAGCAGCGGGTACAGGTTGGGCCCGGCGCCGAACTCCACCGTGCGGTGCAGCGACCCGGGCTCGATCCGTTGGTACAGCGCCGAATGCGCGGCGATCACCGCCGCGTCGCTGGGATGCAGGGTGCGGTAGTTCTCGGCCAGGTACTGCTCGACCGGCCAGGCGTCCCAGTCCGCGTCGGCGTTGCGCCGTGGCTCCGCGGTCATGCCTGCTCCCGGGGCAGCTTGAAGCGGTCCGCCAGCTCGATCAGCACGGCGTTGAGCGTGTCGATCTCGGCGTCGGTGTTGGCCGCGGTGACCTGGATGCGGACGCCGACCTCGTCCCGCGGTACCAGCGGGTAGGGCGCGAGCGTGACGTAGATGCCGCGGTCGTACAGGAACTGGCCCACCTCGGCGATCCCGGCGGCGCCGATCGGCAGCTCGATCACCGGCAGCCCGCTGCGGTTCGGCGTGACCAGCCCCAGCGTCCGTACCGTGTCGAGCACCCGGGCGGTGCGCCGGTACAGGTCGGCGCGCAGCGCGTCGCCGCGCCGCTCGTTGACGTCCAGCCCGGCGAGCACGGTCGCCAGCGACGCGGTCGGCGACGGCCCGGAGTACAGGTACGGGGCGGCCGCGATCTTCAGGTGCTCCTTGACCGGCGTGGGCAGCGCGAGGAACGCCAGCAGCGACGAGTACGCCTTCGAGCAGCCGCCGACGAGGATCACGTGGTCGTAGCCCACGTCGAGGTGGCGCAGCACGCTGTTGCCGCGCATCCCGTACGGGCTGGTCTCGCCCGGCTGCCGCTCACCGATCACGCCGAAGCCGTGCGCGTCGTCGACGTAGCAGGTGGCGTCGTAGCGGGCGCAGACCGCGGCGATGTCCGCCAGGTCCGGCAGGTTGCCGGTCATGCTGTTGACCCCGTCCAGGCATACCAGACGCGGCGCCGCGGCCCGCGCCAGTGCGGTACGCAGCCCGTCCAGGTCCTCGGCGCGGAAGCGTTGCAGGGTGGCGCCGGTGGTGGTCGCCGCCTTCGCCGCGTCGTAGAGGGAACGGTGGCCGCGGGCCTCGACGAACACGGTGCCGCCGGCGGCCAGCGCCGGTACGACCGCGTCGTGGATGAGCGTGATGGTGGGCAGTGCGAGCACGTCGGGGGCGTGCAGCAGCTCGGTCAGCCGGTCCTCGACGTCGACGTACAGGCGCGGGCTGCCGAGCAGCCGGGACCAGCTCGGGTGGGTGCCCCAGCGGCGCACCGCCGGTGCGATCGCGGCCTGGATCTCCGGTTCCAGGTCGAAGCCGAGGTAGTTGCAGGAGGCGAAGTCGATCAGCCAGTCGTCGCCGATCCTGATCCGGCGGCCGTCGATCTCGTCGATCACCGCGTCGCACATCGGGTGGGTCCGCTGCAGCTCGGCGAGGTCCGGCCAGCGGGTCGAGGGGAGGGCCATGGCGGTGTCCTTCCTGGGGGTCGGGTCGGTCATCGGTCGTTGGAGGCGGCGAGCAGCCGCTGCGCCTCGCCCGGCGGCACCGGCTTGGAGAACAGGTACCCCTGGCCGAATCCGCAGCCGATCTCGATGAGCAGGTCGCGCTGCTGCGCGGTCTCGATGCCCTCGGCGATCAGCTGCACCCCGAACGTGTCGGTGATCCGGATGATGCCCTCCATCAGGCGCAGATCCTGCTGGTTGCGGGCGATCCCGCGGACGAACGACTTGTCGATCTTGATCACGTCGATCGGCAGCTCGCGCAGGTAGCTCAGCGAGGAGTACCCGGTGCCGAAGTCGTCGATGGCCAGCCGCACCCCGAGCGCCTTCAACGCGCGCAGGTCGGCCTCGACCTGGTCGTGCCGGCCCATCAGCACGCTCTCGGTCAGCTCCAGTACCAGCGCCTCGCCGGGCAGCTGCGCGGAGTCCAGCGCCGCGCGGACCCCGGCGACGAACCCGCCGTCGTGCAGCTGCCGGGCCGAGACGTTGACGCTGACGTACGGCGGGGTCGGCCAGTTGCCGGCGCGCCGCCAGCCGGCCAGGTCGGCGGTGGCGCGCTGCAGCACCCAGGCGCCGAGCTGCACGATGTGCCCGGTCTCCTCGGCCAGCGTGATGAACCGCTCCGGCAGCACCACGCCGTGCCGCCGGGTGGGCCAGCGGGCGAGCGCCTCCATCGCCACGATCCGGTCGTCGGCCAGTTCCACGATCGGCTGGTAGCTCAGCCGGAACTCGTCGCCGCGCACCGCCTCCTCCAGCTGCGCGGACAGCGCCCGGCTCTCCAGCATCCCGGTGTGCAGCTCCGGCTGGAACCGGCACCACTGGCGGCGGCCGGCGGCCTTCGCCGCGTACACCGCGAGGTCGGCGTGCCGCAGCATCTCGTCCACGTCGCCGGACTCGGCGGAGGTGGCGATCCCGACGCTGGCGGTGGCCCGGGTGGTCCCGTCGGTCAGCGTGTACGGCAGGGCCAGCGTGTCGGTGAGCCCGGCGGCGATGCGTTCCAGGTCGGCCACCGAGTCGACGTCCTCCAGCAGCAGCGCGAACTCGTCGCCGCCCAGTCGGGCCGCGGTGTCGGCGCTGCGGACCGAACCGGCGAGCCGGTTGGCGACCGCGACCAGCAGCCCGTCGCCGGCCGAGTGTCCCAGCGTGTCGTTGACGATCTTGAAGTCGTCCAGGTCGACGAACATCACCGCGGCGAGCTTGCCGGTACGCCGGGAGCGGGCCAGCGCGTGCGCCACCCGGTCGGCGAACAGCGGCCGGTTCGCGAGGCCGGTCAGCGGGTCGTGGAACGCCCGGTGCCGCAGCTCGGCCTCCAGCCGGCGACGCGCGGTGACGTCGCGCAGGGTCAACACCAGCCCCTTGACCGTCGGATCGGAACGCAGGTTGGCGTAGCGGACCTCCCAGAAGACCTCGCCGTCGCTGTCGGCCGACAGCCGCCACTCCTCGTGTCCCTCGGCCGAGTCGTACGCGCGCATCCGGCCCAGCGAGGCCACCACCCGGCCCCGGTCGGTACCCCCGACCAGCTCCGGCAGCGGCTGCCCGGGCAGCGGCGGCTCGCCGAACATCGCCGCCGCCGACGGGCTCGCGTACCGCACGATGTCGCCCTCGTCGACGATCAGGATGACGTCGAACGAGTTGTGCACCAGGGTCCGGAAGTACGCCTCGCTCTTGCGCCGGCCGACCTCCTCGGCGAGATCGACCCGGCCGACCGCGAGCGCGATCTGCGCGGCGAGCGTCTCCAGCGCGTCCTGGCTCGCGGCGAGCGCCACCTTGTCCGCTCCGACCATCAGCACCCCGCCCGGCTGCGTCGCCGACACGCGTTGCGCGGCGAGCGCGCAGATCAGTACGCTGCCGGAGCCGCGGAACCGGTCGGCCAGCGGCGCCGGCAGCCCGGCGGCCGGCGTGATGGTCGTCGGTGTCTCGCCGAGCCGCACCTCCCGGACGGCGGCGATGCTGCCGCGTGGCCAGGTCAGCGGTTCCGGATCGTCGGTGACCTCCACCATCCGGTCGTCGCGGCCGACCGCGGCGAGGGTCCGGTGCGGGACGCCGGCGGGTACCAGCCGGCCGACCGCCTGCTGCATCCGGTCCCGGATCTGACCGTGGTCCAGGGCGCCGACCAGGTCGGCGGCGGAGGCCCGCAGCGCACGCTCGCGTTCCACCGCCCGTCGATGCGTCCGGACCACCCCGGCCAGCCGCAGGATGACCAGCGTGAACAGCACGATCGTCGCGCCGATGCCGGCCCGGATGAACGACTGGTCGTGGATGACCACCTCGACCAGCAACAGCACCGGCGGGATCAGTGCCGCGGCGCTGATCAGGATCAGCCGGTACAGCGGGAGCAGGCCGGCCGGTTTGTGCGGCAACGGTCTGGTGAGGCCCACCATGGACGGCCACAGGGCGGCGAGCCCCCAGGCCCAGTAGAACAGCAGCCAGCCGATGTCGACGCCGCTGCCGACCGCCCAGCGGCCGTTGAGCTGCAGCAGTCCGTACACCACGTCGGAGCCGAGGATGCCGGCGGTGCCGATGGTCAGCAGCCGTACGGACGGGTTGCGGATGCCGTCCGGGGAGAACACCAGCCGCGCCAGCATCAGCAGCATCAGCACGTCGCCCAGCGGGTACGCCATGCCGACGATGCGGCTGAGCGGATCGTCCTCGGCGCGCAACGGACGGATCAGGAACACCCAGGACAGCAGGGCGACGCCACCGGTGACGATCAGCGCGTCGATCACCGCACCCATGTCGCGGCCGGTGCGGTACCGGTTGAAACCGGTGAGACCGATCGCGAACAGCGGATAGGTGGCGAGGTACAGCACGTCGGCGGCGGACGGGTAGGGGTTCACCGCGCCGAAGTAGGTGGTGAGCACGTTGTAGACGGTGTCGCCGGAGCTGTAGGCCAGGTTGGCGGCGGCCAGCAGCAGCCACGGCCAGATCCGCGCCGGTCGGTACAGCACGATGCCGGCGATGATGCCGCCGACGCAGGTGAGGCCGATCAACCCCCAGGTGACCAGGTGCCAGTCGGGGCGGGCGAAGTATCCGGCGGCGAGCACCACCATCCACGCCGAGTACCCGGCGGCCAGCCGCCAGGTCAGCTCCGGCCGTGCGGCCATGCGCTACCCCCCGACGCCGGCTGCCGGTACCACGGCGAGCGGCACCGGTGGAAGACCACGATACGCCCGACTTCCACCACGGAACGTTATCTCGCCTGCCGGGTGAGACACCTCGCCCCCGTCGGCGTTCGGGCGCGCCCGGACGCCGCGGATGTGCCAGGATCGTCGACACGACGGAGAGACGAGGGGGTCCGGCCGTGTCGGCCAGGCGGGTGGTGTGGTGGGTGGTGCCCGCGCTGCTGGTGTTGCTCTGGCTGGTCGGCGCCGGTCCGCAGGGCGCGAGCATCGGCAAGCTCGCCGACGTGCAGACCAACGACAACTCCTCGTTCCTGCCCACCTCGTCGGAGTCGACCGAGGTCGCGCACCAGGTCTCCCGGTTCACCGAGCCGGGCGTCGTGCCCGCCGTCGTGGTGTACTCGGCGGCCGCGCCGCTGACCGGCCCGCAGCGGGCGCGCGTCGCCGCCGACGCGAGGTCGCTGGGCCGGCTGCCCGGCCTGCGCGGCGCGGTCGTCGGCCCGCTCCTCAGCGCCGACCACCGCGCGGCGCAGCTGGTCGTGCCGCTCGACTCGGCCGGCGACGTGGCCGGCGCGGTGGACACGATCCGGCACACCGCCCGGGACGGCGCCGGCCTGAGGGCGCACGTGACCGGGCCGGCCGGGCTGTCGGCCGACCTAGGCGCCGCGTTCGCCGGCATCGACGGGCGGTTACTGCTGGTCACCGGCGTCCTGGTGTTCCTGATCCTGATCGTGGTCTACCGCTCGCCGCTGCTGCCGGTGGTCGTCCTGGCCACCGCGACGCTGGCGCTGGCCGCCGCCGGCGGGGTCATCTACCAGCTCGCCCGGCACGACGTGCTGGAACTGAGCGGGATGAGCCAGGGCATCCTGTTCATCCTCGTGATCGGCGCCTGTACCGACTACGGGCTGCTGCTCGTCGCCCGGTTCCGGGAGGAACTGCACCGGCACGCGGATCGGCGCCGGGCCCTGACCGCCGCGTACCGGGCGGCGCTGGAGCCGATCGCGGCGAGCGGCGGCACGGTGATCCTCGGCGTGCTCTGCCTGCTCGTCACCAACCTCAAGTCCACCCACGACCTCGGGCCGGTGGCGGCGATCGGCATCGGCGCCTCGCTGCTCGCCGCGCTCACCTTCCTGCCGGCCTGCCTGCTGCTGCTCGGCCGGGCCGCGTTCTGGCCGTTCGCCCCCCGGTACGGCACGTCCCGCACCCGGGGCCGTGCGGGGTCGGGCGGTGCGGGGCTGTGGGGCCGCATCGCCGCGTTCGTCGGCCGGTACCCGCGACGCTGCTGGCTGGTGGTCGGCGGCGTGCTGCTGGTCGTCGCGGTGGCGTTCCTGCCGCAGCTGCACGCCAGCGGTACCAAGCAGACCGACGTGTTCCTGCACACCGAGGACTCGGTGACCGGGCAGCAGGTGCTGGCCGAACACTTCCCGGCCGGCGCCGGCAACCCGACCCAGATCACCGCCCGCGCCGGCGCCGCCGACCGGGTGGTCGCGGTGACCCGGTCGGTGCCCGGTGTCGCGCCGACGTCGGTGGCGGTGGTCGGCGCCGGCGGCCGGCCCGGTGCCGGACCGGCCAAGGTGGTCGACGGCCGGGTACTGGTGGAGGCGACGCTCGCCGACGCGCCCGACTCGGCGGCCGCCATCGACACCGTGCACCGGCTGCGGGACCGGCTCGCGTCGGTACCGGGTGCCGACGCGAAGGTCGGCGGGTTCACCGCGATCCAGGCCGACACCAACGCCACCTCCGAGCACGACCGTACGGTGGTCATCCCGCTGGTGCTCGCGGTCGTGCTGGTGGTGCTGGTCCTGCTGCTGCGGGCGGTGGTGGCGCCACTGGTGCTGATCGCGAGCGTGGTGCTGTCGTTCGCCGCCACGCTCGGGGTGGCCGCGCTGGTGTTCAACCACCTGTTCGACTTCCCCGGCGCGGACCCGGCGGTACCGCTGTTCGCGTTCGTGTTCCTGGTCGCGCTCGGGGTGGACTACAACATCTTCCTGATGAGCCGGGTCCGGGAGGAGTCGGTACGGCGGGGCACCCGGGACGGCACGCTGCACGCGCTGCGCGCCACCGGCGGCGTCATCACCTCCGCCGGCGTGGTGCTCGCGGCGACCTTCGCCGCGCTCGCGGTGCTGCCGATCCTGTTCCTGGTGCAGGTGGCTTTCCTGGTCGCGTTCGGCGTCCTGCTGGACACCATCCTGGTGCGCTCGCTGCTGGTACCGGCGGCGATCCTGGACCTCGGCCGGGCGAGCTGGTGGCCGGGCCGGCTGTCCCGCCGCCCGGTCGCGCGCTGACCGAAGGGGCGGCCCAGGCGCCGGGCGACCCGTACGATGGCGGCACGGACGCCACGGATCCGCCCGCACGGTTGGCTCGCCGGCTGGGCACCGGCGACGCGGTGGTCATCGGGCTCGGCTCGATGATCGGCGCCGGCGTGTTCGCCGCGTTCGGCCCGGCCGCCCGCGCCGCCGGCACCGGGTTGCTGGTGGGGCTCGCGATCGCCGCTGCCATCGCCTACTGCAACGCCACCTCCTCGGCGCAGCTGGCCGCCGTCTACCCGACCTCCGGCGGCACCTACGTGTACGGCCGGGAGCGGCTCGGCGACTGGTTCGGGTTCACCGCCGGCTGGGGGTTCGTGGTCGGCAAGACCGCGTCCTGCGCGGCGATGGCGCTCACCTTCGCCGCGTACGCGATCCCCGGGCACGCGCTGATCCAGCGGCTGGTGGCGGTCGTCGCGGTGCTGGCGCTGGCCGCGGTCAACTACCGGGGCGTGACGAAGACCGCGCTGCTGACCCGGATCCTGGTGGCCGCGACGCTGGTGGCGCTGGCCGTACTGGTGGTCGGGGTCGGCGTGGGCGGCGGCGCGTCGACCGCGCACCTGGGCGGCTGGTCGGCGGTGACGGTCGGTGGTCCGTACGGGATCCTGCAGTCGGCCGGGCTGCTGTTCTTCGCGTTCGCCGGGTACGCCCGGATCGCCACGCTGGGCGAGGAGGTGCGCGATCCGCGCCGGACGATCCCGCGCGCGATCCCGGCCGCGCTGGGCATCGTCGTCGTGGTGTACGCGGTGGTCGGCGTTGCGGCGCTGCTCGCCGCCGGACCCGACCGGCTCGCCGCCGCCGTCGCGCCGCTGGCCGAGGCGGTCACCGACGCCGGCGCGGGCGGCCTGTCCCCGGTGGTACGGGTCGGTGCCGCACTGGCGAGCCTCGGCGCGCTGCTGGCGCTGATCGCCGGCATCGGCCGGACCAGCCTCGCCATGGCCCGCAACGGCGACCTGCCCCGGTGGCTCGACGCGGTGCACCCGCGCCACCGGGTGCCGCACCATGCCGAGCTGGCGCTCGCGGTGGTGGTGTCGCTGCTGGTACTCGGCGTCGACCTGCGCGGCGTGATCGGCTTCTCGTCCTTCGGTGTGCTGGTCTACTACGGCATCGCGAACGCGTCCGCGTTCACCCAACCGGCCACCGACCGGCGCTGGCCGCGGGCGCTGCAGGTGCTCGGCATGGTCGGCTGCCTGACGCTGGTGGTCACGCTGCCCTGGCCCTCGGTGCTGGCCGGCGTGCTGCTGTTCGCGGTCGGGCTGGCCGGCCGCGCCCTGATCCTGCGCCGCCGGAGGAGCACCGGCGCGTGACGTCCGGCGATCAGCGGGCGGAGGACTCGCGGGCGACGAGGGCGTAGCCGGCGGTGAGCCGGCGCGGCCGGTCCGGCGGTTCGCCGGCGCGGATCCGGGACAGCAGCAGCTCGACCGCGGTCGTGGCGATGGCCGCCTTGTCCGGCGCGATCGTGGACAGCGACGGCGTCGCGTAGGAGCCCTCCTCGGCGTCGTCGAACCCGATCAGCGCGACCTGCTCGGGCACCGGCACGCCGCGGGTGTGCAGGCAGCGCAGCGCGCCGAGGGCGAGCAGGTCGTTGAAGCAGAACACCCCGTCCGGCGGGTCGGGCAGCTCCAGCAGGGTGGCCATCGCCGCGTACCCCTCGGCGCGGTGGAACCGCGGCGCCGGCAGCACCAGGGCCGGGTCGAGCTCCAGCCCGGCGTCGGCGAGCCCCTTGCGGTAGCCGGCGTAGCGCTGCCGGGCGGTGGCGCCGGTACCGACCGACTGCACGCCGATCGCGGCGATCCGCCGGCAGCCGCGCTCGGCGAGGTGCCGGGTGGCCTGCCGGGCGGCCCGGATGTTGTCGATGCCGACGTGATCGGTCGGGCCGCGCAGGCCGCGCTCGCCGAGCAGCACCATCGGCGTCGCGTCGGTGCGCCGGCGCAGCTCGGCGACGCCCAGCGCGAGCGGGCTGAACAGCACCCCGTCGACCAGGTGGTGCCGGATACCGCCCAGCACGACCAGTTCCCGGTCCTTGGCGCCGGCGGTCTGGTCGATCAGCACCGTGTACCCGTGGGTCGCGGCGGCGTCCACCACCAGGCTGGCGAGCTCGGCGAAGTACGGCACGCCGAGCTCCGGTACGGCCAGCGCCAGCACCCCGCTGCGCCCGGAGCGCAGGCTGCGCGCCGTCGCGTTGGGCCGGTAGCCGAGCTCGTCGATGGCGGCCTGAACGCGTTCCCGGGTCGTGGCGGACACGTGCACGTACCCGTTGACGACGTTGGACACGGTCTTGACCGAGACGCCGGCGAGTGCCGCCACGTCCTTCAGGTTGCTCCCCATCTCACCCCCACCCTGCCCCGCAGGGTATCCCGCTCGTCACAGCTGCGATCCGCTGGCAGTGGAGAGGTCCTGGCAGGAAGGACTGTCGGCGCCCAGCGGACTCAGAACGACGCTGCCGGCGTTGTCGGCACGAGCGCATACAACACCGGTATGCACTCGCACTTCCGCCTTGGCAGCCCCGCTCTGAGCCTCGCTGGGCATCCGACGCCTTCCTGCCAGGACCTCTTTACAACGATGTAATAGACTGCCCGGACCTGCCGCACACCAGCCGAGGAGAGCGCCACCGTGCCCCACCCCGTACCGCGCCCGGAACATCCGCGGCCCCAGTTCGTCCGGGCGGACTGGCTCAACCTCAACGGAAACTGGCAGTTCGAGACGGACCGCGGCGACAGCGGCCTGGAGCGCGGCCTGGTCGGCCGCGAGCTGGCCGGCGAGATCACCGTGCCGTTCTGCCCCGAGTCGAGTCTGTCCGGCGTCGGCGACACCGATTTCCTCACCGCCGTCTGGTACCGCCGGGACGTCGAGCTGCCCGCCGACTGGGCCGGCCGCCGTACCCTGCTGCACTTCGGCGCCGTCGACCACGACGCCACGGTCTGGGTCGACGGCACCGAGGTCGGCCGGCACCGCGGCGGCTTCACCGGCTTCACCGTCGATCTCACCGACGTGGCGACGCCGGGGGAGACCGCCACGATCGTGGTCCGGGCCCGCGATCCGCGCACCGGGCCGCAGGCGCGCGGCAAGCAGTCCACCCGGTACGCCAACCACGACTGCGACTACACCCGCACCACCGGCATCTGGCAGACCGTCTGGCTCGAACCGGTGCCGCAGGTGCACCTGCGCCGACCCCGGATCACCCCGGACCTCGCCGGCTCCGCGTTCGAGGTCGTGCTGCCGCTGTCGGCGAACCGGTCCGGGTACCGGGTGCGGGCCACGCTGGCCGATGCCGACGGGACGGTCGCCCTCGCCGACGCCGCCGCCGACCTGGATCTCGCGCCGCGGCTGCGGCTCGCCGTACCGGAAGAGCGGCGCCGGGTGTGGCAGCCGGGCGACCCGCACCTGTACCAGCTGCGGTTGGAGCTGCTCGACGCGGCCGGCGCGGTCGTCGACACCGCGGACAGCTACGCCGGGCTGCGGTCGGTGTCGATCGACGGCACCGCGGTACGGCTCAACGGCGCGCCGGTGTTCCAGCGGCTGGTCCTCGACCAGGGGTACTACGCCGACGGCATCCTCACCGCGCCGGACGACGCGGCGCTGGTCCGCGACATCGAGCTGTCGATGGCGGCCGGGTTCAACGGCGCCCGGCTGCACCAGAAGGTGTTCGAGGAGCGGTTCCTCTACCACGCCGACCGGCTCGGCTACCTGGTGTGGGGCGAGTTCGGCGACTGGGGCTGCAACGGCTACGGCCCGGACGGCGACAACCAGCGGCCGGACGCGAGCTACGTGGCGCAGTGGCTGGAGGCGCTGGAGCGCGACCACTCGCACCCGTCGATCGTCGGCTGGTGCCCGCTGAACGAGACCTGGCAGCGCCGCACGGATCGGATCACGGTGCTCGACGACGTGACCCGGGCGATGTATCTCGCCACCAAGCTCGCCGACCCGAGCCGGCCGGTGCTGGACGCCTCCGGCTACTCGCACCGCGTCCCGGCGGCCGACGTGTACGACTCGCACAACTACACGCAGGACCCGGCGACGTTCACCGCCGAGGTGGTGGACGGCTTCCCGTACACCAACCCGGGCGGCGAGCAGGCCGGCTCGTGGTCGCTGCCGTACGCGGGGCAGCCGTACTTCGTCAGCGAGTTCGGCGGCATCTGGTGGAACCCGGACGCCGGCGAGGACGAGTACTCCTGGGGCTACGGCGAACGTCCGTCCACTGTGGAGGAGTTCCACCAGCGGTTCGAGGGACTGGTCGGCGCGCTGCTCGCCGACCCGCGGATGTTCGGCTACTGCTACACCCAGCTGACCGACGTGTTCCAGGAGCAGAACGGCGTCTACCGCTTCGACCGGACCGTCAAGCCCGGCGTCGACATGGACCGGCTGCGGGCCGCGCAGCAACAGCCGGCGGCCAGCGAGACCGGGGCCTGACCCGGCGACGTGGGGAGGGCGCCCGCCCTCCCCACGAGGCGCTACTTGATGCCGGTGTTGGCGATGCCCTCGACGATGCGGCGCTGGAAGATCAGGAAGACCGCGAACAGCGGCAGCGCGCCGAGCACCGCGGAGGCCATCACCTGCGCGTACCGGATGCCGTAGGAGTCCTGCACGACGTTGAGGCCGACCGGGATCGTCATCACCTCGGTCGAGGTCATCGTCAAGAGCGGCCACAGGAAGTTGTTCCAGCTCCACACGAACGTGAAGATGAACACCGCGGACGCCGCCGGTTTGCACAGCGGCAGGAAGATCCGCGAGTACACCCGGAACCAGCCCGCGCCGTCGATGCGCGCCGACTCGGCCAGCTCGCCCGGCAGCCCGGAGAAGAACGACGCGAACACGAACACCGCCACCGAGGTGGGCACCGACGGCAGGATCAGCGCCCAGTACGTGTTGAGCAGGTGCAGCCCGGCGAACTCCTGGAACTGCGGCATGATCAGCGTCTGCGGCGGGATCAGCAGCCCGGCCAGCACCAGCCCGGTGACGATCCGCCGGCCGCGGAAGCGCACCCGGGCCACCGCGAAGCCGGCCATCGAGCACACCACCACCGCGAACACCGCGGTGAGCAGCGCGACGAGGAAGCTGTTCAGGTACCACACCGGCATCCGGCCGGCCGACAGCACCTGGCGGTAGGCGTCCAGGCTCGGGTGGCTGGTCCACCAGGTCGCCGGCGAGGTGGTGATCTCGCTCTCCGGTCGGATCGAGGTGTCCACCGCCCACAGCATCGGCACCAGCCACAGCGCCGCGAGGATCACCAGTACCACCACGCACAGCACGGTGAAGGCGCGGTGCCGGGGATCGGTCGGCGCCTTGGCCGGCGCGCGGCGGGTCGGTGCCTCGGGTACGGTCAGCGTCGCCATGTCAGGCCCTCCTGCGGCTGATCGCGAACCAGACTGCGGACACCGCGAGGATGACGACGAAGTACAGCATCGAGGCGGCAGCGCCGTAACCGGTGCGGAAGTCGGTGAACCCGACGTCGTAGATGTACTCGATCACCGGCCGGGTCGAGTAGTTCGGACCCCCGGCGGTGAGCAGGTAGATCTGGTCGAACACCTTCAACGAGGCGATGATCTGCAGCATCGTGACGAGCACCGTGGTCCGTGACAGCAGCGGTACGGTGATCCGCCACCACTGCGCGCCGGGGCCGGCGCCGTCCACCGCGGACGCCTCGTACAGCTCGCGCGGGATGTCCTGCAGGCCGGCCAGGTAGAGCACGAAGTTGAAGCCGATCGTCCACCACACGGTCATCAGCGCGACGGCGATCATCGCCCAGTTCGGGTCGGCCAGCCAGGCCGGCGCCGGCAGCCCCAGCGCGCTCAGCCAGGAGGCGAACAGCCCGGTCTGCGGCACGTACATCCAGGTGAAGACGAGACCGACGCAGGTCACCGGCATCACGTACGGGGCGAAGAACACCAGCCGGAAGAACCACTTGCCGCGCCGGATCCGGTCGGTGAGCATCGCGAGCAGCAGCGCCACGATCACCAGCGGCGGTGTGGTGAGGATGGTGAACAGCACCGTGTGCCACATCGACGACCAGAAGTCGCCGCTGGTCAGCGCCTCGGTGTAGTTGTCCAGCCCGGCGAACGGGCCGAGCCCGCTCCGCACCGAGCTGCCGTCGAAGAAGCTCATCACCAGCCCGTAGACCGCCGGGCCGATCAGGAATGCCAGGTACAGCACCAGGAACGGGGTCAGCAGCCCCCAGCCGGCGCGGGTCTGGCCGATCGCGCCGGCGGCGCGCGGCTCGTCCTTGACGCCGGGCAACGCGCCGGCCGGCGGCGCCGCAACGGTGGAAGTCACGACGGGTCCTCCCTCGGTGGAGTACTCATGAACCTTCCTCCTTCGTCGGAACGCTCACGAGGCACCGAACCCGCGATGCCCATGACTCGCGCGCTGACGCTCGCTCGTGACCCGTTCGCCCTTCGTCGGGGCGTTGCCGCCCTGCCAGGGCACGCACCCGCGATCCGCTCATGAACCCGTCCCTCCCACCGGGGCCGGCTTGCTCGCGTAGTCGGCCAGTTTCTGGCGCAGCTGCGCGATCGCGGCGGCCGGATGCAGCTGCCCCGCCTCGACGGCCGACACCGCGAAGCCCATGATGTTCTCGAAGTCGGAGCCGGCACCGGAGTACCAGCCGGCCGGGTCGTATATCGCCGCCTTCGCCGCCGGCACGTACTGCGCCTGCGGCTGCATCTTCCGGAACGCGGCCGAGTCCTGGACCTCGCGGAAGGCCGGGATGTGCCCGCCCTTGGCCCAGACCAGGCTGTTGTCGAGCAGCCCGCGGACCAGGGTCAGGCTCTCGTCCCGGCGCCGCGCGTCGCGGCGGCCGTTGCGCGGCAGGATCAGCGCGTGCGAGTCGGCGAAGCAGTGGTACGTGCCGCCGAACAGGTTCGGCACCGGCGCCACCGAGAACGGCGTCTTGGCACCCTGGTACGTGGGGATCTGCCACTCGCCGTCGAACAGCAGCCCCACCTTGCCGGACGCGAACAGCTGGGTGACCCCGGAACCGTCGATGTTGGACGGCATCAGCTTGCGCTGCACGGTGAGTTCCCGGGCGAACGACAGCGCCTTCTCCGCCTTCGCGTCGTCGAGCACGATGCGGGTGCCGTTGTCGGCGAGCACCTGGCCGCCGAGCTGCCCGTACAGCGTGTCGAACCAGCGCCAGCAGGTCGCCGGGTCGGCGTTGACGTTGACCACCCCGCCGTACCCGCCGGTCACCTTCGCGCACGCCGACAGCGCCGCGACCAGCCCGTCGGTACCCTCGATCGGCTTCAGCTTCCCGGTCGCGTCGAGCAACCCGGCCTTCTTGCACACGTCCGTGCGGTAGAACATCACGAACGGGTGGGTGTCCAGCGGGACCGCGTACTGCTGCCCGCCGACCTGCCCCTTGCGCCAGGCAGCCGCGGTGAACCGGTCGCCGGTCAGCCCGTGCGCCGCCAGGTCGTCGGCGCGCAGCGGCTCGACCAGGTTTCCTTCGGCGAGCGTGGGCAGCCGGGACAGGTGGGTGATCGCCACGTCCGGCGGCCGGTCACCGATGACGGCCAGCGCCAACTTCGTGTAGTACGGCGTACCCCAGGCCAGGGTGACCGCGTCGACGTGCACGCTCGGGTGCGCGGCCCGGAACCGGTCGGTCATCGCGACCATGTTGATGCCGTCGCCGCCGGTGAACAGGTTCCAGTAGGTCAGCGAGGTGGCATTCGGCCCGGTGCCGGCGATCCCAGCGGCGATCGGGCTGCCGCAGCCGGCGGTCAGCGCGCCGACTCCGGCCAGCCCGAGTGCGCCGAGAGCGGCGCGCCGGGAGGTGCCCTGCGGGTACGACACGGTCATGGCGGCCTCCAGCCGGAGCGGGTGACCATGTTTTTACATCGTTGTACATTTCCTGTAAAGACCATGCCGCCGCTCGTTGCAGTACCGACCGGGCATCCGCGCACCGGTGGTCGCACACCGTGTCGAGCCGGTACGGTCAGCGTCGGTGCCGGGCTCGCCACCGGCGGCGCTCACGACCCGCCGCCGGCCTCGACGCTCGGGTCAGCGGCTCGCGTCGGTGCCGGCGGCGAGGAAGTGCGGGCAGCTGCTCAACGGCTGGTGCCGGCAGGTCGTCGCGTGCCGCAGGCCGTCCCGGATCTCGGTCAGCCGCTCGATCTGCGCGTCCACCTTGTCCGCCTGCTCGCGCAGCAGCCGGCGCAGCGCCGCGTCGGCGGGCCGGTCGGCGAGGATCTCGGCGATCTGCCGCAGCGTGAACCCGGCGGTCTGGGCGGCCCGGATGCGGGCCAGCCGGGTCAGCACCTCCGGCCGGTACGCCCGGCGCAGCCCGTGCCGCGCGTCCGCCTCGATCAACCCCCGGCGCTCGTAGAAGCGCAACGCCGAGGCGGACACCCCGCCGCGTCGCGCCACCTCGGCGATGTCCAGCAGCTCGGCCATCATCCGCCCCTTGACTTGAATCGCGGTTCAAGTGCCAGCCTATCCGCCATGACCGACGCACTGTTCGTGGTACGAGACGGCGGCGGCACCGCCCCGGCCGAGCTGCGGCTCGCCCGCCGGCTGGTCGCGCACGGCCACCGGGTCCGGGTCGCCGGGCCGCCGGGCATCGCCCCGCTGGCATCCGGCCTGCCCTTCCACCCACTCGCCGACCTCGCGCCGACCCCGCTGTGCGCGGCACTGCTCGGCCGCGGCACCGCTTCGCGCGGCACCGCTTCGCGCGGCACCGCTTCGCGCGGCACCGACGGGGCCCCGGCCGGTGCGCGGACGCCGCCGTCGGGCGGGTTGCTGTCCGGCGCGGACATCGTCGTCGCCGACTGCCTGCTCCACGGCGCGCCGATCGCGGCGACCGTCGCCGGGCTGCCTTCCGCGGCCCTGATGCCGACCGTGTACCTCGCCGACCGGCTCGCCGGGTCCGCGCTCGCCGCGCAACCGCACTGGGCGACGGTGCTGACCGGGATCAACGCGGCGCGGCGCGCGGTGCGGCTACCCGCCGTCGACTCGGTGACCGACCAGATCCTCGCCGTCGACCGGGTACTGGTGCTCACCAGCCGCGCCTTCGAGCTGCCCACCGTGCAGCCGCCGCCGCACGTCGAGTACGTCGGCCCGCAGCTCGGTTCCGCCACCGGTACGGGCGACTGGCGGCCGCCGCGCGGTGACCGGCCACTGGTGCTCGCCAGCCTGAGCACCGAGGAACAGGACCAGCTCGCGCTGTTGCGGCGGCTGGTCGCGGCGCTCGAGCGGCTGCCGGTACGGGGGTTGGTCACGGTCGGTCCGGTCGTCGATCCCGCCCGGCTGGACCCGCCGGACAACGTGGCGGTGGAGCGGTTCGTGCCGCACGCGGCGGTACTCGACCGGGCCGAGCTGGTGATCACGCACGCCGGGCACGGCACGGTGCTCGCCGCCCTGCGGGCCGGCGTACCGCTGGTGTGCGTGCCGATGGGCCGCGACCAGTACGACGTGGCGGCCCGGGTTTCCCACCATGGTGCCGGGATCGTGTTGCCGGCCGATGCATCGGTGGCGGCGTTGGCCGACGGCGCGCGTCGGGTGCTGACCGGACCGGCGTACGCGCGTGCGGCCCGGCGGCTCGGCACCGCGATCGCCGCCGAGGATCCCGACCGGGCGGTGGCGGCGATCGTCGCGACTGCCACCACCGGGAGCCGGATCGGAGCGGACGGATGAGCAACGACCAGGCACGGGCGGTACCGGCCGACGGCGCGCGGGTGCGCATCGGCGGCGTCGTGATCGACGCGAACGATCTGGACCTGCTGGCCGGGTTCTGGGCGGCGCTGCTCGGCCGGTCGGTCACCCGGCGCGAACCGGACTGGGTCAGTCTCGGCCCCGACCTGGCGCTCCAGCGGGTGCCGGAGCGCCGGACGGTGAAGAACCGGCTCCACCTCGACCTCGTCGCGGACGACTTCGAGCGGGCGGGTGCCCGCGCCGCCCGGCTCGGCGCGAGCCCGCTCGGCCCGCTGTACGAGGACCTCTGGCAGGTGTGGCAGGACCCGGAGGGCAACGAGTTCTGCCTCTGCCGTTCCTGAGCCCTCGGCTCAGTACGTGGCGGTGACGGTGACGTTGCGGTAGGCCGCGGTGGTGTCCTCGGTGACCAGCCCGGGCTGGCCGTTGAGCAGCACCGGGAAGCTCGCCCCGGTGAAGGTGCGGTCCTGCGCCTGGGCGCCGTCCAGGAAGAACGTGTAGTGCGCGCCCGACTTCACCACCTTCAGCGTGTGGTACGCGGCCGGGTCGAACCCGGCGGGCAGCGGCGAGTTCTGCCACGGCTGCTCGACGCCCTGCACCACCGCATGAGTGGCGAGCACGCCGTACTGCCGGTCCAGGAACACCTCGACGTGGTTGCCGGCATCGGCGTAGGAGGCGTAGATGCCGTACTTCGGGTACGCGGAGGTGGTGCCGGTGCCGTGCCAGGCGACGTCCGCGGACATGGTGAAGTTCTCGTAGTTCGGGTTCGCCGCGTAGAACAGCTGGGTCCAGCCGGTGCCGCCGAACGAGGTGAGCGCCGCGGTGTGCGGATCGGTCACCGTCCAGCTTCCGGTACGCCGGCCCGCGGTGGTGTCGCCCTCGGCCGCGTCGCCGAACGCGTCGCCCCAGCCCGAGGCGTACGGGTCGGTGTTCGGGCTCGAACCCGGCTCACCGGAGGGCAACGGCAGCGGCACGCCGTCGTTCACCGGGTAGCCGAGCAGCGGTGAGCCGTCCCGGGGATCCCAGTACAGCTGCTGCGCCCGCAGCCGACGACCCGGGTCGCAGCCGGTCGTGTTGTCGTGCACGATGAACCAGTCGGCGGTACCGTCCTCCGACGTGATCGGTTGGAACGACGCCGATCCGATCACCCCGCCGTGGTACTTGAAGATCGGCCCGGTCTTGCTCCACGCCGCGGCGTTCAGCACGTCGTTGCTGCCGTTGGTGAGCAGCCCCACCGCGTAGCTGCGGGTGCCGCAGAAGCTCGCCGAGTAGGTGAGGTAGGTCTTCCCGCCGTGCCGGAAGCCGACCGGCCCCTCGTTCACCGGGAAGTACCCGACCGACGACTGGTCCGGCTGGTCGGGGTTGCCGACCGTCTCCCACGGTCGGGTCGGCGCGGAGATTTCCACCCGGTTGCCGGACACGTGCAGCGGATCGCTCATCGGCGCGACGTAGATCCGCTGCGCGGTGTCCGATGTGGACCGCCAGCCCGACCAGGTCAGGTACAGCGTGCCGTCGGCGCCGGTGAACACGTCCGGGTCGATCGCCCACTGTCCGCTCGGCTCGGTGAGCTGGCCGTGCGCCGCGCCGGTGTTCGCCTCGTGGTAGCCGCCGGTCGGGTCCGCGCCGTCGGCCTGCAGCACGTAGATCCGGTGTGCGGCACCGGCTCCGGCGGTGTAGTAGATGTAGAACGCGCCGCCGATCCGGTGGATCTCCGGCGCCCACACCTCGGCGGAGTTCGGTGCGCCGCTGGGGATCTGCCACACGTCGTGCTTCTCCGCACTGCCGAACCCGGTCAGCGTCGCCGACTTCCACACGCACAGCCAGCCGCCGTCGCAGCCGTCGGTGCTGGTCATGTAGTAGTACCCGTTCCAGCGCACGAGGTACGGATCGCTGGTGGTGCCCCGGATCGGGTTGGCGAACGTGCCGGTCGCGCGCGGCGAGTCGGCGGGCGGCGTGCCGGCGTGGCCGGCGGGGGACAGCAGCACTCCGGTCACCAGCGCGACCGTGACCAGTGCGGCCGCCGCCAGCGCTCGTCTGGTCGACCAGCGGCGCAACGGAAACGACGAGGGCAGGACCATGGCGACCTCCGAGGGGCGAGAAGTCCTGCCAGGAATGTACAACGTTGTAGAGATTGCGTCGAGACGCCCGGGCCCTGCCGGCGCGGGAAGGCGGTTCGCTGGCTCACTGGTTATGGGGTATGCTACTCAACTAATGAACCAATCCAGCTCTGCCCCGCGGGAGTGACGCGTGAGAGACAGTGGACCGATCTTCGCCCAGATCGCCGACCGGCTGACCGACGAGGTCGCCGACGGCACCCTCGCCGAGGGGGAGCGCATCCCCTCGACCAACGAGCTCGCGACGTTCCACCGGGTCAACCCGGCCACCGCCGCCCGTGCCCTGTCCGTACTGGTCGACGAGGGGATCGCGGAGAAGCGACGCGGCGTGGGCATGTTCGTGGCCGCCGGGGCGCGCGAGCGGCTGATGCGGGTACGCCGGCGCCAGTTCGCCGACAGCTACGTGCGGCCGCTGGTGACCGAGGCGCACCGGCTCGGGCTCGGCCGGCAGGAGTTGCTGGCGCTGGTGCGGGACGAGCTCGCCGACCTCGCCGCGGCTGCCCCGGCACCCGCCCGGAGCACGTCGTGACGCCGGCGATCGCGGTGGCGGGCCTGGGCCTGCGATACCCGGGACGCGGCGGGCACCAGGCGCTGTCCGAGGTCAGCTTCGAGATCCCGAGCCCGTCGATCGTCGGTCTGCTGGGCCGCAACGGCGCCGGCAAGACCACCCTGCTGCGCATCCTGACCGGCCAGGGGTTCGCCAGCACCGGCAGTGTGCGGGTCTTCGGCTCCCCGCCGCTGGAGCGGGACGCGGTGCTGCGCCGGATGGTGCTGATCCGCGAGGACCAGACCTATCCGGACCTGAAGATCGAGCAGGCGCTCGCCGCGGCCGCGCTGTTCCACCCGAACTGGGACGCCGCGCTCGCCGCGACCCTGCTCGACGCGTACGAGCTGCCGGTGCGGCGCAGCATCAAGAAGCTGTCCCGCGGCATGCGCGCCGCGCTGGGCATCGTGCTCGGCCTCGCCGCGCACGCCGAGGTGACCCTGCTGGACGAGCCGGTCGCCGGTCTCGACGCCGTCGTGCGGGACATGTTCTACCAGCACCTGCTGGCCGACTACACCGCGCATCCGCGCTGCATCGTGCTCTCGACGCACCTCATCGACGAGGTCGCCGACCTGCTGGAACGGGTCCTGGTCATCGACCACGGCCGGCTGGTGATCGACGCGCTCACCGACGACCTGCGCGGCAACGCGGTCACGGTCACCGGCCGCACCGCCGACGTCGACCGCTTCGTCGCCGACCGCGCGACCCTGAGCCGGCGTGCCCTCGGTGCGCGGACCACCGTGGTGATGGCCGGCCGGCTCGACCAGCGTGACCGGCAGCTCGCCGAGCACCTGCACCTCGACGTCGACTACCTCACCCTGCAACAGCTGGCCATGCACGCCGTGGACTCCGCGGCGGGCGCCACCCTCATCCCGACGGGGGCATCGTGACCACCACCGCCGCACCGCGTGTTCCGCCGATCCTCACCGTGGCCCGCTACCTGCTGCTGGATCGCGTCACCTACCTGGCACTGCCCTGGCTGTGGGCCGCGTTCGCCTTCGGCCTCGACGTCGTCATCCTCCAACTCGTCCCCGACGACCACTCCGCGCAGCGCTGGGTGGGCGGCCTGCTCGCCGCGTTCGCCGTGGTGTTCGTTCTCGGCATCCAGACGGTCGCCCGAGCCCTGCCGTTCGGCCTGGCACTCGGCGTCAGCCGCCGCACCTACTTCCTCGGCGCCAGCGCGCTGGCCGCCGGGCTGGCCGGCTGCTTCGGTACCGTCGTCACCATCGGCCAGCTCGTCGAGCGCGGCACCGGCGGCTGGGGCATCCGAATGGCGTACTTCCGGGCGCCCGGTGTGCTGGACGGAGCCTGGTGGCAGACCTGGCTGACCGCCTCCGCCGCGTTCGTGCTCGTGTTCGCCTACGGCATGTGGTACGGCCTGGTCCACCGCCGGGCCGGCCTGATCGGCACCGTGGTGTTCGGTGCCGCGCAGGGCGTCCTGCTCACCCTGCTCGCCGCGGTCGTCACCTGGACGCACAACTGGCTGCGCCTCGGTCACCTGCTCGCCACCAGCCCGATCGCCGCGATCCTCGCCGGCCTGGCCGCGCTGCTGCTCGCCGGCGGACTGGTCACGGTCCGCCGGCTGCAGATCTGATCGCACCCGGCGACGACCGGCTACCGCTCCCCGCGCTCGGTGTTCGCCGCGTCGGTGCCGGACGGCTCCCGCAGCCGGGCGTCGCCCTGCCAGTCGGTACCGCGTTGCTCGCGCTGCCGGTTGACGTCGCGGCGGGCGCGTTGTCGGTCGGCGCGGCGGTGCCGGCGGCGCCGCTCGGTACCGCTGGCGCCGGGCGCGACGCCCAACCGGGCGAGATCGATGCGCAGGCTGGTGATCCGGGTCCGCAGCGCCGGCAGTTGGTCGGGCGCGGTCGCCGCGGTGATCGCGATCCAGCCCTGCGCCCGCTGCAACCGGCGGGTCAGCCGGCTCGCCTGCCGGCCGCGCGCCTTGGCGCCCCGCCGGTTCGCCGAGCCGCGAGCCTCCCGCCGTACCGCCTTGCGCACCAGCCGGCGCGCCCGGTGCCGGCGCCGCCGGGTACGCAGCG
>NZ_BOPO01000122.1 GCF_017312725.1 Actinocatenispora comari | reverse complement strand
CGTTTAGGTAGCGGGGACCTCGAAAATCTTACCTGTGATAGGGAAGCTCGGAATTACATAAATTGATGATAGAAATTCAGACTGCTCATGCTAAGGTGGGTAGTCAAGACGGAAATAGCCGTTAACATTGATCAAGGTCCCAAATGATTGTCTAGTGAATATAAAGATAATAACATTATATACTTATTCAGCTGTGAAGTTAGCCTGGTAGTCGCTACTTATAATGAACGTT
>NZ_BOPO01000121.1 GCF_017312725.1 Actinocatenispora comari | reverse complement strand
AACTTTAATTGTTAAAGAAGGTGAAATAACTTCATCCATTAAATATAATAATCTAAATGAAGGGAAAGCAATTGCAATAAGAACAAGAGCAGGAGTAATAGTCCATATTAATTCAAGAACTGTTCCATGTACTAAATATTTAGCAGCAAAAGCGTTTTTAACTGAAGAAAAGTAATACATAATAGAAAAAATAAACCAGAAAACTCCAACACTAATAACTACTAAATAGAAA
>NZ_BOPO01000120.1 GCF_017312725.1 Actinocatenispora comari | reverse complement strand
GCTCGCCACCGGACGCGCCGGCCGGTTGCCCAGCCGGGCCCGGGCCGACGCGAGCAGCCCACCGTCGGCCTCGGCGAGCGCCGCGGCTGCGGTGGCGTACCCGTGCGCGACGGCCGGCAGGGTGCGGTCGACCAGCGCCACGGCGCGGCGCACCACGTCGTCGAGCTGCTCGCCGCGCAGCGCGGTGCACCACAGCTCGGCGGCGAGGAACCGGGTCTGCCACGAGTACGCCAGGTCGCTCGCGCAGGCGTCCGCGGCCAGCTGGGCGTTCTCCGCCGCCTCGGCCAACCGGCCGTCCGCGGCGAGCGTCTCCACCAGCAGCCACGCGCTCCACCGGGCGGCGAGCGCGTCGCCGGCGGCACCGGCCGCCGCGGCCGCGGTGGCCAGCTCGCGCTCCCAGCCGGCGCGGCGGGCGGCGGCGTCCACCGCGGCCAGCGCGGCCCGCAGGCCGGTGTGCTCCGGCGGCCGGCCGTGTCGCTGCGCGGTCGCCTCGGCCAGCTCCGCGGCCCGGGACGGATCGCGGCCCAGGGCGCCCAGCAGCAGCACCCGGTCGCGGGCGGCGACCACCTGCCGGTCCGCGGCGTCGGGCACCACCGTCACCGCGGCGACCGCCTCGTCCACCTCGCCCAGCTGCAGCAGCGCCTCACCGCGCAGAACCGCGCTGTCGGCGTCGGCGGCGTCGGCC
>NZ_BOPO01000119.1 GCF_017312725.1 Actinocatenispora comari | reverse complement strand
CCCTGCGGCGCGCCGTACTGGCCCGGGTCGTGCGGTGCCGGCGACCGGTAGCCGCCCTGGTCCTGCGGCCCGCCCGCGAAGCCGCCACGGTCCTGGGGCGCGGGTGCGCCGTAGGTCGCGCCGCCCTGCGACTCGCCGGCACCGTACCCGCCTTGCGAATCGCCGGCACCGTACCCGCTCTGCGACTCGGCGGCACCGTACCCGCCCTGCTCCTGCGGTGCGGCGCCGTAGGTGCCGGCGCCCTGCGGCGCGCCGTACGTTCCCGGGCCGGCGTCCGCGGGCGCCGCACCGTAGGAACCGGCGCCCTGGGACGCGGCACCGTACGGGTCGGCGCCGGCCGGGTCGCCGTACTGCGCCGGCGGCTGGCCCTGCTGCTGGCCGTACGGGTCGGCGGCGTTGCGGTGCGCGGGTGCGCCGGCCGGGCCGGCGCCGTTCGGGTTCGCCGGCGGCCACCCGGGCTGCGCCGGCTGGGCGCCGCCCGCGGCGGCCGGGTCGTCGGCGCCGTGCTCCCACCAGCTGTTGCCCCGCTGCGCGTCGGCATCGCCACCGTCCGGCGTCGCCGGCTGCGCCGTGGCGGCCGGGCCGGCGGGCTGCGGCGGGCCCGGCTCGGCGCCGCTGCCCTGGTCGAGCAGCGCGGCGAGTTCGTCGGCGCTGATCCGGTTCGCGGCCGGCACCGTCGCCCGGCCGCGGGCCGCGACGACCGGCGGCACGTCGTCACCCGGCCAGGGCGCGGCGGCTGGCGGCCAGGCGGCCGGCGGACCGTCGTCGGCCGGCCGCGGCTCATCGTCGCGCGCGTGCCGGGCGGCACCGTCGCCGTACTCGACCGGTTCCGGCCGGGCCGGCTGGTAGCTGGGCTGCTCCGGCCGCGCCTGGTCGCCGCCGGCCTGCTCCGGCCTGGCCCGACCCTGGTCCGGCTGCGCCTGCCCGTACTCGGACCGCGCCGACTGCTGGTGGCCGGCCGGTTGACCCTGCTGGTACCCGGGCTGTTCGGTCGCGGGCGGCTCGGGTCGCTGCTCGTGGCCGGGTTGGGCGGCCGCCGGCGGTGCCGGCTGCTCGGACGGTTCCTGCCAGGCGTCGGCGAACGCCGCCCAGGGCGACGCGCCGTCTTCCGCCGGCGCGGTGCCCGCGTCGGCCGGCGCGTACCGGTCCACGGGCTCCTGGCCGGGGACGGCGAAGCTGCCCGGTGCGGCGGCCTGCTCGGCGGGCGCCGAGTGTGCGGCCGGGCTGCGGTCGGGTGCGTACCGGTCGACCGGCTCCTGACCGGGGACGGCGAAGCTGCCCGGTGCCGCGGCCTGCTCGGCGGGGGTCGGGTGCCCGGTCGCGCCGCCGTCGGGTGCGTACCGGTCGACCGGCTCCTGGCCGGGCACGGCGAAGCTGCCGGCGCCGTCGGCCGGCGCGAACCGGTCCACCGGCGCCTGACCGGGCGTACCGAAACCGCCCTCGGGCGCGGGCGCCGACTCCGCGGGCGCGTACCGGTCGACCGGCTCCTGCCCGGGCACCGCGAAGT
>NZ_BOPO01000118.1 GCF_017312725.1 Actinocatenispora comari | reverse complement strand
CAGCTGCGCGGCGCGGTAGCCGGCGCGCACCGCCACCACGGCCGGCCAGTTGCCGGCGAGCAGCAGCCGGTAGCGCACGCCGTCGCCGCCGGCCGGGGGGGTGAAGCCGGTCGGCCGGGCGCGACGCACCAGCGCGCTCGCCCGGCGGAAGTACTCCCGGCGGGTGCCCGCGGCCAGCCGGCCGGCACCGAGCAGCACGAACAGGTGCTTCACCGCCACCCGGTACACTGTGGGCAGCACCGCGTCGCCGCGGTCGCCGAGCGCGGCGAGCCGGCGGAAGACCAGCTCGTACTGGCCGATCACGTCCAGGTGGCGGGCGCCGTTGCTGGCCAGGATCGAGCCGGGCCGCTGCCGGTAGTGGTAGCAGACCTCGGGTAGCGCGACGATCCGGTCGGCGGCGGCGAGCAGCGGGTAGCTGACCGGTAGGTCCTCGTAGAAGCCGGCCGGGTAGTCGAGGTCGAGGCCGACCAGGAAGTCGCGCCGGACGATCTTGTTCCAGGCCGACGGGAAGACCCGGAACACCTCGGGCCGCTGGCTGGCGGTGAAGGTGGCGGGCAGCGCGGCGAGCAGCGCGTCGCCGGGGTCGCGCTCGGCCCGCAGGTCGGGGTGGTCGAGCTGGTGGCCGACGAGCAGGAGGTCGGGCCGGGTGGCCGCGAGGCGGGCGGCGATGCGTGGCAGCGCGTCGGCGTCGATCCAGTCGTCGGAGTCGACGAACCAGACGTAGTCGCCGGTCGCGGCGGCGAGGCCGGCGTTGCGGGCGCCGCCGAGACCGCGGTTCTCCGGCAGGTGCAGCACCGTCAGGCGGGGGTCACGCTCGGCCCGCTCGTCCAGGATGCGGCCGGAGGAGTCCGGCGACCGGTCGTCGACGCCGATCACCTCGAGGTCGGTGAACGACTGGTGCAGCAGCGAATCGAGGCATTCGCCGAGGTATTCCTGCACGTTGTAGGCGGGCACCACGACGCTGAGCAGTGGCACGGAGCAGGAACCTCCATCACGCTGGCACACCGCGCACGGCCACAGCTGCCGCGATCGGCGGATTGTTCACCCACTGTACAGCCGGGCCGGGGGCGGTCCGCGGGCCGGACGTCCGGTTCGGGCGGTGCGCCGCGTGTCGCACTTGAGGTCTAGATGAAAATGAATTCTAATTTCATCTAGCTCGCGCGAGCCTCGAAACACCGTCCGAACCGTCAAACCAAGGAGTGTCCATGTCCCTCGACGTATCGCCGGAACTGCTCGCCGCCGCCGAGGCCGGCGAGGTCGACGACGCCGCGTTCCTCGCCTGCGTCCGCGACTCGCTGCCGTACGCGTGGCGCACCGTCAGCGCCGTCGCCGACCGGGTGGGTGCCGACGGCTTCGCCGACGACGCCACCCCGCCACCGAGCGAGACCGAGCGCGGTCAGCTGCTGCGCGCGCTCGCCTCCACCCCGATCCGGGGCGCGCTGGAGCGGCACTTCGGCGTCGTGCTCGCCTTCCAGAACTGCCACCGGGTCGCCGCGTTCACCCCGGCCACCGTGGACGGCGAGCGGTACCGGGCGTTCATCTCGGCGCGCGGCCAGCTGCTCAACCAGTCCCCGGAGCTGCGCAACTGCTGAGCGCCGGACCCGCGTCCGGAACGCCGGCCGAGCGCCGGATCCGCGTCCCGGGACGCTGGCCGCACCGGATCCGCGTCCCGGGACACCGGCCGAGCACCGGTCCGCGTCCCGGGACACCGGCCGAGCGCCGGTGTCGGGCGGGCGGATCACCGCCCGGCACCGGCGCTCCCTCCCGCGGGGGAGCGCCGTCCCGGCCGCTGGGGAGGCCGCCGCCGCGCCGGGCACCGATGCTCGAACCATGCGAACGACACCGGTACCGCGCTGGACCGAGATCGTGGCCCACCTGATCCCGCTGGTGGTGCTGCCGTCCGGGCTGTGGCGGCTGGCGCTGGCGTTCGGGCTGCCGATCGGCGCCCTGGCGTACGGCGCGGCGCCGCAGATCGGGCCCGGCACCCAGATCTACATCGTGGGCCTGAGCCTGCTGTCGGAGTCCGTGGCGCTGCTGTCGTTCGGGCTGGTCCGGCCGTGGGGCGAGGTCTTCCCACGGTGGCTGCCGCTCCTCGGCGGCCGACCGGTACGGCGCTGGTTCGCCACCACGGTGGCGAGCACCGGCGCGGTGGCACTGGCCGGGCTGTGGACGTTCGCGTTCGTCAACTACTTCGACGGCGACAACGGGATCTCGTTCACCAGCCCGCTGTGGCACACCGTCTTCGTCGCCTGCTACCTACCGGTGACGCTGTGGGTACCGCTGCTGGCGGCGCTGATCGTCGCCTACCACCGGCGGCGCGGTCAGAAGCTCACCTCGTCGGCGCGGGCCAGCGTCACCGCGTGATGCGCGTACCCGATCGAGCCGAGCACCCGGTTGTGGTGCGCCACGACCGCCGGCGGGGCCAGCGCGGCCTCGGCCGGCGGTACCGATCGCGCCGGCACGGACGACACCGGGGTCGCCTCCGACGAACCGCCGGACGCCGCCGCGGGCGGTGCGTCCGGGATGCTGGTGAGGTGCCCGTCGGCGACCAGGGTCACGTCGAAGCCGGCGGACAGCCCGCTGCGGACCGCGGTGTCCACGCAGAACTCGGTGCTGTACCCGGTGACCACGATCCGCCGCACGCCGCGCTCGCGCAGCAGGCCGGCCAGCCCGGTGTCCAGGAACGCGTCCGCGCTGTGCTTGTCGAGCACCACGTCACCGGGCCGCGGCGCGATCGAGCCGACCAGCTCGCGCGGGTCGACGCCGGCCGGCACCTCGTCGGGCGGGACGATCTGCCGCAGGTACACCACCGGGGCGCCGGCGGCGCGGGCCCGGTCGGCGAGCGCGGCCACCCGCGCCAGCACCGGCTCCGGCCGGTGCATCCCGGGCAGGTACACCGTCTGCAGGTCGATGATCAACAGCGCGCGGTCCGACACCGGCCCATGGTGGCACCCGGTACCAGGGCCAGCCACGGGATTTCCCGCTCCCGCCGGCCGGCCACGGGATTTACCCGCTCCCGCCGGCCGGCCCGCTCGGCGGCGACGCACGGGACCGGCACTCCTACACTGCTGCCGTGCACGCTTCCCGCCGCAACACCCTCCGCCGCGTCGCGATCGCCGCGCTGCTGGTCGTGGTGTGGCTGGGCTGGCCGGTCGGATCGCTGATCTACCGCAGCGTCCACCAGCCGCCGCGGCCGAAGCCGCGCGCGGTGCCGTCGGTCCAGGTGCCCACGAAACCGGCGAAACTCGGCTGGACCGTCGGGCAGGCCCGCGCCGCGATCGCGGCCGACCGGGTCTCCCGGCTGCCCGGCGCCCCCGCGGTGCTGGACGAGAAGCGGATCGGGGCCGCGCTGGCGCACACGAAGACGCGGGTCATCGCGCTGCCGTTCGCCGGCGTCGAGCAGTACAAGGCCTACGACAAGCAGGTCGACAAGCTCGCCGACGGGCTGACCGGGCACGCCAAGGTGGTCCTGGTGACCGGGCTGACGGTGCGGATCGAACCCGACGGTGGCGGGGTCGGCCCGTCGACCATGTCGGAGATCCGCCAGATCCTCACCACCCGGGACATGACCGAGATGGTGCTGACCGGCATCGACGGCAAGTCCCGCAACGGCGACGGGCCGCGGGTGCTGCCCGACGCGCCGGCCGAGCTGGTCGACACGGTCGCGGCCGCGCTGACCGCGCGCCGCGTCTACACCGCGCCCGGACTGCCCACGGTGACCGCCACGAAACAGTGGAACGACATCACCGACGGGCCCGCCCTGCGGCTCGTCACGCTGCCGCCCGGCCCACCCGACAACCTGGCCCACCAGCTGGCCGCGCGGTTGCCCGGGAAGCTGATCGTCGTGGTCCGCGGCCAGTGGACCGACCTCGCCGGCCCCGACCCGGGCCCGCAGTCCGCGGCGGTCAACGGGTACTACGGGCAGTACTTCGAACAGACCGCGAAGTGGGGCCCGGCCCCGGCCAACATCGGCCTGCTCGTCGCCGAGTACTACGGGAAGGCGCGCGCGAACGCCGCAGTGGTGGAACATCCGGACCGGGCCGCCGACCCGCTGCCGATCGTGGTGACCTGGCTGCCGTGGATCTTCGCCGGCACGGTCGGGGTGCTTCTGCTCGGCACGCTGGCGCTGCGGTGGCGGCTGGTGGGGCGCCGGCGGCAGCGGCGCCGGACCGAGGCCGCCCGGCGGGCTCGGCTGCGGGCCCGGGTGGCCGGGACCGCCGCCCGGCTCGCCTACGTGTCCGGCTTCGCGGACGGCGCCGACGACCTGCTCGCGCGCGCCGCGGAACGCTACCGGACCGCGCGCGACCTGATGGCCACCGACGGTGACACCGCGACCGCGGCCGAGGCACTCGACGCCGCCGACGAGTACCTGGAGCGCGCCGCGACGCTGCTGTCCGTGCCGGCGTCGCCAGCGGCCGAGGAGCCGGCATGAGCACTCGTCCGGACCGGAAACCAGGTCCTCGTACCGACGCGAAGCGCCGGCGCAGCCGTGCCGAGCGGCGGAGCATGGCGAAACGGCGCCAGGCGGTACGCCGGTCGGCCGAGCGACGTGCCGGACAGGCGGCCGGCACGGCGCGGGCGCGCCGCCCGGTGTGGCCGATCGTGGTCGGGATCGGCCTGATCATCAGCATCCTCGTCGCCACCTGGTCGGACCTCACTCTGCTGGTCTCGCCGTACCGGTCGGCGGTGGACACGCTGCGCCAGCACGTGCTGTACGTCGAGCCTGGTGCCGGGCACGTCGACACGGCGGCGATCCGCCGCACGATCGGGGTCCGGCCGATCGCCATCGAGGTGCTCAGGCCCGGCTCGGCGCAGGCGAAGCACCCGGACAAGGCGTGTGCCGCCGCGGTCGACCGCATCGACGGCCTGATGGTGGCGGTGTTCGTCGGCGGCGAGTTCGAGTACGGCTGCGAGAGCGACGACCTGCCGCTGACCGTCGACTGGTTCGGCTGGGACTTCGCCCAGTGGTCGATCATCTCCACCGCCACCGGCTACCTGAACGGTGACGTCGCGGCGCAGGTGGGCCAGGTGGTGATGCGCTACGACGCGAACGTCGCGGGCGGCTCGCTGATCGACCAGCGGCGCAGTTTCAGCGTGCCGACCTACCGGTACCTGGTCGCCGGCGGGCTGGTCGTGCTGGTCGTCGCCGGGGTGTTCGGGCTGCGCGCCGGCCTCGGCCGCACCGTACGGGTGGGTGCCCGGGCCCTGGTGCACCGGTCCCGGCGGCGGGCCCGGTACGCCGAGCTGGACGGCGAGCTGGCCGAGATCGCGCTGATCATGGTCGAGCTGCGGCCGGACGCGGCCGGCGCGGCGGCCGACCGGCTCGGCCGGCTGTCCGCCGACTACCTGATCGCCCTGTCCGACAGCCAGCACGCCGACCGGCACACCGACCTGGACGAGCTGGCCGGCCGGATCGGCGCGCTGCGCGACCGGGCCCGGGCGTTGGACGCGGCATGACCGTACTGCCCTGGGTGCTCGGCGCGGCGGTGCTGCTCGCGGTCGCGGCCGCACCGGTGGCTGCCGCCCTGGTGCGCCGGCGCCGGGTGGTGGCCGCCGGACTGGACCGGGCCCGCTCGCTGTGCTCCCGCCTCGACGCCGCCCTGGACACCACCACCACCGACGACGACGCCACCACCACCGGCGGCACTGTCTCCGACGATGCCGGGCCCGGGGCCGGGCGGAAGGCCGCCGCGTCCGGGGCGGCCCGGCGGGAGGCGCAGCGGTGCCTGCTGCTCGCCGGCGCGGCACTCGCCGGTCGTCCCGGCCCGGCCGAGGTCGCCCGCGCCACCGAACTCGCCCGTACCGGCCTGGCGGCGCTCGGCGAGCCCGGCTGACCGCGCGGCCGACGGCCGGCCGGCGGGGTGCAGGATGGTCGGATGGAATTCGGCTACGTGGACGTGTTCGCGACAGCACCCTTCACCGGCAACCCCGCCACCGTCGTGCTGGACGCCGACGACGCGGACGAGGCCACCATGCGCGCGGTGGCCCGCGAGTTCAACCAGTCCGAGACCGCGTTCGTCCTGGCCGGCGCGCCCGGGGCCGACTGGCGGTTGCGGGCGTTCACCCCGACCGGCGCGGAGGTGTACGGCGTGGGCCACTTCGCGCTCGGCGCCGCGGCACTGCTGTCCGAGCGTGGCCGGCTGCCCGCCGGCCGCACCGGCTACGTGCAGCAGATCGGCACCGGCAGCTATCCGACCGAGGTGACCGCGGCCGGCGACGGCCGGGCCACGGTGACGATCGGCCAGGCGGCGCCCGAGTTCGGCGGCGTGGTCACCGACCGGGCCGCGCTGGCCGCCGCGCTCGGCCTCGACCCGGCCGACCTGGCACCGGACGGCATCGCCGAGGTCGTGTCCACCGGCGCCGGGCACCTGCTCGTCCAGGCGGTCGACCGGGCCGCCGTCGACCGGATCCGGCCGGTACCCGAGCTGCTGCTGCCGGTGCTCGACGCGGTCGGCGGGGAGGGCTGCGCGGTGTTCAGCCTCGACCCGGTCGAGCCGGACACGCACGCGCACCTGCGCTTCGTCAACCCGCGGATGGGCATCGCCGAGGACCCGGCCACCGGTACCGCGGCCGGCCCGCTCGCGGTGGTCCTGGTCCGGGACGGGCTGGTCGATCCGGCGCGTCCGGTGGTCGTCGCGCAGGGACACGCGGTCGGCCGGCCCAGCCGGTTGTCGGTCCGGGTGGCCGGCGACGTCGTCCGGCTCAGTGGTACCGGCCTGGTCGTCGCCGCGGGATCGCTGCGCCGCTGACCATCCCGCTCACCGCCGGTGGCGCGCCGCCTGGTCGGGACCGCTGGCCGCCGTCCTGGTCCACCGGTTGCCGTCGTGCGCCGCCGGCCGGTGCCGATGGCGGGAACGACGCCGGGGCGGCCCGCATGCTGCGGACCGCCCCGGCGGATGGATCAGGTGTTACAGGCCGAGCGACGACTCGAAGTCGCCGGCCTCCAGCCGCTCCTTGACCGTGGCCAGGTAGCGGGCCGCGTCGGCACCGTCGACCAGCCGGTGGTCGTACGACAGGGAGAGGTAGACCATCGAGCGCGGGACGATGATCTCGCCCAGGTTCGCGTCGTCGACCACCACCGCCCGCTTCACCACGGCGCCGGTACCGAGCATCGCCACCTGCGGCTGCGGGAAGATCGGCGTGTCGAACAGCACGCCCCGGCCGCCGGTGTTGGTCAGCGTGAAGGTACCGCCGACCAGGTCGTCCGGCCCGACCGTGTTGCTGCGGGTGCGATCGGCCAGGTCGCCGATGTGCCGGGCCAGGCCGGCCAGGTTCAGGTCACCGGCGTTGTGGATGACCGGCACGATCAGCCCACGCTCGGTGTCCACCGCGATCGCCAGGTTCTCGGTGTCGTGGTAGGTGACCGTCTTCTGCTCGATGTCGATCGAGGCGTTCAGCTTCGGGTGCTGCCGGAGCGCCTCCACCGCGGCCAGCGCGAAGAACGGCAGGAACGACAGCTTGACCCCGTGCCGCGCCAGGAACTCGTCCTTGGCCCGGGCGCGCAGCTGCGCGATCCGGGTCACGTCGACCTCGATCACCGTGGTCAGCTGCGCGGCCGTCTGCAGCGACTCGACCATCCGCTGCGCGATGATCTGCCGCATCCGGGACAGCTTCTCGGTGCGGCCACGCAGCGGGCTCGGCGCCGCCTTCGGCGCGGCCGGTGCGGTCGCGGCCGGCGCCGCCGGCTTCGCGGCCGCCTGCTTCTTCGCCTCGGCGGCGTCCAGCACGTCCTGCTTGCGGATCCGACCGCCGACGCCGGTACCGGACAGCGACGCGAGGTCGATGTCGTGCTCGGCCGCGAGCTTGCGCACCAGCGGCGTGACGTAGCCGGACGGGCCGTCGCTGCTCGGCTGCTGGTCGGTCGAGGCGGGCCGCTCCACCTGCGGCGCCGCCGCCGGCGCGGTCTGCTGCACCGGCTCCGCGGTCTGCGCCCGCTGCGCGGGCTGGCTCGGCGCCGCCTGCTGGGCGGGCTGGCTCGGCTCGGCCTGCTGGGCGGGCTGGCTCGGCGCCGCCTGCGGTGCCGGCGCGGGCGCCGCCGCGGCGGGCTGGCTGGGCGTCGGCTGGCTGGGGGAGGGCTGGCTCGGGGCCGGCTGGCTGGGGGCCGGCTGGCTGGGCTTCGCCGACGGCGAGCCGGAGCCGACGATCGCCAGCACGGTACCGACGTCGACGGTCTCGTCCTGCTGGACCTTGATGTCCAGCACGGTACCGGCCGCCGGCGACGGGATCTCGGTGTCGACCTTGTCGGTGGACACCTCCAGCAGCGGCTCGTCCACCTCGACGGACTCGCCGACCTGCTTGAGCCACCGGGTCACGGTTCCCTCGGTCACCGACTCGCCCAGCGCCGGCATCGGCACCTCGGTGCCGTCCGCGGCGCCATCGCCCGACGGCTGCGCGGGCTGGTCGGACTGCGGCTGGGACGGCGCCTGCCGCGCGGGCTCGGCCGGCTGCTCCGGCTCGGGCTGGGCCGGCTCGGGCCGGGCCGGCTTGGTTTCGGCGGCCGGCTCGGACGCCGCCGCCTGCTCCGGTTCCGCGGCCGGCTGGGCGGGAGCGGACTCGCCGTCGCCGGAGATCTGCGCCAGCTCGGCGCCCACGTCGACCGTCTCGTCCTCGGGTACGACGATGCGGGACAGCACGCCGGCGGCCGGCGACGGGATCTCGGTGTCGACCTTGTCGGTGGAGACTTCGAGCAGCGGCTCGTCGACCTCCACCCGGTCGCCCTCCTGCTTGAGCCACCGGGTGACGGTGCCCTCGGTGACGCTTTCTCCGAGCTGCGGCATGGTGACCGAGGTCGGCATGGGTAGGACTCCTCGCTTGCGATTCTTCGCTGGTGCGTCGAACTCGGGCGCGCTCAGCTGTGGACGTGCAACGCCTTGCCGGCGAGGGCCATGTGTGCCTCGCCGAGCGCCTCGTTCTGGGTCGGGTGCATGTGGACGAACGGAGCGACGTCGGACGGGAACGCCTCCCAGTTGTAGATCAACTGTGCCTCACCGATCAGCTCACCGACCCGGGAACCCACCATGTGGATACCGACGACCGGCCCGTCGCTGGCCCGGACCAGTTTCACGAAGCCCTGGGTCTTGAGGATCTGGCTCTTGCCGTTACCGCCCAGGTTGTAGGTGAGAGTCTGCACCCCGTCGTCCCCGTACCGCTCGCGGGCCGCCGTTTCGGTCAGCCCCACCGAGGCGACCTCCGGCTCGCAGTAGGTGACCCGCGGGATGCCGGTCTCGTCGATCGGCCGCGGGTCGAGGCCGGCGATGTCCTCGGCGACGAAGATGCCCTGCTGGAATCCCCGGTGCGCGAGCTGCAGGCCGGGCACGATGTCGCCCACCGCGTACACCCCGGGCAGGTTGGTGCGCAGCCGCTCGTCGGTGGGCACGTACCCGCGGTCCATGGTCAGGCCGAGCTGCTCGAACCCGAGGTCGGCGGTGACCGGGCCGCGCCCCACCGCGACCAGCAACACGTCGGCGTCGAACGTCGTGCCGCCCTCGACGCCGACCCGCACGCCGTCGGTGGTCTTCTCCACCCCGGTGAACGGGCTGCCGGTGACGTAGCCGATGCCGCGGCGGCGGAACGCGCGCTCGACCGCCTTCGACACCTCCTCGTCCTCGGCCGCGACCAGCCGGGGCAGTGCCTCGACGATGGTCACGTCGACCCCGAACGAGCGCCAGGCGCTGGCGAACTCGACCCCGATCACGCCGCCGCCCAGGATCACCGCCCGCTCCGGCAGCCGGTCCAGCGACAGCGCGTGTTCGGAGGTGATCACCCGCTCGCCGTCGACGGCGAGCCCGGGCAGCGACTTCGAGTACGACCCGGTCGCGAGCACCACGTGCCGGCCGGTGACGCGGCGCCCGTCGACGTCCACGGTGTCCGGGGCGACCAGCCGGCCGGTGCCCTCGATCGTGGTGATGCCGCCGCGCGCGGCCAGCGTCGACTGCAGTCCCTTGTACAGCCGGGTGACGACGCCGTCCTTGTACTTGTTGACGCCGGCCATGTCGATGCCGTCGAGGCTGGCCCGCACGCCGAACTGGGCCGCCTCGCGGGCGGCGTCGGCGACCTCGCCGGCGTGCAGCAGCGCCTTGGTCGGAATGCAGCCGCGGTGCAGGCAGGTGCCGCCGACCTTGTCCTTCTCGACGACCGCGACGGTCAGCCCGAGGCTGCCGGCGCGCAGCGCGGTCGCGTACCCGCCGCTGCCGCCACCGAGGACGACCACGTCATAGCTGTCGGTTGCCTCGCTCACGTCATCTCCCGCCTCACCGTGCCGCAACGTTGCGTGCCCCGGCCATCTTGGCATCCGGACACGAACGCCCGTTCATGAGTCTCGTCATAGCGGTCGGCTCGACCCCGATGGGGCCGTTCCGGCCGGTATGCGGTGTTGTCGACGTGCGGCGAGCGCTGGGCCGTCCGCTGGCCGTACGCTGTGCGGCGACCGTGCTGGGTACGGCGAAGGAGGAGGAACGGTGGGACGGTTCGGGCGGCGCGTTCAGCGCGGTCGCGGAGTACGGGCCGAGCGGGCCGCGGACCCGGCGGACGTGGCGCACCTGGAACGGTTCGTGGCCAGTCGCATCGGCGTCGAGGCCTACCTGGAGCCGGCGACGTTGATGACCGGGCAGACGGTGATCCTGATCGGGCACGACGGTGAGTGGACCCGCCGGCGCCTCACCCATCCCGCCGCCCTCGCCTTCGGCCGCCGCGTCGGCATCCCCGTGTACGACGTCGGCAAGCTCGGCTACCCCCAACGCATGCGCGACTACAACGCCCGCCAGCGCACCTCGCACTGAACCTGGCCTGTACCTCCATGCGCTCCTGTACCTCCGGGCTGAGGCACGCCGCTGTGGGCTGGCGGTGTAAAGACCACCTCTGTTCACGCTTTGAGCCCGCGTGGGGGAATGCGAGGAGAGGGCTTCGCCCCCTCCTCGCGCTCCTTCCCCGCCAAGGGGGCCGCCCCCTTGGCCATCCCCGCCCAGCCCCCGGTGAGGATGCCCATCGACGCCGAGTGCCCGTCGAAGGAGAACGGGGCCCCGGCCCGGCCTACCCATCACAGCAACGCCCGCTTCGACCCGTGTCGCGTTGCAGGCGGGGTGGGGTTGGTGTCGTGGCGGGCTGGGCGTCGATGGGCAGGCCGCACCGGGCCCCGTCGTTCCGAAGCGGGCCAGGCGGCGTCCTGCCTGATCACTGGGCCCCGACAGGGGATGTCAAGGGGGCGACTGCCCCCTTGATGGGGAGGGGTGTGGGGAGGGGCGAAGCCCGCTCCCCACGTTCCCCCACGGGGGGTGAAAGAGGCGAACAGAGGTGGCCTTTACACCGGTGCCAACAAGCGACCCCGCGCCGACGCGGGCGCTTCGGGCAGCACCTCAGCGCACAGAGGTGCCCCCCGCTCAGCCGTTGTCCGCGACGTCGACGACCAGCTCGACCAACGTCCGCAACGGAACCGCGGTGGCGCCCTTCGGCAGGTACCCGTACTCCTCGGACTCGTGGTACGCGGGCCCGGCCACGTCCAGGTGCGCCCAGTCGACGCCGTCGGCGACGAACCGGGAGAGGAAGTAGCCGCCCTGCAGCATGTGACCGGAGCGGTCCATCCCGCTGGCGACCTGGGACAGGTCGGCGACGTCGGAGGTCATCAGCTTGGCGATCTCCTCCGGCAGCGGCATCGGCCACATCGGCTCGCCGACCCGGTCACCGGCGGCGCGGACCCGCTCGTGCAGGGACTCGGAGCCCATCACGCCGCCGATCCGGTTGCCCAGCGAGGTGACCTGGCCGCCGGTGAGGGTGGAGGTCTCGAACAGGTAGTCGGGGCCGTCCTCGCAGGCCCGGGCGATCGCGTCGGCCAGCACCATCCGGCCCTCGGCGTCGGTGTTGAGCACCTCGACCTTGGTGCCGGAGTACATGGTGACCACGTCGCCGGGCCGGTACGCGGAGCCGGACGGCATGTTCTCCGCCATCGGCAGGTACGCGACGACCTCGACCTTCGGCTTGAGCGCGGCGATCGCGAGCATCGCGCCGGCGACCGCGGCCGCGCCGGCCATGTCGCTCTTCATCTCCCACATGCCCTTGGCCGGCTTGATCGACAGGCCGCCGGTGTCGAACGTGATGCCCTTGCCGACGAGCGCGATCTTCGCGGTGGCCTTCCCGCGCGGCGAGTACGCCAGCCGGACCAGCCGCGGCGGCTGCGCGGAGCCGAGGCCGACCGCGAGGATGCCGCCGTAACCGCCCTTGCGCAGCGCCTTCTCGTCGAGCACCTCGACCGCGAGGCCGGCCTTGGTGGCCGCCTTCGACACCGCGTCGGCGAACGCCGGCGGACGCAGGTCGTTGCCGGGGGTGTTGACGCAGTCCCGGGTGAAGGTGGCCGCGTCGGCCAGCGCCGCGGCCCGCTTCAGCTCCGCCTTGGCCGCCTTGTCCTTCGCGTCCGGCACGACCAGCTGGATCTTCGTCACCGGCGCGCGGTCGGTGGCGGCGCCGGCCCGGTAGCGGGTGAACCGGTACCCGCCGAGCGCGGCGCCCTCCGCCGCCGGCCGCAGCGCCGGCAGCGCCAGCGCGACGGTCGCCGACCCGGCCAGGGCGCGGACCGCGGCACCGGCGGCCCGGCGTACCGACTCGTCGTCGGCGGCCTCGCGGATGCCCAGGCCGACGGCGGCGACCAGCGGCGCCGGCACGGTACCGAGGCTGGCCAGCCTGGTCACCTCGCCGACCGCGCCGGTGGCGCCGAGCAGCACGAGCGTGTCGATCAGCCGGTGCTCGAAGGCGGCGTCCAGCTCCGCCGCGCCGGGCGCCAGCGTCGGCGCGCCGTCCGCCGACTGGTACAGCCCGACGACGACGGCGTCGGCGGACAGGCTGGCAGGGTTGGTGTCGGCGAGAGCAAGCGAACTCACGCGAGGCCTCCATGGCGGGTTGGTGCACGATGGTGTGTTCGGCCGCTATCGTGCACCAACCCGTGACGGTGACGATGGTGACCACGTCGTTGTGGTGGTGTCCGGATCGCGGTGCGTCGTGACGCCGTCGCGGCCGGGCCGGAGTCGATGCTAGAGGTCCACGGCCGCCGGGTAGGTTGCCACCCATGACCGACCTCAAGCATTCCCCGTTGCACGACCGGCACCGCGCGCTCGGTGCGAAGTTCGCTGCGTTCGGTGGCTGGGAGATGCCCCTGGAGTACGCCGGTGGCGGTGTGCTGGCCGAGCACAACGCGGTGCGCAACGCGGTCGGTGTGTTCGACGTGTCGCACCTGGGCAAGGCGACCGTGCGCGGTGCCGGGGCGGTGGCGTTCGTCAACTCCTGCCTGGCCGGTGATCTGGACAAGATCACCGCCGGCCAGGCGCAGTACACGCTGTGCTGCGACGACGCGACCGGCGGGGTGGTCGACGACCTGATCGCGTACCGGTTCGCCGACGACGACGTGTTCCTGATCCCGAACGCGGCGAACACCGCCGAGGTGGTCCGCCGGCTGGCCGCCGCGGCGCCGGAGGGTGTCGAGGTCACCAACCGGCACGACGACTACGCGATCATCGCGGTGCAGGGCCCGATGTCGGCCGACCTGCTGGCCCGGCTCGGTGCGCCGACCCGGCACGGGTACATGAGCTTCGAGCCGGGCACCATCGGCGGCCGGCCGCTGATCGTCTGCCGCACCGGCTACACCGGCGAGCACGGGTACGAGCTGGTCGTCGAGGCGCGCTACGCGGCCGCGGTGTGGGACGCGCTGCTGGAGGAGGGCGCCGACCTCGCGGTCCGGCCGGCCGGACTCGCCGCGCGCGACACGCTGCGTACCGAGATGGGGTACCCGCTGCACGGTCAGGACCTGTCCATGCAGATCAGCCCGGTGCAGGCGCGGGCCGGCTGGGCGGTCGGCTGGAAGAAGCCGGCGTTCTGGGGGCGGGACGAGCTGCTCGCGGAGAAGGAGGCGGGCCCGGCCCGCCGGCTCTGGGGGCTGTCGGCCGCCGGCAAGGGCATCCCGCGCCCCGGCATGGCCGTGTACGTGGGGGAGCGGCAGGTCGGCGAGGTCACCTCGGGCACGTTCTCCCCGACGCTGAAGCGCGGCATCGGCCTGGCGCTGCTGGACACCGCCGCGCAGCTGGACGCCGGCGCCGAGGTGGAGGTGGACGTCCGCGGCCGGCGGGCGCCGATGAAGGTGGTCAAACCGCCGTTCGTGCCGTCCTCGGTGAAGTGATGGCCGGTGCCACGTTCGAGCAGGTCCGTCGGATCGCGCTCGGGCTGCCCGGCGCCGAGGAGGTCGGTACCTGGGGCACCGAGACGGTGTTCCAGGTCGGCGGCAAGATGTTCGCGGTGGCCGCGCCGGACGAACCGCACGCCACCGTCAAGGCGACCCCGGACGAGCAGGCATCGCTGGTGGCCCGCGATCCCGACACGTACGCGGTGGCGCCGACGACCGGCCGGTTCGGCTGGGTGCGGGTGGAGCTGGCCCGGATCGAGCTGCCGGCGCTGCGGGCGCTGGTCGTCGCCGCCTGGCGGGCGGCCGCACCGCGCCGCCTGACGACCGGGTACGACACCGAACCGACCTGACGGTCAGCAGCTCCGGGCCTGACGGTCAGCAACGCCGGGCCGACCTGACGGTCAGCAGCTGAGGGCGGCGAGGGCGATGGTGCCGGCCAGCTCGACGCAGGCGCCGAGCACGTCGCCGGTGACGCCGCCCAGCCGCCGGGTGACGTGCCGGACCAGCAGCGCCGCCGCGGCCAGGCCCAGCAGGACGGCGAGCGGCCCGAGCCACGGCCGGTCCGGGTCGGCGGCCAGCCCGATCGCGGCCAGCGGCACCGCGGCCACCGCCACCAGCCACCCCGGTACGGTGCCGGCGACCAGCGCGCCGAGCCCGTCCGGCCGCGCTGCCGGGAGGCCGCGACGGCAGGCGAGCGTCACCGCGAGCCGGCCGGTACCGGCGGCGGTCACCAGCGTGGCCAGCAGCGCGAGCGGCGGCCGTCCACCGACCGCGACCACCGCGGCGACCTGCGCGGCCAGCACGAGTACCAGCGCCACCACGCCGAACGGTCCGATGTCGGAGCGCTTCATGATGGCGAGCGCGCGCTCGGGGTCCGCGTACGAGCCGAGCGCGTCGACGGTGTCGGCCAGCCCGTCCAGGTGCAGCGCCCGGGTGGCCAGCACGCCGCCGAGCACCACCGCGACGGCCAGCACCCCGACCGGCGCGCCGGCCAGCCGCAGCAGCACCGCGACCCCGGCCAGTACGGCGCCGAGGGCCGCGCCCACCGCGGGCGCCAGCGCCATCGCGCCGCGGGCGCTCGCCCGGTCCACCCGCCCGACCGGTACCGGCAGCACGGTGAACGTGCTCACCGACAACCGGGCCGCGGCGAGCAGCCCGGAGCGCCCCCGGGCCGGCTCGCTCCGGGTCGGGTCAGGCATGTACCGGTTCGGCGGTCTCCGGGCTGCGCAGCGCGGCGGCGAGCGCCAGCGCGGGCTGCAGCACCCCGACCGCGGTCAGCGCCGTGCAGCCGTCGCCGAGGCCCAGGCCGAGGTCCAGCACGGTGTCGAAGCCGAGCAGGTCGGCGACGGTACGCACCGCGGGCGCGCGGCCGTGGTCCGGGATCATGCACCACCACGGTGAGCTCGGCGCGATGTCGCGTGCCAGCACCATCGCGGTCGCCGCCGCCGGGTTGTCGACCAGCACCGGTAGGTGCCGCACCGCCGCGCCGATGATCAGCCCGGTCAGCGCCGCGAGGTCGGGGCCGCCGAGCATCGCCAGCAGCGACCGGCTGTCCCGGGAGCGCAGCCGGACCCGGTGCAGCGCGTCCCGGGCGGCGAGGCAGCGCGCGATCCAGGCCGTGTCGTCGACCCGGCCGGACTCGCCGACCACCCGGCCGAGCAGGCTGGCCGGCTCGTTGCCGGTGGCCGCCGCGAGCACGGCCGCCGAGACCGCCTGCACGCCGGCACCGCACGCCGCCGGTACGAGCAGCTGCACGCCCTCGTCCGCGGCCCGCTCGGCGAGCGAACGGCCCAGCTCGAACGCCGCGTCGACCTGCTCGGCGGTCAGTACGTCGGTGGTCTCCATCGCCGGGACCGGCGCGGCGCCGTCGGGCAGCTCGGCCACCGTGACCGTGGCGCCGACCCGCTCGGCCAGCCGGGCCAGCGGCGCAGTGCCGGTGCGGACCCGGTCGATCGTGCTCTCCGCCGCCGGGTCACCGGCCCGGGCGCCGCCGTGGTGGTCGGCGCCCACCAGGACCACCCGGATCGAGTCCCACTCGCCGGCCAGGTCGCCGGCGCCGAGCGCCCAGGCGACCGGCTCGGTCAGCGCACCGAGCCCGGCGCCGCCGGTGGCCAGCGCGGTCAGCCGCTCCTCGGCGGCGTTGATGGCGATCCGGTCCGGCGGGCGGATGCCGATGACGTCGTCGTCCAGCTCGGCCGGGCCGACGTCGACCGGTTCCGGCACGTCCGCCGGTTCCGGCGCCGGTGCCGGCGCCGTGGCCGCTGCCGCGGGGGCGGGTTCGGCCGGAGCCGCCGTGGCGGTCGCCGGGACGGCCGCGGC
>NZ_BOPO01000117.1 GCF_017312725.1 Actinocatenispora comari | reverse complement strand
CGGTACCGGCGGGTCGGGCTCGGCGTGCGCGCCACGCGCCGCGCCGAGCGTGGCCAGCCGCGGCAGCCCGGCGGACGTACCGGAATCGGACCGCTCGGCTCCGCGCCGGGTACCGGCGGCGACCAGTACCGGCGCCGCGGGCCGGTCGTCCGTCGGGCGCTCCCGCGGCTCCGCCGGCGGCTCCTCCTCGGCGCGTTCCACCAGTTCGCCGGGCAGCAGCACGATCGCCGTGGTCCCGCCGTACGGGGAGGGGCGCAGCTGCACCCTGATGTCGTGCCGGGCGGCGAGCCGGGCGACCACGAACATGCCGAGCCGGGCGTCGTCGTTGAGCGCCAGCACGTCGAACGACGGCGGGTGCGCCAGCCACTCGTTGACCGAGTCGATGTCCGCGGTGGACATGCCCAGGCCGCGGTCCTCGATCTCGACCGCGAACCCCTTCGGTACCGGCTGGCCGGTGACGTTGACCCGGGTGTGCGGCGGCGAGAACGCGGTCGCGTTGTCGATCAGCTCGGCGACCAGGTGCACCACGTCGGAGATCACCGACCCGGCGAGCAGCGTGGTCGGGAACGGCAGGACGTGCACCCGCTCGTACTGCTCGACCTCGGAGGCGGCGCTGCGCAGCACGTCGAGCAGCGGCTTGGGCTCGGACCACACCCGGCCGGGTGCGCCGCCGCCGAGGATGACGAGGTTCTCCGCGTTGCGCCGCATCCGGGTGGCGAGGTGGTCGACCTTGAACAGGTCGTCCAGCGCCTCCGGCTCGGCGGCCTTGCGTTCCATCACGTCGAGCTGGCTGAGCTGGCGGTGCAGCAACGTCTGGCTGCGCCGGGCGATGTTGAGGAACATCGTCCCGGCGCCGGTGCGCAGCTCCGCCTGACCGGACGCCGCCTGTACCGCGGTGCGGCCGACCTCGTTGAACGCGTCGGCGACCTGGCCGATCTCGTCGGAGCCGGTGGGCAGCTTCGGTACCTCGGCGGCGACGTCGACGCTCTGCCCGTCGGACAGCCGCTGCACCACCGCCGGCAGCCGCACCCAGGCGAGGTCGCGGGCCGAGTCGCGCAGCGCGCGCAGCTGGCGGATCAGCGACCGGGTCAGCCGCCGCGCCACCAGTACCGAGATGACGATCGCGATCAGCCCGAGCAGCCCGGCCAACCCGAGCCGCAGGAAGATCACGTACGACGGGGCCTTCGCGTGCTGGCCGATCAGGTCGTACAGGTGCTGCTCGAACCGGTACTGCGCGGTCAGGCCACGCGCGTTCGCCTGCTGCCACTGCACCGCGTTGACCGGCACCGCGCTGTTCGGTCCGCCCTTGGTCACGGCGGACCTCTCCATCGCGGCCAGCTCGGTGAACGGCACCTTCGCCATCAGCGCCCGGTACTCGCGCAGGTCGGCGGCGGGCAGCGCGGCCGCGGCCACCTCGTACTGGTCCTGCTCGACCCCGACCGCCTGCACGTACAGCCGGTAGGTCTCGGCGCTGAAGTGCCCCTTGGCCAGCGCGAACGCGAGCACCGCGTCGGTACGGGAGCGCATCTCCCGGGCCCGCGACAGCATCGCCACCGCCCGCCCCTCGGCGCCGGTCTCGTCGTCCGGGAACGTGGTGATCTGCGCGTACAGCGGGTCGACGCCGTCGAGCAGCCCGGCGGTACCGGTCATCAGCTCGGTCGGCGACAGCGACCGGTGGTCCACCTTGCTGCGCAGGTCGGTCAGCCCGGCCAGGTCGGACAGCTCGGCCTGGGCGAGCGCGAGCATCCGGTCGGTGGCGACGCTGCGGAGCGAGTCGGACGACAACCCCGACCGGTACGCGGCGATCCGGCGGTCCACGACGCGTCGCGCGGCGGCGAGCTGCTTCTGGTGCGTCGCGTCCGGGCTGGCCAGGTAGACCATCCCGGCCCGGCGCTCGCCCTGCACCGCGATCACCACGTTGTCGACCGGCACGGACAGCTCGTTCAGCAGCCGGCTCTGGTTGTACAACCGGAACCCGTCACCGAGGGTCAGGTAGTTGGCGAAGCCCCAGAACAGAACCAGGCACACGATGGGCACCGCCACCAGCGCCACGAGTCGGGACCGAATCGACCAGGTGCGAACGCTCATCGACGGGGTGCCTCATCACTGTCTGCATTCTCGGTGGCGGCCTGTCCGTCGGCGACGCGCACCGCTGTTGACCTGCCGGACATTGCGGTCCGCACCGGCCCTGACGGGCCGGTGCCGTTGCGGTCGCCACCCGGCGGGCAAACACGCACATCGGAGACCATAACAGCCCAGCACGCCACGGCGGAGTCACGACCCCTGACCGACCGACCCGATCGTCGCGCCACTGTCGCCGCTGGAATCGCACACCGTGTCCGGGTGCCCACCATCCGCCCCGATCCCGGCCGAGCACTCACCGTACGTGGCCGTCCGCTCCGCCGTGCGTCGCTGCGCCGCGGTTCCGGCCCGCGGCTGTCATCCGGCCGGCAGCCCGCACTCGCGCGTGACCGCGGTGTGCGCGCCGTGTGCGCGGTGCCCGGCAGGCTGGCCTTACCTACGGAGAGGGGTGCGGCATGCACGACGTGGTGATCGTGGGGGGCGGGCCGGTCGGCCTGTTCGTCGCCGGAGAGCTCGGCCTCGCCGGCTGCTCGGTACTGGTACTGGAACGCGATTCCGAGCCGCATCCGGAGGCTCGGCGTCTCCCGCTCGGGCTGCGCGGCCTGTCGGCCGGTTCGGTCGAGGCGTTCCACCGGCGCGGCCTGCTGCCGTCCCTGCTGGCCGCGTCCGGCGTGGCCGGCGTGCCCGACGTGCCCGACCCGGACGAGCCGGCACCGCCCCGATCGGTGGCGCACTTCGCCGGTACCGCCCTCGATCCGGCCGACGTCGACCTGGCCCGGCTGCCGTACCGGCTGCCCGGCCCGGCCGCCGACGGCATCATGACCAGCCTCGACGCGGTCCAGACGGTGCTGGCCGAGCGCGCCGCCGCGGTCGGTGTCGAGATCCGCCGCGGCTGCGCGGTCACCGCGGTCCGGCAGGACACCGGGACGGTGACCGTACGGGCCGGCGACCACGAGTTCCGCGCCCGCTGGCTGGTCGGTTGCGACGGCGGCCGCAGCAGCGTGCGCCGGCTCGCCGGCTTCGACTTCCTCGGCACCGAACCGCGGTTCACCGGGTACGTGGCGGTGGCGACGCTGACCGACCCCGACGTGCTGCGGCCGGGATTCACGCTCACCCCGGCCGGCATGTACCTCACCATGACCGGCCCGGGCCACCTCGGTGTGCTGGACTTCGACGGCGGCGCGTACGACCGGTCCCGGCCGGTGACCCGGGAGCACCTGCAGGAGGTGCTGCGGCGGGTCTCCGGCACCGACGTCACGCTCACCGACGTACACCTCGCGTCCAGCTTCACCGACCGCGCGATGCAGACCAGCACGTACCGGCGGGGCCGGGTGCTGCTCGCCGGCGACGCCGCGCACATCCACTCGCCGCTCGGCGGGCAGGGGCTCAACCTCGGCCTCGGCGATGCGATGAACCTCGGCTGGAAGCTCGCGGCGACCGTGCGCGGGCACGCGCCCGACGGGTTGCTCGACACATACACCGCCGAACGCCACCCGGTCGGGGCCGAGGTGCTGGAGTGGTCCCGCGCGCAGGTGGCGGTCATGCGACCGGATCCGCACTCCCGGGCCGCCCTGGCCGTGCTGCGCGAGCTGCTGACGACCCGGGACGGCACCACCTACGCGTTCCGGCGCACCGCCGGCACCGAACTGCGGTACGACCTCGGCGGCGAGTCGCCGCTGGTCGGCCACGATGCGCCGGACTTCCGGCTGGCGGACGGTACCCGCCTCGGCGAGTTGCTGCGCGACGGCCGTGGCGTGGTCCTCGACTTCAGCGCGTGCGGGGACCTGCGCGACGCGGCGCTCCGGTTCCCCGACCGGATCCGGTACGCCGGCGGCCCGGCCCGCGACGACCTCGGCCTCGGCGCCGTACTCGTCCGGCCGGACGGCGTCGTCGCCTGGGCCGCCGACGGTACGCCGGACCCCGGCTCCTTCGACCGCGCCGCCACCCGCTGGTTCGCCACCGCCTCCGACGAGGCGATGGCGCTCCCCCGATGACCCGCTCGGACCGGCCGGTGCTCGAGCAAGGCAGTCCTCGGGGAAGGGCAGCGCTCGTGAACGGCAGTGCTGGCGAAAGGGCGGTGCTCGTGAAAGGCAGTGCTCGTGAAGGCGGTGCTCGTGAAGGGCGAAACTCGCGAGAGGCAGTGTTCGTGAAAGGGGCGCTCGTGGAAGGCAGTGAGACGGGCGGGCGCTGGATCGCCGCCTGGGGGACCGCACAGCAGCTCGCCCCGGCGCTCGACCTCGGCGGCGGGCCGGAGATGCCGGACGAGCCGCCCGCCGAGCCGGCGGCGCCGACCGAGCTCGGCGCGCAGACCGTACGGATGGTGGCACGGACCACCGTGGGTGGGACCGCCGTGCGCGTCGCCCTCGCGAACTCCTTCGGCCACCCACCGGTACGCATCGGGGCGGCGTACCTCGCCGGTCCGGGCGGCCCGGTGCCGCTCACCTTCGGCGGCCGGCGCGCCGTGGTACTGCAGACGGGCGCGCACCTGCACAGCGACCCCGTCGCCTACCGCGCGCCCGCACAGACCGACCTGACCGTGTCGCTGTACCTGCCGGACGACCGGGTCGCGACGACCAGCCACCAGACCGGCCTGCGCCGCGCCTGGCTCGCGCCGGGCGATCAGGCAGCCGAACCGACGCTCACCGACGCCACCGAATTCTCCTCGTACCTGTGGCTCACCGGCATCGACGTGCTCGCCCCGGACGGCGCCGCGACCATCGTCGCCCTCGGCGACTCGCTGGTGGATGGCATGGAGACCACCCCGGACGCCGACGCGCCCTGGCCGTCCGCGCTGGCTCGCCGGTTCGCCGCGGACCCCGGGCTGCCGCCCCGCGCGGTGGTGAACATGGGCATCGCCGGCAACCGGGTACTGCGCGAGTCCGCCGGCATGGGCGCCAGCGCACTCGCCCGCTTCGACCGGGACGTACTGGCCAGGCCGGGAGCGCGGTGGGTCGTCCTGCTGGAAGGCGTCAACGACCTGTTCTTCGGTCTGCTGCCGGGCACACCGGAACGCGAGCGCGCCGGGGCGGACGACATCGTCGCCGGCTACCGGATGCTGATCAGCCGCGCACACCTGCACGACCTGCGTATCGTCGGCTGCACCCTGCCGCCGGTCGCCGGTGCGCCGATGTGCCCGCCGGAGCTGGCCCACCAGCACCGGCGGCTGAACGAGTGGATCCGGGACGGCGGCGAGTTCGACGCGGTCGTCGACGTGGAGACGGCGCTGCACGATCCCGCCGACCCGGGCCGGATGCGCGCCGACCTGGTCACCGCGGACGGCGTCCATCCCAGCGACGCCGGCCACGCCGCCATCGCCGACGCGTTCGACCTGAACCTCTTCCGCCGCTGACGGACCCACCCGCCGCCGGCGCGCACCCCGGCCGGCACCGGCGCTGGACCGTCACCGGCACTGCCCGGGGCCGGCCGCGCCGCGCGGGCCGGGGAAACACGTCCACCGAGTGCTCGCCGCGTACCGGGTCGGCCGACCGGCACGGCGACGCGGACGGGGCTCGACGGGTCAGCCGCCCGCGGGTTCCGGCTCGGTGCGGTGGCGGGGCGCCAGCGCGAGCGCGACGAGTACCAGCAGGGCGGGGAAGGCGACCAGGTCGAGCAGCGGGTCCTGGTCGAGGATCGCGGCGATCGGCGCGGCCGACGGCAGCCAGTCTCCGCCGCCCAGCGCGGCGCCGACGGAGCGCGCGGCCTCGACCGACGACGGCAGCAACGCCAGCATCAGCACGCCGTAGGCGACGTAGGCGCCCCGGCTGCGTTCGGTGCGCCGGGAGAACCACCCGAACGCGAACCAGGCCAGTACCGCCGCGAGCACCCCGGCGCCGAGTCGACCGGCCCACACGAAGCTCGGCGTCGCCCGGAAGACCTGCAGGTCGAGGCCGAGGTACGGGCCGTGCCGCGACTCCTCCAGGGACGGCGTCGCACCGCCCTCGCCCGGCCCGGATGGCGAAAGCCTGTTGCGGGAGAGGTCCAGCAGCAACACGTACCCGCCCCTGCGGGCGACCAGCACCGGCCGGGTCCCCGTGCTGTACGGCCCAGGCCGGTCGTCCACCTGCCAGCCGTCCGCTCGCAGCCGCCGCCGGACGTGCGTGCCGCCACGGCGACCGGGGTGGTGGTGCGCCGCGCCGACTCCACCCAGACCGAGCCCACGTCGTACAGGTCGGAGTCCTCCACGCCAGGAACGGCATCGGTGGAGAACGGCCAGAGCGCGATCTCGGCCGGTACCGAGTGCCGGTGCCCGGACCAGCCGAACACGAAGTCGTCGCGCTGGGTCCAGAGCACGTCGCCGTCCATTGCGGTGGCCGCGATGCGGCCCGCCTCGGCGTTGGTCGGCAGCGGGCCGGTGCGCGCCTGCCAGGCCAGCCGGTACCCGATCGCCGAGGCGAGCAGCCCGACGAGGATCGCGGTGACGATCGACAGCGGTACCACCAGGCGGCTGCGGGGGCGGCCCAACCTGGCGCGCAGGCCACCGCCGACCAGGTCGACCGCGGCACGCACCGGCGGCAGCGGGTGCCCTTCCTCGGCGGCGTCCAGCATCGTGTCGACGATCTCGGCACCACGCACCCGCCGGTAGGCGCGGGGATAGGCGACGAGCAGTCGTCGGTACCGGCGGGCGAGTGCGGCCGGGTCCGGCATGGCGTCTCTCCTTGCCTGGGTCGGGGGGCTGGTGGCTCGCGCGGTCGATGCGGCGCCATCCGGGGCGCCGGAACGGCGGTCCGGTGCGATCGACGTTGCGGCGTCCCGGGCACCGGCTCGGCCCAGCGTGTGCGGCGGTCAGGGCATCCCGGGCACCGGGTTGGCCCGCAGCCGCGCCCGCGCGACGTGCGCGGCGCGGCGCAGCTGCTCGGCGCGTTCGCTGAGCGCGGCATGCCCGGCCGCGGTGAGCCGGTAGTAGCGGCGCAGCCGGCCGCCGACCCGCTCCTCCCGGTCCAGCTCGACGAGGCCTTCGGCGGTGAGCCGGTCGAGCGCGGTGTAGAGGGTGCCGGCGAGCAGGCTGGTGCGCCCGTCGGACAGCTCGGCCACGTCCTTGATCACGCCGTAGCCGTGTCGCGGTCCGGCCGCCAGCGCCGTCAGGATCAGGAACGTCGGTTCCCGCATCGTCGCCATGCCCACACCATATATCAATCACTTAGCTATTGGTGGGCCCGGCCACCGGCCCCGGCCGCCCACGTCCGGTCAGCGGTTCGACCGGCCGCCCGTTCACCCAGCGGGCGAAGGACTCCACGCCGTCCACGACCGCCTCGAACCGCGCCGAGTGGAACACGTCGAAAGCGTGCTGCGCGCCAGGCAGCTCGGCGTAGACCACGGCCCCGTTCGACACGCTTCGGAGCCGGTCGACGAAGTACCGGGCCCCCTCGACCGTCGCCAGCGCGTCCCTGGTGCCGTGCGCGATCAGGAACGGTGGCGCGCCGGGAGCGAGGTACGCGTACGGCTGGTTCACCGACGGCGGCACATCCGGCTCCGCGCCGAAGAAGTGACCGTAGTAGCCGTAGAGGCAGATCGCCGCGGTGACCGAGGTGTCGGCCGACTCGAATCCGGGCTGGTACTCCGGGTCGTTCGGGGTCAGCGCGCACATGGCCGCCATGTTCGCCCCGGCCGAACTGCCCGCCACGAACAGCCGGGACCCGTCGACGCCGTACTCGGCACCATGCGTACGAACCCAGGCGATGACCTTCTTGGCGTCGATCTGGTGGCCGGGGAAATCGGTCTGCGGCCGCAGGCGGTAGTTGGCGCTGATGCACACCCAACCCTGACTGGCCAGCCGGTACAGCAGCGGTCGCGCCTCGCGGCTCTTCGCTCCGCCGGTGAAGTGGCCGCCGTGGAAGTGGACGAGCACCGGCGCGTGTTGCGGGGTGTCCCGGCGGAGGTAGACGTCGAGCAGGTTCCGGCGCCCGGCGTCGCCGTAGCTGATGTTGCGGATCCGCGTCACGGGGAACCGGCGCGTCAGCCACCGCAGCAACAGGATGCGAGGCCAGCGCCGGCGTCGCGGCTCGCCCCGCCAACCGGTACCGAGTCCCTGGTCGAGGGCGCGACCGACCACCAGGTTCGCCCGCTGGCCGTGCCAGGCGGACACCGCCAGGAACGGGACGGTGGCGAGGGCCACCATCGCCGTCGCCATGCCCGCCGGTGACGCCAGATCGCCTTCCGCGGCGGCGAGCGCCGTGGTGGCCGCCGCGGCGAGCATGCCCAGGATGGGTACCTCGTTGAGGACCATGCCGGACCGGAAGCTCAGGGTCGCGAGCAGTCGGGGCCGCCGCGGCGCGATCACGGCGAAGAAGGTGCACCAGGTCAGGATCGCGGTCGACGCCACGTAGCCCAGTGGCACGTGCATGCTCGAAACCCCCGTCGAGTCGGCGAGCCCACCACGGCAACGCTCGCAACGATACGTATCGTTTCGCCAGAGCATGCCGGAGCGCCACCCGCAGGTCAAGACGCGACGTTTCGTTTCGCCTACGATGGGGGCATGCCCCAGGGGTCGAACGCGTCGCGGCGCAGCGAGAGCAGCCGGCGGGCGATCCTCGCCGCGACCGAGGAACTCTGCCGCGAGAGCGGCTACCGGCGGCTGACCATCGAGGCCATCGCCGCCCGGGCCGGAGTGGGCAAGACGACCATCTACCGGTGGTGGCCGTCCAAGGGGGCCGTCGTCCTGGAACTCCTCGACGAGGCCGCCGTGGTCGGCACGGCTCCCCCGGACACCGGCGACCTCGCCGCCGACCTGCGCAGCCTGCTGACCGAGGTCATCGAGCTGAGTACCCCGCAGGACAGCGCGCCGGGCGTCGGGTTGGTCGCCGAGGCCCTGCAGGATCCGGAGCTAGGCCGCGAGCTGCGCGAACGCCTCATCGAGCCGCGAATCGCCACCTTCAAGCAGCGGCTTCGCCGAGCCCAGGACACCGGCGAGCTCTCCCCCGACGCCGACCTCGACGTCGCCCTCGACCTGCTGTACGGCCCGCTCTACCACCGCCTGGCCCTGCACCTCGGCATGCCCGACCGCGCCCACCTCGACGCCCTCATCACCCACGTCCTCCGCGCCCTCACCCCGCCGCCCGAACACCCCCCCACCCCCTGACCCACCCGCCCCGCAGCGCCCGCCACCCCGGACAACCCGCCCCGGCAGACACCGCGCGCCAAGGGCAAACCCGCCCGGCAGACACCCGCTCCAAAGACCAACCTCGCCCGGCAGACACCGCAGCGCAGGGACAAGCCCCGACCGCCACACAGCACGGCGCAGGCACAACCCCCGACCGCACACAGCGCGACCCGAGAACAACGAAGATCGGCAGACCCCGCACCCCAAGAACGAACCGGGACCAGCGGAGGGGGGTGCCGGGGGGCGAAGCCCCGCCGGCGCGGGGCCTGGGGGCCGCGCCCCCAGAAAGCAGAAAGGCCGGAGGGCCCGCGCTTCCCGCGGGCACACTCCGACCACCGGCCGGTGGAGCTGAGGGGACTCGAACCCCTGACCCCCTCGTTGCGAACGAGGTGCGCTACCAGACTGCGCCACAGCCCCAGCGCGCAACAGCCTAGCAGGTGGGTTTTCCGGGTCGCCAACCGATACCGGCGGGTCAGAATCCGGCCGCGCGCGCCTGGTACGGGCGGCCGCGCAGGAACGGTGTGCCGTACGTGCCGTCGGCGAGTTCCGCCTCGGCGGCCCGGGCGGCGGCCAGCGCGGCGGCCCGCTCCTGTGCCTCGGCGGCTCGGCGGGCGGCGGCGAGCGCGGCGGCGCGGCGGCGACGGATGGCGCGGCCGCGCTCTGCGCGTTCCGCCCTGGCCTTCGCCTCGGCCAGCTGGCGCAGTCGTTCCCGCCGCCGGCGCGCCTCGCCGAGTGCCCGGTTGCGCAGGTGCACCACGTACGCGCCGAGCAGCAGCACGGTGCCGCCGGCGGCGACGAAGGACGCCGGTACCAGCAGGCCGACAGCGAGCTCGACGACCAGCACGGCGAGCAGGAGCACCAGGATCCGCCGACGGTGGTACCGCCACCAGCGGCGACGCTGGTCGGGGTCGAGTTCGGCGGCCGGCCGGCTGAGGATCGGCCGGGCCCGCAGCAGTTGCCCGAACGGGCTGCGGCGCAGCCGGCGCCAGGCGCGGCGGCGCCGCCGGATGCCGGCCGAGCGGCGGTACTGCCGCCGGTCCGGCCGCGAGGTGACGGACCGCCGGCCGCCCAACCCGGTCCGGACGGGCGCGGTGCGGCCGCCTGCGGCGGTCCGGGCGGACGTGGCGTGGCCGCCTGCGGCGGCCCGGGCGGACGTGGCGTGGCCGCCCGACGCGGTCCGGGCCGGGGCCGTGCGGCTCCCCCCGTGGACGTTGCGGGTGGGTGCGGTGGCCGGGTCGGCGACCGCGGTGTCGGGGGCGCGGCGCGGCGGGTTCACCGGGTGGTGTCCCGGCACGGTGCAGCGCCGGCGCCGACGGGTCACCACCCGTGCCGTGGACCACTCCCGCTCCGCGACCTGCCGCTCCGTGGTGTCGTACCGGCGGACCAAGGCCGGTGCGAGAGCGAGCAGGCCCGCCGCCGCCAGCACGGCGAGGAGCACCGATGTCGGCACCCCGTCACGACCCCCCTCGGTTCGTGATCACAAGCCGTTATCCGAGGTTACGGGTCGCTCGCCACATTTCCGCGGCGCCACACCGAACGCCTTACCTGGAGGTAACGTTCGCCGGACCTGCAGGTCAGTCCGCTCAGGCGGGGTTCTTGCGCTGGTGCCAGCGGCGGAGCAGGCCGCCGTCGGTGGCGACGTCCTCGGTGGTGATGGCGTACCCGAGGTGATCGCGCCAGCCGCCGGCGATGTAGAGGTACCGGTGGTGGTAGGCCTCCTCGCGGAAGCCGAGCTTCTCCACCACCCGCCGGCTCGGCTTGTTCTCGGGCCGGATGTTGACCTCGACCCGGTGCAGCCCGCCCTTGTCGAACGCGTGGTCGACGGCGAGCGCCAGGGCGATCGGCGTGATGCTGCGGCCCGCGTACCGGTGGTCGACCCAGTAGCCGGCGTAGCCGGAGCAGAACGCGCGCCGCACGATGTTGCCGATGGTCAGCTGGCCGACGAACCGGTCCTTGTAGCAGACCGCGTACGGCATGGTGCTGCCGTCGGCGGCCGAGGACCGCAGATCCTTGTGCACGAACCGGAACGCGCGGACGGTGTGCACGTCCTGCCAGCGGCCCGGCGGGTCGGGCTCCCAGGGTGCGAGCCACTGCTCGTTGGCCAACCGGACCTCGACCCAGGCCGCCGCGTCGGATCGCTGGTACGGCCGGAGCGTCACGTCGCCGTCGCGCAGCACGGCCGGCCAGCCTGGGTGTGCGTTCATCTCCGCCGATCGATCAGCAGTACGTCCACTGTGGACCCGGCCGCCGCGGTCGAGACGCGCTCACCCAACACGAGCAGTCCGTTGGCGTCGGCCAGGCCGGACAGAGTGTACGGCCCACCCGCCAGCGGCTGCACGGTATAGCCCCCGCCGCGGCGCTCGGACACCAGCGCGGGGCGGAACTCGCGCAGCCCGGCCGGCGAGGACAGCGTCTCCAGCAGGTGCGCCTTGATCGACGGGCGGAACACCGGCTCGGCGCCGGCCAGCCGCTGGATCACCGGCCGGACCAGCACCTCGAACCCGATCAGCGCGGTACCGGGGTCGCCCGGCAGGCAGACGATCGGCACCTCCTCCACGCCGACGGTGCCGAAACCGAGCGAGGAACACGGGTACACCGAGAGGTCGGTGAACGGGACGGTGCCGTCCCGGCCGAAGATGCGGCGCACCATGTCCCCGGGGCCGTGGCCGGTGCCGCCGGTCATCACGATCAGGTCGCTGCGCAGCGTCTGGTCCTCCAGCACCGCGCGCAGCCCCTCCGGGTCGTCGTCGCAGATGCCGATCCGGTACGCGAGCGCGCCCGCCTCGACCGCCGCCGCGGTCAGCGCGTGCGAGTTGACGTCGACGACCTGGCCGGGCGCGGACATCCGGCCGGTCTCCACCAGCTCGTCGCCGGTGGACACGACCACCACCCGCGGGCAGGGCCGGACCACCACGTGCGCGACGCCGGCCGCGGCGAGCAGCGCCACCATCGGCGCGGTGACCTGGGTACCGGCCTGCGCGACGACGGCGCCGGCGGCCAGCTCCTCGCCGGCCCGGCGGACCCCGTGGCCGCGCTTGGGCGACGCGTAGATCTCCACCGACGCCATGCCCTCGTCGGTCCAGGACGTGGGTACCACCGCGTCGGCGGCGGCCGGCATCGGCGCACCGGCCGCGACGGACAGGCAGGAGCCGGAGCTGACCCGTACCGGGCGCCAGGAGGCGGCGCCGACGTCACCGACCACGTTGAGCCGGACCGGGCGGTCCTCGCGGGCACCGACCACGTCGTCCAGCCGCACCGCGTACCCGTCGATCGCGGCATGGTCGAACGCCGGCAGCGGGCCGGGCGCCACGACGTCCTCGGCGAACACGTTCCCGTACGCCTGGGTGAGTTCCAGGTCGAGCGGGGGCAGCGGGCGGATCGCGGCGAGCACCTGCTGCAGGAAGTCCGCGAGGGGGGTCAGCGTGGCGGTCACCATGGCGCCTCCGTCACTGACCGTTCGTCGCCGGCTGCTCGGTGAACCCGTCCGCCACGTACCGGGCGAGCCACTCGCGGAAGCCGGGGCCGATGTCGTCGCGGGCGGTGGCCAGCTGCACGACCGCCTTGAGGTAGCCGGTGGGGTCGCCGGTGTCGTACCGCCGGCCGCGGAAGACGACACCGTGCACCGGGGTGCCCTCGCGCAGCAGCCGCACCATCGCGTCGGTCAGCTGGATCTCGCCGCGCTTGTCCGGCTCGGTCCGCGCGATCGCGTCGAAGATCGACGCCGGCAGCACGTACCGCCCGACCAGGATGAGGTTGCTCGGCGCGTCCTCCCTCGCCGGCTTCTCCACCAGCCCGGTGACCCGCACGATCTCGGCGTCACCGGCGCTCTCGTCGGCCGGCTCGACCGAGGCGACACCATACTTGTGCACCTCCGACCACGGCACCTCCAGCAGGGCCAGCACGATCCCGCCGGTACGCGCCTGCAGGTCGAGCATGGTCGGCAGCAGCGGGTCGCGCTCGTCGATCAGGTCGTCGCCGAGCAGCACCGCGAACGGCGAGGCACCGACGTGGTCCTCGGCGCAGGACACCGCGTGGCCCAGCCCGAGCGGCTCCGGTTGCCGGGAGGAGTGCAGCGCGGCCAGCTCACCGGGCCGGCGTACCGCCTCCAGCCGCTCGGTGTCGCCCTTCGCCGACAGCGCCGCCTCCAGATCGAGCCGCCGGTCGAAGTGGTCGACCATCGAACTCTTGCCCCGACCGGTGATCAGCAGGACGTCGCCGATGCCGGCCGCGGCGGCCTCTTCCACGATGTACTGCAGGGCCGGCTTGTCGACGACCGGGAACAGCTCCTTGGGCACCGCCTTGCTGGCCGGCAGGAACCGGGTGGCCAGCCCGGCCGCGGGGATGACCGCCTTGGTGGCGCGCTTCGTCGGGGTCGCCCCGGCGGCCGGCGCGGCGGTCGGGTCTGACGTGGTCGAATGGTCGGGCATGGGCCGAGACTATCCGCCCCGCGTCTGCCTCGGCGTTCGCGGCCGATGCGACGCGCCGCCCGGCCTGTCCGCGGTGCTCTCACCGGTACCTGCCTCGACGTCCGGGGCACCGCCGCCGGCGCCAGACCCGCTCCCGTCCGGCCCGATGCCCTCCGGCCCGAGGCCGGCCGGCGGGTGGTCGGCGCCACCGGGCACGCCGTCGGCGGTGGCCGGACCGGTACGGCCGGGCCGGCGCCGGGGTGGTCCGGCGGCGAGCCGCCAGGTGTCCCGGCCGGCCGCCTTCGCCGCGTACAGCGCGTCGTCGGCGGCGTCGAGCACGTCCTGGCCGGTACCGCCGTGGTCGGGGTAGACGGCGACGCCGACCGAGACGGTCACCTGGATCTCCCACGGCTCGCGGCCGTCCGGCGCGGCGATCGGCACCCGCAGCTCGCGGACCGCGGCGCAGATCCGTTCGGCCAGGTGGGCGGCGCCGGCCCGGTCGGTCTCCGGCAGCAGCACGACGAACTCCTCGCCGCCCTGCCGGCAGGCCAGGTCGATCTCGCGGATCTCGGCCCGGATCCGTTGCGCGAACGCGACCAGCACCGCGTCGCCGGCCGAGTGCCCGTACGTGTCGTTGACCTCCTTGAACCGGTCCAGGTCCATGGCCAGTACGGACAGCCGCCGGTCGAACCGGGTGGCGCGCTCCACCTCGTTGGACAGCGCGACTCGCAGGTACCGGTAGTTCCACAGCTCGGTGAGCGGGTCGGTCAGCGACAGCCGCTCGGTCTCCTGGTGCAGCAGCACGTTGTCGACCGCGACCGCCGCCTGCCCGGCGAAGGTACGCAGGGTGCCCAGGTCGGCGTCGTCGAAGTCGTCCTGGCCGAGCCGGTCGTACAGCGCGAGCACGCCGCGCAGCTGCCCGTGCTCGCCGTCGCCGTTGTCCCCGCCACCGGTCGGGCCCGGCCGGGCCGAGCCGGAGAACGGCACCGCGATGTACGTGCGGCAGCGCGGTTCGGTCGGCGCCAGGACGATCCCGTCGGCCCGGCCGCGGCGCGGTTCGCCGCCCTGCGCGACGCCGCCGAGCAGCCCCTCGCCGAGCGCGACGTGGATCGACGACAGCGAGCTGATCCGCCCGTCGAAGCCGTCCGCGCACCGGGCCACCAGCTGGTTCGGGTGCATCCCGTCCGGCCCGTCGACCAGCAGTACGACCCCGGACTGGGCGCCGGTGGCCGCCATCGCGGTCTCCAGGATCACCGACAGGATGCCGTCCAGGTCGTGCGTGTTGGACAGCGTGTCGCCGAGCATGCCGAGGTTGCCGCGCAGCTGGTCCCGGCTCGCGGTCAGCGCCTGCACGTACGCCTGCATCTCCCGGGTCATCCGGTTGAACGTGCTGGCCAGCTGGCCGACCTCGTCCCGGCTGCGCACCGGTACCCGGGCGGCCAGGTCACCGCCGGCGACCCGGTCGGCGGCGCCGGCGAGCTCGGCCAGCGGCCGGGTGGTGGAGTCGGCCAGCCACCAGGCCGCGCCGACCGCCACCAGGCCGGCGAGCACCACGACCCCGATCAGCACCGCGTACAGGGTCTGCGAGTCGGAGCGGGTGGTGGACAGCGCGAGTCGCAGCGGCTGCTCGGTGCCGGCCGGCGCGAGCCGCACGAACACCCCGTCGTGCGTGGGTTTCACCTGGTCGCCGCGCAGGCCGTGGGCGGTGCCGGCGATCGCGTCGGCCCGTACCGCGGTCTCGGTGGACAGCGGATCGCCGGCCGACAGCAGCGTCACGTCCACCCCGGTCGACGCGCCGAGGTGGGACACGAACGACCGGTCCACCGGCACCCCGGCGACGACCTCACCGATCGACCGGCCGCTCTGGTCGGTCAGCCGTACCCGGGCGACGAGCGAGTGCGGCCGCTCGGTGCCGGCGGGGTACGCGCTGGCGCAGTCCGCGGACGGCCCGATCAGCTGGCCGGCGGTGGACCGGACGGTGCCGTGCTCGTCGGTGATCTGCACCGCGGTGGCGAGCCTGGTCGCCACCCCGTCGCGGGCGGCGCTGGCCTGGTCGGCGGCGCTGCCCCCGCCGTACAGCCGGGCCGCGATCTGGGCCGCCGACCGCAGCTCGTGGCAGGCCGCGTCGACGGTGGTCCGTACGGTCGTGGTGGCGACCTGCAGCCGCTCGACGGCCCGCCGGTTGCTCACCTCGGACACCGTGATGCCGACGAACACCGCGCCGATCAGCACCGGCCCGAGTACGACGGCGAGGAACGCCGCGGTGAGCCGCGCGCGCAGGGTCACCCCGTCCTCCGATCCCCGGCCGCCCGGTGGCACCGGCGCGGCACGATTGCCCAAGAGGTCCCCACCGAGGTCCGGCACCTCCGGGAGGTCAGTTCGTCATGAACGGTCGGCATCCGACGTCATTGTGGACTGCTCGCGGGCGGCCGCCGATCGGCGATCCGGGCACCGTCCGACGACTCGCAGTGCGATGCTGTCACAGCACGCGCAGGTACCCCTACCCCGGCAAGGTTGGATCCAGCGAAGATGCACGCAGTTTCGGATAAGTCGGGCATTCGCGAGGGGTTGCTCGCGGCGCGCCGGAGCATGCCGCCCGGGCGGCGTACCGCGGCCGACGCCGCGATCCGGACCGCCGTGGTGGCGCTGCTGCGCGCCGGGCGCCGGGTGGGCCGGCCCGCCGTGCCGGACGCCCGCCGCACCGTCACCGGCTACGTACCCACCGATCTGGAGCCGGGCGGCGCCGGGTTGCCGGAGGCGCTGCGCCGGTGGGGCGACCGGGTGCTGCTGCCGGTGCTGCGCTCCGACCTCGACCTGGACTGGGCCGAGTACACCGGGGCGGACTGCCTGCAACCGGCCCGCTGGCGGCTGTGCGAGCCGTCCGGGCCGCGGCTCGGTCCGGGCGCGGCGGCCCGCGCGGCGGTGCTGTTCGTGCCGGCGCTGGCGGTCGACCGGCGCGGCAACCGGCTCGGCCGGGGCGGCGGCTCGTACGATCGGGCGCTGTCCCGGGTACCCCGGCGCGCCCTGGTCGTCGCCCTGCTGTACGACGGGGAGCTGGTCGACGAACTGCCCACCGAGCCGCACGACCGGCCGGTCAACGCGGTCGTCACGCCCGGCGGCGGGCTGGTCCGGATCACCGGATCGGGCGTGTCTACCCCGCCACCCCGGGTGGACGGCAGGCCCCGTCATGGCGGATGATTAGCACTCAGAAATAGAGAGTGCCAGCGGAGGCAAAGGGTGCCCACCTACCAGTACGTCTGCACCGAGTGCGGTCACACGCTTGAGGCGGTCCAGTCCTTCAGCGACGGCCCGCTCACCGAGTGCCCGGATTGCGGCGGTCGACTGCGCAAGGTCTTCTCGGCCGTCGGCGTCGTGTTCAAGGGCTCCGGCTTCTACCGGACCGACTCCCGCTCCGCCTCGACCGCCTCGTCGGCCGCGGCCCCGTCGTCGGGTTCCTCGGACGGCAAGGCCACCTCGGACGGCAAGGGCAAGAGCGGCGACACGGCGAAGAGCGGCGACTCCGGTTCGTCGTCGAGCACCTCGTCGGCGTCGTCCGGCTCGTCGAGTTCGTCGAGCAGCAAGTCCGGCGGGTCGAGCAGCGGCGGTTCCGGCAAGGTCGCCGCGAGCGCCTGACCCCGGCACGGCGCCGCGGTGCCGGCTGCTTCCGACCGTTCGTCCACCAGGGCGTCGCGCCTGCGCGCGACGCCCTTTTTCGTGTCCCCCACCGGTCCGGGTCCGCCACGTTCGCGCTGGTCGGACCAGGCAGGTCGCGTCCGGCCAGGCAGGTCGGGTCCGGCCAAGGTCGGGTCCGGCCAAGCAGGTCGGGTCGGGCCAGGTCGAGACGAGTCGACAGGCCGAGACGGGTCGGCAGGCCGAGACGAGTCGACAGGCCGAGACGAGTCGACAGGCCGAGACGAGTCGACAGGCCGAGACGAGTCGACAGGTCGGGGTGGGTCGGCGGGTCCAGCGCCGGGACCGATAGCACGGGGCGGCACCGGTCCTTACCGGTATCCACAGGGTTGTCCACAGGCCGATGTCCGCGGTGGATGCGCGACCTAGCGTTTCGCGGCGTACCCACTGTCGCGGACACTGCGGTGTCCCCAATCCGAGGAGCTGCCGTGCGCACAGCACGTCCCCGGCCGCGTCGGCGCAGGCCCGAGCGGCTCGATCCGATCCGGTGGTCGGCGCGGCGCCGGTCCCGGTTGCTGCGCGCCGCCGCGGTCACCGCGCTGCTGGTGCTCGCTGCCGGCGTGCTGGCCACCGGCGGCGGGGCCGCGGCCGACGAGCACCGCTGCGCCGCGCGGGCCGCACCGAGCCCGAGCCGTGCCACCAAACCCGGCGGCCGCGTCCCGGCCGGGTCGGTGGGCGTCGCCGTCCCGGTCGTCGGCGCCGGGGTCGGCGGGCTGGTGCATCCGGGCGACCGGGTCGACCTGACCGTCGCGGGCGGCACCGGCTCGGCCGACGCCGACGGTCCGGGCGATCCGGCCGAGGTGCTGATCCGCGATGCGCTCGTCCTTCGGGGGACAACCGGCCATTCGGCGGACATGGAGGGAGGATCCGTGGTCTATTTGGCGATGACCGAACAACAGGCGCGCCGGGTGGCGGGAGTGGAGCCGTCGGCCCGGATCGGACTCACCCTCCGCCCCGGCTGACCGAACTTCCCGGTCCGGCGCCGCACCGACTACTGCAACGAGGGAGAACGAGAGCGGTGCTCAAGGGTTTCCGGGACTTCGTCCTGCGCGGCAACGTGGTTGATCTGGCCGTCGGCATCATCATCGGTGCCGCGTTCACGGCCGTGGTGAATTCGCTGGTCAAGGACCTGCTCACGCCGCTGATCGCGGCGATCTTCGGCAAGCAGGACTTCAGCGCGCTCTACTTCACCTGGAACGGCAGCAAGTTCCACTACGGCAACTTCGTCAACGCGGTGCTCTCGTTCCTGATCGTCGCCGCGGTGGTCTACTTCCTGGTCGTTCTCCCGGTCGACAAGCTGCTGCAGCGATTCCTGCCGAGCAAGGTCGACGCGCCGAAGCGGGACTGCCCGCAGTGCCTGTCCACGATCCCGGCCGCGGCGAGCCGGTGCGCCTTCTGCGCCGCGGAGGTGCCGCCGGTGCTGGACGACCCGATCACCCGGTAGCGCCGGCCCCCGCGAGGTCAGTCCCAGTGCGGCGGGCGCTCGGCGAGCAGCCGGTCGTCGTTGCTCTGCGGGCGCTCGCCCCAGCCGGCGTCGGTGTCGTCGGTGGTCTGGTCCGGCAGGATGTCCAGATCCTCGTCCAGGGCGACCTCGCGGTCGTCGCCGTTGTCCGTCACTGCCCGACTCCTGTCCGAATGCGCCGGCCGGAGCCGGCGGAAAGCCACCGCCAGCCAGCGTATCCGGCCCGGGCGGCCCGATCCGCCGACAGACTGGGAGCGTGATCGACAGGACACGCACCGCCCGCCGATCGGAGGGCCACGACCGCATCGGGACGGCGGACCTCGCCGCCGGGTCGACCGACGTACCTGTTGGTGGCCTCGCCGCAGGATCGACCGACGTACCTGTTGGTGACCTCGCCGCGGGATCGACCGACGTACCCGTCGGTGGGCCGCCGCGCCGCTGGCCGCGATCGTTCGCCGACCGCCTCGCCGCCCCGCTGCCCGGGCTGCCGCAGCTCGCCCGGCTGATACGGGCGAGCCGGCCGCTCGCGTCGCTCGGCGACGTGGACCGGATCCCGATCCGGCGCACCGGGCTGGCGCCGCTGCGTGCCGGCACCACCACCGTGACCTGGGTCGGACACGCCACGTACGTGCTGGACGTCGGCGGGTTGCGGGTGCTCACCGACCCGGTCTGGTCACGCCGGATCCCCGGCGTGCGGCCCCGGTTCGTACCGCCCGGGGTGGCCCTGACCGACGTCACGCCGGTAGATGCGGTGGTGATCAGCCACAACCACTACGACCACCTGGACGCGCCGACGATCCGCCGGCTGCCGCGGGACACCGCGGTGTTCGTGCCGGCCGGGCTCGGCGACTGGTTCCGGCGCCGGGGCTTCCGGCGGGTCACCGAGCTCGACTGGTGGGAGTCCGCGCGGCTGCACGACGTACGGTTCGACTTCGTGCCGGCGCAGCACTGGAGCCGGCGCGGCCCGGCGGACACCTGCCGCAGCCTGTGGGGCGGTTGGCTGCTCGGTACCGCGGACGGGCCGCGGATCCACTTCGCCGGCGACACCGGCTACGGCGCCTTCTTCGCCGAGATCGCCCGCCGGTACCCGCGGATCGACCTGGCGCTGCTGCCGATCGGCGCGTACCACCCGCGCTGGTTCCTGCGCACCGTGCACCTGGACCCGGCCGCGGCGGTCCGGGCGTTCCTCGACCTGGGCGCGGACCGGATGGCCACGATGCACTGGGGCACCTTCGCGATGACCAAGGAGCCGGTGCTGGAGCCCTGGGAGCTGGTACACGCCGCCTGGTCGGCGGCGGGGCTGCCCCGCGAACGGCTGTGGGACCTGGCGATCGGCGAGACCCGCCAGCTCGCCACGTGACCCCGGCGCCACTACGAGCCCGGGCACCATCCTTCGGCAGCCCGACGCCACCCGCGGTACGGCACGACCCTGCGCCCTGACGCCACCCGCGGTACGGCACCACCCTGCGGCCCGACGCCACCCGCGGTGCGGCACCGGCCGCCGTGCGAGGCCGCGGCGTTCAGTTGACCGCGTCGACGCGGGCGCGGTGGAACGGCACGGCGACCACCGGACACGGTGCGTGGCCGACGCAGTAGTGGCTGACCGACCCGTACACCAGGCGGTGCAGCGGGTGCCGGCCATGGCTGCCGACCACCAGCAGCAGCGCACCACAGGCCGCCTCGGTCAGCACCGGGCCGGCCGGGCCGAGCCGGACCTGCACCTCGACCTCGGCCTCCGGGTACTCCGGCAGCGCGGCGAGCGCGGTGTCGCGCCACTCCTGGGCGGAGCGCTGCACCTCCTCGGCGTGCGCGAAGGTGTCCGGCGGCATCATCGTCGCGTCACCGACGACCGGCTCGCTGTAGGCGTGGACCGCAAGGACGCGGGCGCGGTGTGCCCACGCCTCCGGGATCGCCCAGCGCAGCGCGGCGATCGACGACTCCTCGCCGTCGATGCCGACCACGACGAACGGTGGGATCCGCTCCATCGGGCACCTCCGATCCGGGTTGCGGGCCCGCCTGCCGCCTCGATTGTGCCTCAAATAGTGCTCCAGGTCACACCGTCATCATCACGGATGGGGCGCGATCAGCGGCAACGGGCCCGGTCGAGGTCACCGGCGCGCCGGGCGGGGTGCCTCCGGTACCGCGGCCTCAGTCATGCTGTGCGGTGACCCGTGCGGTTCCGGCCGGCGTACCGCGGCGATCGGGCCGCACCCACCGGCCTCGGAGACTGTGCAGCCCCGTGCCCAGGAGGACAGGTGCCGCGACCGAAGGAACCCGAGTTCAGTCCCGAACCCGGGGTGTTGACCGTCTATTCGGACATCGGCTGCCCGTGGGCCGGGCTGGCACTGCACGGGCTGCGCCGCGCCCGGCACCGCCTCGGCCTCAAACGGGTACGGATCGACCTGCGCGCCTACCCGCTGGAGTTGCTGCGCGGCACCCCGACGCCGAAGCGCCGGCTGGACGCCGAGGTACCGGTGATCGGCGGGCTGGACGAGACGCTGGCCTGGCAGCAGTGGCAGGGCCGGGCGGACGAGTGGCCGGTGTCCACGCTGCTGCCGCTGGAGGCGGTACAGGCGGCGAAGCGGCCGGACGTCGGCGGCCTCGCCGCGAGCGACGAGCTGGACGCCGCGCTGCGGTACGCGATGTTCGGGCAGAGCCGGTGCATCACGCTGTTCTCCGAGATCCTCGCGGTCGCGGCGGAGTGCGAGCGGGTCAACGCGGAGGCGTTGAAGAAGGCGATGGCGCTGGGCGCCGGTCGCGCCGAGGTCATGACGCAGTGGCGCAACGCGAAGGACCGGGCGGTGCACGGCAGCCCGCACGTGTTCCTGCCGGACGGCTCGGAATGGCACAATCCGGGCGTCGACGTGCGGTGGACCGGCGCGGAGCCGGAGACCGGCTTCCCGGTGATCCTCTCGTACGACCCGACCGTCTACGACGAGATCGTCACCGCCGCGACCCGCTGACCGCCTTCCTCGCGCTACGGGTGGGTGTCGGCGGCGCGGGCCTTGGCTCGGCGCACCGACCACCAGAGCAGGATCGCGGCCACCAGCAGGCCCCACAGCACGTACTCGATCGCCGACGATCCGGTCGGCCGGCCGAGGATGAGGTGCATCGGCGGCAGCAACAGCACGACGGCGACGAGCGGACCCGCCGCGTACCAGGCGCCGACGGTGACCATGCCCATGTTGCCGGCGGGGGTGTCCGGTCCGTTCATCGCGGCCGCCGGCACCGGACCTCGGTACGCCGAGACCAGCGCCGCGGCGACGAGCGCCGGCACCGACACGACCGGTACCAGCAGGGCGACCACCGAGCCGGTCAGCGCCACCGCGACGACGGCGCCGATCTCGGCGAGCACGCCGGCGACGATCAGTGGTACCACCGCGTGCCGGGTGGCCAGGTGGTCGAACGAGTACGGCAGGCCACCGGCGCGGCGCGGGTCGTCGGCGTCGAGCCGGGCCGGCTCGGTCAGCTGCGCGGCCGCGAGGTAGCCGGCCACCAGGCCGGCGGCGAGCAGCGCGAGCGACAGGTACAGGTTGCTCGCGCCCAGCGAGAGCGCCATCAGCAGGAAGCCGAGGCCGGTCAGCAGGACCGCCCAGGCCAGCCGGGACGGCTCCCGGATCAGCGCCGTGGCGTCCCGCCAGGGGATGATCAGCTCGGCCCGGTGCGGCCGGGGCAGCCGCAACACGCGGGCCGGGCGACCGCGCGCCTCGCGCACCTCCAGGGCGGCGGCGCGCGGGTTCATCGTGGTCAGGCCGACGGTGAAGCCGGCGACGGAGCGGGCCCGGCGGCGGATCGTGCGGGCCGGCGTGCCCGCCGCGATCAGCGTCGCGAACACCGTCGCCACCAGCGCCAACGCGACCAGCAGCAGCAGCGCGACCGGCCAGCCCGGTACGTCCAGCGTGCCCGGGTGGGCGGGCGTGCTCGCCGCCCCGATCGCGGCACCGGTCGTGCCGCCGGTACCGCTGGGCCGCGGGCCGGCGGTGACCGCGAGCAGCGGCTGGACCGCCCAGCCCCACGGGCCGGACCAGGTCTCGACCCGCACCAACGTGCTGGCCGTGTGGCCGTACCAGCCGAGCGCGCTCTGCACCGCGAGCGCGAGGGTGACCAGCACGGCGAACGGGGACAGGATCCGGGTGACGCGGTCGGCGGTGCGGTACCGCTCGATCAGCGCACCGAGGCCGACCGCCAGCAGCCCGACCGCGGCGAACGACCCGGCGCCGGCGCCCAGCAGCGGCCAGAACGCGTTGCCGGCGAGGCCGCCGGTGACCAGGGTGATCGCGATGGCGCCACCGAACACCGCGCCGAACACGACGCCGAGGATCAGCTGGTTCCGCAGCCGGGGCCGCAGCAGCTTGCCACGGTCGATCGGCATCGGCAGCAGCCAGCTCGCGGCCGGCACGTTCAGCGTCACCGGGCCGCGCCACAGCGCGTCCCGGGCGACCGCGAGCATGCCCAGCAGTACCAGGGCGACCAGGGCCGGTGGCGCGGCGGCGGCGAGCTGGGCGGCGTCGGTGGTGTGCTGCTGGCCGCTGGAGAGCCGCCGCAGCCACGGCAGCAGCGCCCCGCCGTACACGAGCAGCCCGACGACCACCGCGTACGCGGCGAAGGCGGCGTTGCCGGCGGCCTCCCGGCGGTGTTCGGCGCGCAGGTGTCGCAGCACCGCGAGGGTGCTGCGAGTGCGGGCCCGGACGGTACCGGTGGGCAGGTCGTCGACCGGCTCGGGCCGCGGCGTGACCAGCTCCGGGATCTCGGGCTCAGGCGATGTCACCGGCAAGCACCTTGTCCGGTTTGCCGTCCGCGACGACCTCGCCCTCGCGCAGCACGACCACCCGGTCGGCGACCGAGGCGGCGAGGTCGGTGTGGTGGGTGGCGATCAGCAGTGCGGTACCGGCCTGTTTCTCGGCGGCGAGCACGCCGGCGAGCCAGTTCCGGGCGGCCGGGTCGAGCCGCTGTTCGGGCTCGTCCAGGACGAGCAGCCGGCGCGGCCGGACCAGCACCGAGGCGAGCAGCAGCGCCTGGGTCTGGCCGGACGACAGCGAGCCGGGCAGCGCGTCGGCGTGCTCGTCCAGCCGGCAGTCGACGAGCGCGCCGGCGACCAGCTCGTCGGCATCGTCGCCGGCCCCGTGCGCCACCGCGACCAGGTGCAGATGCTCGGCGACGGTCAGGTCGGGGTAGTAGCCGACCTGGTCGCCGACCACCCCGATCTGGGTACGAACCCGGACATCCTCCTCGGTCAGCGCCGAGCCGCCGAGCCGGACGGTACCGCTGGTCGGGGTGTCCCGGCCGCAGGCGATGCGCAGCAGCGTGCTCTTGCCGGACCCGTTGGCGCCGAGCAGGACGACGCAACGCCGGGCATGCAGCTTGAGGTCGATGGGGGCGAGTGCCTCGCGCTCGCCGTACGTGCGGCTGACGCCGGACAGCTCCAGCAGGGCAGGTGTGGCCACGAGAGCCGATGCTACGGGGCGCGCCCGGCGCGGAACGCCCCGGCCGCATCGACTGTGCCGTTTCGCGGCGCGGGCCCCGGGCCGCCGTCAGGTGTCGTGGCGCATCACGACGCGGGTGGCGAGCGGTCGGTCGAGCACCGTGAAGCCGTGCCGGGCGAACAGCCGTTCAGTACCGAGGTACGCGTCCGCGGGCGGGCGCCGATCGCCGCCGGCGCGCGGGATGCCCTCCACCGGGCGGTCGCCGGCCCGCGCGAGCACCTCGCCCAGCAGCGCGTCGGCGACCCCGTCGCCGCGGTCGGCGACGGCGACGAAGAAGCACGGTACGAGCAGTGCGCCCACGTCCGGCACCCCGCGCAGCACCGGTGACCGGGCGAGCCGCCGGTACCGGCTGCGCGGGCCGGTGGCGCACCAGCCGACCGGCCGGTCCCCCCGGTAGGCGAGCAGGCCGAGCGGTTCGGCCTCGGCCTCGACCTGCTCGGCCAGCCGGGACCGGTTCACCGCGCCCCAGCCGGCGCCGAAGTCGCGGCCGGGCAGCACGAAGAACTGGCACCAGCAGCCCGCGCACTCGCGGTCCGGCTCGAACAGCGTGACCAGGTCCGGCAGCGTCGCCGGCGTCAGCGCGCGGAACCGCACCGGGCCGCCCCTGCCGTACCGCCGGCGGGTGCGCCGGCCGCCCGATCCGCGCGGCGGCAACCGGCACCTCCGGCCGGCCGGAGGTGCCGGTTGCCGCCGGTGGCAGCCCGGCCGCGACCTGCGCTGGCAGCGGGGCCGCGGCCGGCTCGGGCGGCGGCGCGGCGCTCCAGCGCCGCGGCGACGAAGTGTGCGAACAGGCTCGCCTCGATGTCCATGACCGCTCCCCCGACACCAGCTAAACGTCAACGGTGGTGTTGCCGCGACACTAGCGGGTCGTCGGTGACCGGTCAAGCTCGTACAGTGGTGTCGGAGGTGGTACGCGATGGCGGACGTGCCGGCGCCCCTGGCCCTGGTCGAGTCGTTCCTGAACTCGGTCGACGTCGAGACCGGCCTGGACGACCTGCGTGACGTGGCCACGTTCCGGCACTGGCTCGCCGACCACGACCGGCCGGCCGAGGCCGACGAGCACGACCTCGACCTGGCCCGCCGGCTGCGCACCGAGCTGCGCGCCGAGGCCGCCACCCACCACCAGCAGCCGGACCAGGCCGAACCCCGGGACCGCGGCGCGCTCGACGCCCTCGCGGTACGGATCCCGCTCGCGGTGCGGTTCGCTCCGGACGGCGCGGCGGTGCCGGGCCCGACCGGTACCGGGGTGACGGGCGTGCTGGGCGAGGTGCTCGCCGCGGTGGCCCTGGCGGCGCACGACGGCAGCTGGCGGCGGGTGAAGATCTGCCCGGCGGACGACTGCCGGTGGGTCTACTACGACGCGTCCCGCAACTCGTCCCGCCGCTGGTGCTCCATGCAGGTCTGCGGCAACCGCAACAAGACGCGCAGCTACCGGCAACGCACCGCACCCGCCTGAGCCGGACCACGAATCACCCGAACCTGCCGGCCGGGCGGGTGAAGGGGCTCCCGCCGGGCGGTCCGGACACTACGATCGGGCGCCGTGTCGGATGCGGAGCGCCGGGCGGCGCTGGACCTGATCGTGGTGTTCGACGGGCTGTCGCCTGCGGTGATCACCCCGGACCGGTGTCCCTGGCTGTGCTCGGTGCGCGAGCGCGGCAGCCGGTTCACCTCGGCCCGCGCGCAGCTGCCGTCGGTCACCCGGGTCAACGCGGCGACGCTCGCCACCGGCGTACGGCCGGGGCGGCACGGGCTGGTCGGCAACAGCATGCGGGTCCGCGAGCTGGGGCTGGACCGCGGGGTGTGGACCTCCGACCGGTACGACCTGCTCGCGGTGGAGAAGGCGTGCGGGTCGATCCTGCTCGCGCCGACCATGGGCGAGCTGCTCGCCGCCGCCGGCCGCCGTACGGTCGTGGTGAACACCGGCTCCGCCGGCGTGTCGCTGCTGCTGGACCCCACCGCGCACCGCGGCGGTCCGGGCATCCGGGTCGACACCCGGGAGGCCGAGCCGCTCGCCGAACCGGCCTGGGCCGCGGAGCGGCTGCGCGCCCGGCTCGGCGCACCGGGCGACGACCGCGCCGGGCAGCTGCGGTACGCGGTGGACGCGCTGACGTACCTGATCGAGGCGCACCGGCCGGACGTCGCCGTGCTGTGGCTGACCGAACCGGACGCGAGCCAGCACCGGCACGGTCCCGGCTCGGCGCAGTCGCTCGCCGCGCTGGCCGCGGCGGACGCCGCGCTCGGCCGCCTGGTGGACGCGCTGGAGGCGCTCGGACGCGCCGACGACACGAACCTGTGGGTGGCCTCCGACCACGGCAGCTCGCCGATGACCGGGCGGGTGAACCTGGCCGAGGAGCTCACCGCCGCCGGGTTCGGCCGCGGCGTCTCCTGCTGCGACGACGGTACGTCCGCGATCTGGCTGGACGACCCGGCCGACCCGGTGGCCGAACGACTGGTGACCTGGCTGCGGCGGCAACCGTGGACCGGGGTGGTGTTCGGCGCGGACGGGCTGCCGGACACCGTGCCGCTGTCGGTGATCGGCGCGGCCGGGCCGCGCTCGCCGCAGCTGTTCGTCGGCTACGCGCCCGGCTGGTACTCGGCGCAGGCCGGCCCGACCACCGACGCGCCGGACTGGCACGGCGGCCACGGCGGCGGGTACCGCCGGGACGTGCACAGCGTGCTCCAGGTCACCGGGCCGGACTACCGGCGCGACGTCGACCTGACCGCGCCGGCCGGGCTGGTCGACGTGCTTCCGACGATCGCGGCCGGGCTCGGCATCGACGCCGACTTCGACGGCCGGGTACTGACCGAGGCCCGCCCCGGCGGTCCGGTGCCGGCGGCGACCAGTTCCCGGCTGGCCCTGCCCGGCGCCCGCGCGAGCGTCACCCGGGTCGCCGGAGTGTCCTATGTGGACGAAATAGTGCCGGACCGCTGACCCGCACCGCCCCGGTCGAGCCCGGTCAGCGGTAGCGGCGTTGGCCGAGCAGGTCGGGGATCCGGCTGTCGGCCAGCCGGGCGGCGTGCAGCTGCCAGACGCTGGTCGGCCGGCCGTCCTCGTTCACGATGTCGTCGGACCGCTCGAACCCCAGGGACCGCGGCACCGCTGCGCTCGCCCCGTTCGCCGGCTCGTGGTGGATCTCGATCAGGTCGATGCCGGGCACGGCGAGGCCGGCGGCGGCGAGCGCGGCGGCGGCCCGGCGGGCCACGCCACGGCCGGTGTGCCGGGAGTCGACCCAGTAACCGATCTCCAGCGCGCCCGGCCCCACCCGCGCCATCAGGCTGATGCCGCCGACCACGTCGCGGCCACCCTGCACGATCGCGTAGTTGAACGCCCGGCCCTCGTCCCACTGCTGCCGGCCCTCGTCGAGGAAGGCGCGCGCCTCGGTGGCGCCGTACCCCTCGACGGCCCAGGGCATCCAACGGGACAGCTCCGGCATCGACGCCTGCACGGCCCGCACCATCGCGCGCACGTCGCCGGAACGCCAGCGGCGCAGCAGCAGGCCCGGCGCGGTGAGGGTCTCGGAGGGCGGAACGAGGCGGACAGCCATGGCGACATCCTGGCAGACGGTGCCAAGCCGGTTCCCGGCGGCGGGTCGACCGACCCGCCGCCGACCCGACGACCTGGTACACGGCCGCCCCGCGCGACTGCGGCGGGCGGCGTGCAGCGCGTCGTAGGCTGGGGCGCGTGCCCGAACCACTTGCCGCCGCGCTCGCCGACCTTCGTACCCTGCTGACCGACTCCGACCGGTTGGTACGGGCGGTCGCGGCCGGCCGCCGCCGGGGCGCCACGCCCGAGATGCCGCGGGTCGAGCTGCGGCCGGTGCGGATCGGCGCCGGCCCACGCCTGCAGATCGTCGAGCAGGACACCGCCCGGCCGCGTACCCGCAACGTGGCCTGGGGCGCCGACGCCGAGGCGGCGGTCACCGAACTGCTCGCCCGGCCGTACGGGAACTGGCACGTCACCGGCACCGACACCACCGTGCAGCTGCGGGTCACCAAGCGCGGCGAGGCGCAGGTGCACCGCTCCGCCGGAGCCGGCACGCCGGCCGACACCGAGCACGACCGGGCGAAGAGCTACCTGCTGCCGCCGGACGACGAGCTGTACTCGGTGATCGGCGGCAACGCGGCCAAGCGCCGTCAGGTCGACGCGTTCCTGCGGGCGCTGGACGCCACCCTGCCGGCACAGCTGCCCGACCCGCTCCGGGTGGTCGATCTGGGCTGCGGCAACGCCTACCTGAGCTTCGCCGCGTACCGCTACCTGACCGGCCGGCGCGGCGCGACCGTGCGGCTGACCGGGGTGGACATCCGCGCCGACCAGCGCGACCGGAACACTGCGCTGGCACAACGGCTCGGTTGGGCCGACTCGGTGTCGTTCGTCGCCGGCACGATCGCCGACGCTCGGATCGACGGGAGCGATGGGGTCGACGTGGTGCTCGCGCTGCACGCCTGCGACACCGCCACCGACGACGCGCTGGCGCGGGCGGTGCGCTGGCAGGCGCCGTACGTGCTGGCCGCGCCGTGCTGCCACCACGAGCTGTCCGCGCAGCTGCGGGACCGCACCGATCCGTTGCTGCGCAGCGCGATCCTGCGGGAACGGTTCGCCGACGTGCTGACCGACGCGGTGCGCGCCGAGCTGCTGCGCGCGCTGGGCTGGTCGGTCGAGGTGGTGGAGTTCGTCGACTCCGCGCACACGCCGCGCAACGTGCTGCTGCGCGGCACGCGCGGCGGCGTGGACACCGCCGCCGCGCGTACCGGCTATCAGTCCCTGGTGGACACCTGGCGGATCAGCCCCGCGCTGGGGCGTCAGCTCGCCGATCTGCTGTCCTGACCGGAGCCACCGCGCGCGGCGCCGACCGGAACCGGAACAGCCGCAGCGAGTTCGACACCACGAACACGCTGGAGAACGCCATCGCCGCGGCCGCCAGTACCGGGGTGACCAGGCCCAGCGCGGCCAGCGGGATCGCCGCCACGTTGTACCCGAACGCCCAGAACAGGTTGCCCTGGATGGTGCGCAGGGTGCGCCGGGACAGCCGGATCGCGTCCGCCGCGGCCCGCAGGTCGCCGGCGACCAGGGTCAGGTCGCTCGCCTCGATCGCCACGTCGGTACCGGTCCCCATCGCGATGCCGAGATCGGCGGTGGCGAGCGCGGCGGCGTCGTTGATGCCGTCGCCGACCATCGCCACCACCCGGCCGGACCGCTGCAGTTCGGCGACCACGTCGGCCTTCCCGGCCGGCAGTACGCCGGCGTGCACCTCGTCGATGCCGACCGCGGCCGCGACCGTACGGGCGGCGGCCTCGTGGTCGCCGGTCAGCAGCACCGGCCGCAACCCCAGCCCGCGCAGCGCCGCGACCGCCTCGGCGGCACCGTCGGCGACGGTGTCGGACACGACCAGTACGCCCCGGGCGACGCCGTCCCAGCCGGCGAGCACCGCGGTGGCGCCGTGCGCGCCGGCCGTCGTGATCGCCTCGGTCAGCTCGGCCGCAACCGTCAGGCCCTCCCGGGTCAGCAGCTCCGGCCGGCCCACCACGACCCGCCGACCGTCCACAGTGGCCAGTGCACCGAACCCGGCCACCGCGGCGAAGTCGTGCACCTCCGGCAGCGGGCCGGCCGCGGCCGCGGCACCCGCCACGGCGCGGGCGATCGGGTGCTCGCTGGCGTGCTCGACCGCCCCCGCGTACCGCAGGATCTCGGCCGGCGACTCGCCGGTGGCGGCGATCGTGTCGGTGTGCGTCATCCGGCCGGTGGTGACCGTCCCGGTCTTGTCCAGCACCACGGTGTCGATCCGCCGGGTCGACTCCAGCACCTCCGGCCCCTTGATCAGGATGCCCAGCTGGGCGCCCCGACCGGTACCGACCAGCAGCGCCGTCGGTGTCGCCAGCCCGAGCGCGCAGGGGCAGGCCACGATCAGTACCGCCACCGCGGCGGTGACGGCCGCCGCGGCCGGCTGCCCGGTCGCGAGCCACGCCACCAGCGTGCCGACCGCGATGACCAGCACCACCGGCACGAACACCGCGGAGATCCGGTCCGCCAGCCGCTGCACCTGTGCCTTGCCGTTCTGCGCGTCGGCGACCAGCCGGCCGAGCTGGGCCAGCTGGGTGTCGGCGCCGACCCGCCGGGCGGTGACGACGAGCCGGCCGCCCGCGTTCACCGTCGCGCCGACGACCTCGTCGCCGGGGCCGACCTCGACCGGTACCGACTCGCCGGTGAGCATCGACGCGTCCACCGCGCTGGTACCGGACTCGACCACGCCGTCGGTGGCGATCTTCTCGCCCGGCCGGACCACGAACCGGTCCCCGACCGCCAGCCGTCCGATGGGGACGGTCTGCTCCCGGCCGTCCGCGGTCAGCACGGTGACGTCCTTGGCGCCCAACGAGAGCAGCGCCCGCAACGCCGAGCCGGCCCGCCGCTTGGCCCGCGCCTCGAAGTACCGGCCGGCCAGCAGGAACGTGGTCAGCGCGGCGCCGACCTCCAGGTACAGCTGGGGTCCGGTGTCGGAGCCGGCGAACAGGTGCAGGCTCATCCGCATGTTCTCGCCGCCCGCGCCGCCGAGGAACAGCGCCCACAGGCTCCACAGGTACGACACGGTCGCGCCCAGCGAGACCAGCGTGTCCATGGTGGCGGCACCGTGCCGCAGGTTGGTCAGTGCGGCGCGGTGGAACGGCCAGGCGCCCCACACCACGACCGGCGAGGTGAGCGTCAGCGCGAGCCACTGCCAGTGGTTGAACTGCAGCGGCGGGATCATCGCGAGCAGCAGCACCGGCAGCGTGAGCACGGCGGAGCCGAGCAGCCTGGTACGCAGCGAGTGTTCGGCTTCGTCCCGCTCGTCGGCGGCCGGTTCGCCGGCCACCGACTCCGACGCCGGCGGTTCCGGCGGCTGCGCGGTGTAGCCGGTCGCCTCGACGGTGCCGATCAGCTCCTGCACCGAGGTACCGGCCGGGTAGTGCACCCGGGCGGTCTCGGTGGCGAAGTTGACGGTGGCGGCCACGCCGGGCAGCTTGTTCAGCTTGCGCTCGACCCGAGCCGCGCAGGACGCGCAGGTCATGCCGCCGATCCGCAGCTCGACCGCGGCACCGTCACTGTCCACAGTAGACATCTACCCTCCCCGATCGGTGCGGTGGCGCCGACCACGGCCGGCGCCACCGGCGTCGAGATCCTGGCAGCACGGGCTGCCAGGATCTCTCATGCCAGCTGGTAGCCGGCCTCGTCGACCGCGGCGGCCACCGCGTCGGTCGCCAGCGGCTGGTCCGCGTCGACCTCGACCCGCCCGCTCGCCACGTCGACCCGGACCGCCTGCACCCCGGACAGCGCACGAAGCTCGGTGCTCACGGCGCTGGCGCAGTGGCCACAGGTCATGCCGGTCACGGTGTATGTCTGAGTTGCCATGGTTGCCTCCACAACGGTGAACCCGCGTCAGGACCGGACCAACCGGGCGATCGCCTCGGTGGCCTCCCTGACCTTCTCCTCTGCCTCTTCGCCACCCTTTGCCGTGGCCTCGGCCACGCAATGTGACAGGTGGCCGTCGAGCAGGCCGAGCGCGACGCCCTGCAGTGCCCTGGTGGCCGCCGAGATCTGCGTGAGCACGTCGATGCAGTACGTGTCCTGCTCGACCATCCGCTCCAGACCGCGGATCTGCCCCTCGATCCGCCGCAACCGGGCCAACAGTGCCTTTTTGTCGTCGCTGTACCAGTAACCCGCCATCTGGCCACCTCCCCGTTCGAGCTCCACGGTACCATACCCCCCTACCGTATCCAACCACGGAGCGGAGTGACTCGGACGCGAACGGATCAATTCCCGAAACGAATGTGAGTGGCACGCCGGGGGCGACTTGCGATCGACTGACGGTTACTCCTAATGTGACTCCCCGTCTGACCGGATGTCTGCCGCCTGCCCGTGGGCGGCACCGGGCGACACCGCCGAGTTGCCGCGTGAGCCGCCTCCCCTGGCGCTTGCCGGCGAGCCGGGGACCCACCTCCCTGGGGTGAATCCACGACCTCCGGGTCGTGGTAGGGCGCACTTCTTCCCCGCCCGAACCCGTCAGCTAACCCGGTAGGCGGTGCGAGGAAGAAGGAGCCGGCTGCCGGTGCCCACCTCCGCTGTCATGCCGCGACCGCTGCGGGCCTTCGGTCTGCTGCTGCTGGCCGCGCTCACCGCGATGGCCCTGTTGCTGCTCGGGACCCCGGCGCACGCCACACCGTCCGAGGCCGAGCTGACCAAGCAGATCGACGCCAAGTCCAAGCAGTTCGACAAGGCCGTCCAGGAGTACGACAAGGTCCAGGACCAGCTGGCCGCCAGCAAGAAGAAGGAAAAGGCGGTCAACAAGAAGCTCAAGCCGCTGCAGAAGAAGGTCGACGCGGCCGAGCAGTCGGTCGGCAAGATGGCGGCGGCCGCCTACCGCGGCGGCAAGCCGGGCGCGGTCAACGCGATCCTGTCCGACGGCTCCGCCAGTACCCTGCTCGACTCGCTCTCGCTGCTCGACCAGTTGGCGCGCAGCCAGAGCAAGCAGATCGCCGAGTACAGCAAGGCCAAGGCGGCGCTGGACAAGCAGAAGGCGGCGCTGGACACCGCGATCGGCAAGCAGACCCAGGCGAAGAAGAAGCTCGCCAGCCAGAAGACGTCGCTGGACAAGGACGTGCAGAAGCTGCGCGACCTGCGCACCCAGGCATACGGATCGCCCACCAACTACGACACCAACGTCGACTACGGCCCGGCGCCGAACCTGCCCGGCTCCGCCGGCAAGGCGGTCGACTACGCGTGGGCGCAGCTCGGCAAGCCGTACAACATGGGTTCCGCGGGGCCCGACGCGTTCGACTGCTCCGGCCTGACCATGATGGCCTGGAACGCCGCCGGCTACTCGCTCGCGCACAGCTCGTACACCCAGTACAGCCAGACCCACCGGATCAGCCGCGACCAGCTGCAGGCGGGCGACCTGGTGTTCTACAGCGGGAACGAGCACGTCGCGATCTACATCGGCGGCGGCCAGGTGATCCACGCGCCGACCTACGGCGAGCCGGTGCAGAAGGCCAGCGTCGACATGATGCCGCCGGACGGCTACGGCCGGGTCGGCTGAAGCCGGCCAGGCCGGCGCAGACAAGCCTTACCCCCACCCCCACGCGACGCCGGTACCGGAGCCTCCCCCGTCTCCGGCACCGGCGTCGCGGCCTGAACGGTCCGGAACGCCGGGATCTCGCTGTGACCCGCCGGTACCGGACCGGTAAGCTTCGGCTGGGGCCCGCGGGCGCGGGGTGGGAATCCGGTAGCCTCCACGGTGGCCGAAGGCCCGGCAGCCGGCCCGAGCGCCGGTCGTTGCCCTCGTAGCTCAGGGGATAGAGCACCGCTCTCCTAAGACGGCCAACGGCTTGCCGATCCATCTGCACCTATGCCCGGCGGTGCTGACCTCGGTTTTCTCCCGCCAGTTACCGTGGTTCCCCCTCGTTCCGCGCTCCAACGGGCACGCACGGGGCACGGGAGCGGACTCTCGGGAACGTGTGCATGACGGGAGCAGGCCGGGCGGTCAAGGGTCCTCAGCCGGCCCTGGCCTTGCCTCGCGGTCGTTGGCGTTGGCGTCCGTTGACGTCGCATCGGCGTCAGTCTCGCGCAGCCATCGGCATAGGTTGGGCGCTGCTCTCTCAAGATGGTCAAGGACCCCACTGATCGATCAGCATCGAGTCCGCACCACCCCGACTTGGCTGTCCTCCCACGCCTCACCGCGGAAGAACGCCTTCCACATCTCAACGGGCACGCGGAGCACCCGCATCAGGCAGATCATGAGGATGGGTCGTCAGGCAGGGCAGTTGCGACGGACCTCTCAGTTGCACGGTTTGAGGCCATATAGACATACGAGTAAGCCCATCGCACCGTAAGCCTGGCTCGTTCCGATACTTCTGGTGCGTACGACTGATGACTGAAACATGACACACGATTCCCACGGTCTTCCTGTGTGGGCACACCAACAGGCACGAAGCGGACTAAGATCCGATGTGGCTAGTTGAGTCGCAACTATACCCAAACATGAACGACATCCAAGATGGCCAGGGAGGGCACATTGCCGAAAATCAAGTCCTTTGACGCCAATGGCCTATTATACGAAAATGCAGAGCATCATCTAAATTTCGGTGATCATGGCCCCGTTAGCATCATAGCAGGACCAAATGGCGTCGGAAAGACCCATATCCTGCGCACAATACATGGCATCCTTGGCAATCGGCCAGAATCGCTCCTCCGTACGCCGTTCAAAGAAATAGTCATCGAGTTAGACACGAGGAAACTGATTCGCGCAATCAGTTCTCCTGACCACACAAAAAGGAAGGTATCCCTGAGAGGCGAGGGGCCGCGCGGCCGAATCTACGGCGAACTGAGCATCAAGCCGGAGGGGCGGCCTCTCCCATACTACTGGCAAGAGATCGAGGATGGCGTATTTCTGAATACTCGCACAAATGAAATTATTCCGGAAGACTATGTCGAGGATTTCATTCGCTATGACATAAACACAGCCGTAGAGCCTCGCGGCACGCGACCCAGACGCCGAAAAACGGCGCCGAGGCCAGCGTGGTGGCGCGAGTTTGGACAGCTTAGCTCTGTCTTCATCGATACCAAGCGACTCGACACCGGACTCCAGAATCCTGATCTGCGTCATCCACAGCGATATCATTCCAGAATCGATGAATATATCGATCAGGTACGGATACAAGTTACCGAGGCAAGAAGGATGTCGCTCGCAGCATCCCAACGAGCTGATGAAAGTTTCGCAGCGAGAGTATTTGCCGGTGGACGTGCCCGCACTTCGTCAGTTCTCATAGAAGAATACGATGAACTCGCCGAGCAAAATGCGGAGCTCTTCAAAAGTGGCTTGTCTACTGCAAGCTGGGACATGGAACTGCCATCCCGCGAGCTTGACACCACTGAGCGACGAGTCCTGTCGGCATTTATTGAAGACTGGAAGAAGAAGATTACTCCTCTCCTTCCGGTTCACGAGCGACTTAAGACCCTGCAACAGATCGTGAACGATAAATTCATCGGCAAGACTCTCCTGTTGGACAGCAGTGGCCGTCTCGTCTTCCATTCAAACCTCGATGGACAGCCGATACCGGTAAACGTCCTGTCCTCTGGAGAGCAGCATCTATTGGCGCTGTTTACGATGCTGTTGTTTTCGACCAGTTCGGGCACTGTTGTTCTGATTGACGAACCTGAAATATCCCTGCACGCTGCCTGGAAACATTCATTTATTAGCGACATCACCGACGTAGCAACGATCTGCGGGCTTCAGATTATCCTCGCTACCCACTCGGCCGGAATCATCAACGGCAGATGGGACATCGTCGAGGAGCTGGCCGTACAATGGTGACAGATCCACACTCAATCAAAAATTATGATGAAGCAGCTACTCGAATTCGACTGCATCACCAAGCAGACCCGCGCCCGGTACTTGTGGTGGAAGGACCTTCCGATTCGCGGTTTCTGGAGGAAGTCCTATTAGATCAATGTGCGGTTTTTCCAGTAGGCGGTCGCCCAAATGTCCTAAACGTGGTAAGGGAAGTCGAAGCACTCAACGTCGCATCACTGCGGCTTTTCGGAATCCTAGATCGCGACTTCGATCATAAGATCGCGACAGCCGAATCCGAGGGCCTTCCGATATTCCCTTACGAGAACGCCGATCTCGAAGCCATGGCGATCGTCTCATCGGCCTTTAAAGTCTTGGTATCAGAAGTCGCTAGCGCGGATAAGCTGCACCGCTTTGGAGGACTAGTTCAGCTAAAGAAGGCGCTGTATCATGCAGTAGAGCCGCTTGCGCGGCTGCGTGCCGCCAATGCTTACCATCAATGGGGATTGAACTTTGATGCGGTTGACGTGTGCGCAAAAATCGACCCTGACTCGTGCGCACTAAAAATTCGTCCATACTGCATGGCGTTAGTCGCAAAGAGTTCTGGCTCACCACCACCTGTAGACACTCTTGTTGACTTCGCGCAGGGAGCTGAAACCATCGAGAATCCTCCAACTTGCCCACGTGGTTCTAGGCCATATTTTCGAGGAAGAGATCTCCTTTCCGCGCTCGCCGCTCTGCTCAAGCGTGTAATTGGAACAGCGCCCTCGTCTGTCACGAAGCCAGAGCATCTCGAACACATTTTGCATGTCGCGTTCTGTTCTCCAGTGCATTCCGAAGCCTGGACAAGCGAGCTGAAGTCACGAGTCGGAATCAGTAACGCGGCATAGGCGCCATTCATCATTCCCTAGCCATCCCGTCACCGTCGTCCCACCCTCTGGGGAGCGGGCCGCCGCCGGGGCCGCCACCCTCCGCGGTCTGCACATTGCTCACGGATGCTGGCGGCCCCGGCGGCGGTCTGCTCGGCTGTGCCTGGGGCGTCGGTGACGGGATGGCGGCAGTGCCCGCCCAGCAACCCGGCGGCCGGTAGCGGTCCCCGGCCATCCCGGAGCCTGAGCGCCCCCGCCGGAGGCGCCATAACCGGCACCAGCTGACAACCCGCCGCCCGGTCGACCCGCCCGCCGTACCCCGCCATCCGGCGTCGGCGGTGACCGGCGCGGTCAGTAGCCCATGACTGTTGCGACAAGGCCGTCACTCTCGGTGTGAACTTGCGAGGGTGGCGGCCCTGTTGGTGTGCGCGCCTGCCGCGGGCCTGGAGCGTTCCGGCCGCGGGCGACAGCAGAGCGGCCGGAACGCGGCCCGAACGGCGGCGCGCGCGGCCCGTCAGGGCCGCCTTGAACCCGTACAGAAAGTTCTCACCGACCGGACGGCCTGATGCGCCCCGTGTCCTGGTCGCGTAGCGTCGTCAGCATGGCTGGGCTAGTGGAGGAGGCGCGAGCGATCGCTGAGCGGCTCATGAGTGTGGAGCTTCCGCGTCGCTGGCGGCATGTCCAAGCGGTAGCTCGTACTGCTGGTGAGGCTTCCTCGGCCGTAGAGCCAACTGATCGCGACCCGCTCGTCGCTGCTGCCTGGCTGCACGACATCGGCTACGTTCGCGGACTGGTCGACACGGGCTTTCATCCGCTCGACGGCGCCCGGTGGCTCCGGCGGCATGAGTTCGATCCGCGAGTGACTGCCCTGGTCGCCAATCACTCTTGTGCGTTGATCGAGGCGGATGAGCGCGGGCTTGCCGATGTACTCGCTGCGGAGTTCGCCAACGAGAGTACGGCGACGACGGATGCGCTGTGGTACAGCGATATGACCACGGGGCCGGACGGCCAGCCATTCGAAGTCACGGAACGCCTAGACGAGATTGACCAGCGGTACGGCCCGGATCATGTGGTCACCCGGTTCATCCGGCGTGCTCGGCCTGAGATCGTGGGCGCCGTCCGTCGGACGGAGCAACGTCTCGCCAGGGCGCGCACTGCGTCAGCCTAGGTAGGGCATCGCCTGGTGCTCAAGGTAGCGGCCGATGCGCTGCCGCATGGACTCGTGCATCGGTAACGTGATGAGGTCACCTTCGGGCACCCATCGAACCTCTGAGGTCTCGTCGCTCGGTGTTGGGTGTCCGGAGACGGCACGGGCGGTGTACACCAACGAGAACTCCTGGCGGGCTTCGCCGTTGCTCGTGTAGAGGATGACGTGGTTCGGGTTTGTGTAGACGCCAACCAGTCCCGTTACCTCGCAACGGATTCCGGTCTCTTCCTCCACCTCCCGTACGGCGGTCTCGGTCAAGGTCTCGCCCGGGTCCATGCCGCCCCCTGGTAGTGCCCAGTTGCCGTTGTCGGTGCGGCGGATCATCAGTACCTCGTTGAGTTCGTTGGTCACGACGACGTTCGCTGACGGGACGATGCTGTTGGCCGCGGGTGCGTTCGGGTCGTTGAGGTAGTCGATGCGTCGCGCCATCTCAGTTCTTCGCCTTCCTCTTGCGCTGACGGCTCACCGGGGGCGGCGCTGGCTCGGAGCTTTCCCACACTCGCTCGAAGCTGTCCATGTAGTGGTCGAACAGACGGCCGCCCTCGACTTGACGAAGGTGGAGGATCGGAGAGTCGCCAGCTGGTGCGCCGTAGGCGTGGGCGTTGACGAACGCATCACGATCGAAGCGGTAGATCGAGTTGTAGAGCGTGGTGTCGTGATGGTGGATGTGGACACCCTCAACGCCGAATGCCGCGCGCAGGTAGCCCCGTGCAAGGTCGCTTCGCGCCGCCAGGTGGTCGCCGATCTGCTCCTCTTCGCCCCGCAGCGCGATCGCCTCGCCCTCTGGATCCCCGAGCAAGTAGCGGATCTGCACACCTTCACTCGCCTTGGCTGCGAGCATCTTGCCGAGGTCGGCATGCCCGTCAGGCAGGAAGAGGCCAGAGAACACGAGGATGTCTATGTTCTCCTTGGCTGATTGGATCAGTTCGTACCAGTAGCTGGCCGGCAACTCGCCTCGGTGGTAGTAGATCCTGACGACTTCCGCTTCACGTGCGCTCCGAGCCTGAGGGCTGTCCATCACCTGGGGCCAAAGGAAAAGCTCCTTGGCTTCGAGCAGGCGGGCCGTCTCCACTCGCTGCCTGGGACGAGGCACCCGGTCCTTGGTGATCCAACGTTCGACCGTCTTGGGGTCGACCTTCACGCGGTACGCGAGTTCGTCTGGTGTCAGTCCTGCCTTCGCGATGGCGACGCGAAGTCTCTCGTTGGCCATGTGCCCACCCAGGGACGTAGGGACGTTCAGGGGACGTTCTCAGTGTACATGGACGTCCCTCATAAGTCCCGTTCTGTCGGTCTTCGTGTCCCCTCCTTCTGCGGCGTAATGGTCTGGAGCCCGATGGACGGGTTCGGATCTGGCCAGTTGACACGTGCGTGTCAGCAACGAAGGGAGAAGGCCAATGCGTCTGCTGGTGAACATGAGTGACAAGCAGTGCCAGGTGTCCAAGGCTGCGACGGAGAAGCTCGACGGGGAGAAGCGCCAGAAGCGGAACAGGGACGGCCTGCCGATGTGGACGGTCCAGATGATCGTTCTGGACTCGACGGGTGCCGAGGTGATCAACGTGACGACCGCAGGTGAGAAGCCGGACGTCACGGTTGGTCAGCCGGTCACCCCGGTGGAGCTGGAGGCTCTGCCGTGGAACACCAACGGCAAGCACGGTGTCGCGTACCGCGCGGTGGAGCTGAAGAAGCTCCCGGCCCCGAAGAACGCCGCCTAGCACCTTCCGTACTGGACAGCAAAGCACTTCAGGTTCAGACGCAGCTATGTGCGGGAGGCGCACATGTTCAGTGAACAGCACATCAGCCTGATGCGGTCGCGATGGGAAGAGCTCGAAGCGGAGTCCACGCGACTGTTTGACGCCATGGAGCGGGTCTGGAATGACCCCGCGTTCGTGGTGGCTCGGGACGCCTATCAGAAGGCGTTGGACGCCTACAAGCCTCACGCGGATGTGTGGGACGAGGCGTACCGGCAGTTCAAGGCGGCCCAGACGGCTGCGAAGCGAGCCGGCGATGCGTATCGCGCGGCTCTGGCCACCTACCAGTTGGCCGGTTAAGGCCGGGGGAGCCAGTTAGCGGCTGGCTCCACCCGATCCCACACACGTGGGCCGGTGCTGATTCGAACTCCGCCGGCCCATGTGCAACTCACCTGACCCTTGGAAGGGGTGGGCAAGTCATGCCCAAGTCTAGGTTGTTCGGTGGTCGTCGGGGAAGTACCGACGTCAACATCATCGATTCCAACGTTCAGCGGTCGTCCATGCGCCGGGCGAAGACCGCGTTCGTGGTCACGGCCCTGGTGGCCTGGGCGCTGGCGGCGCTGGTGCTGTCGAGTCACATCAACCCGATCCTCGCCGTGCTGGCGGGCGCGTTCCTCGCCGCGCCGGTGGCCAGCATCGTGTTTGTGGTGGTGCTGGTGTGGCCGGTGGTACGGATCATCGTCCACTGGTGGGTGGAGATCGCCGCCGTCGGTCTCGTGCTGGTTGGCATGTCCAGCCTGTATCACGTGATCGCCGGTCCGCTGGTGATCGGCATCCTGCTGGCGGTGATCGCCGGTCTGATGCTGCCGCCGGCTGTGCGGCATCGCACCGTGGCGTGGTGCTGGTGCGTGATCTCGCGGCATCGGCTGCGGATGTCGTTTGCTGCCTACATTCGCGGGAACCGCGAGGGCACCCTGCCGTTCATCCTGCACGCCACGCCGACCCCGGTCGGGGAACGCGTCGTGGTGTGGCTTCGCCCCGGCCTCTCCCTGGGCGAGCTACAGAACCGGACGGATCAGCTTGCGGTGTCGTGCTGGGCGAAGAACGTCACCGTCGAGTCCGCCTCGACCAAGTACGCGGCGCTGCTGGAGTTCCAGATCAAACGCCGCGACACCCTGAACGCAGTGGTCGATTCCCCGTTGGTGGAGGTGTCCGGGGCTCCCGGACGCGACAAGCCCGCTGCGGACCCGATCACGGCTCTGGACCTGGACGACGTCGCCGAAGACGACGTGAAGGTCCCCGAGCAGGCCAAGCCGGCGAAGAAACAGCCGGCGAACACGGCCATCTACAAGCCGACACCGAAGAACACCGACCCGTCGGTGGTGATGTCGGCCTCCGGTGAGGACGTCACCGACTACATCTGATCCCTCGCCGGATCGTCCGGGGTGCGGACTGCCGCAACGGTCCGCATCCCTTCCCTACCAACCATTGTGTGGCTCCTGAAGGAGGAGTGTGTCATGGGCGCTGTCACCGTGGCCGGGCGCAGTGTCCCGGTCGGCTGTGGACTGTCAATGTTCGACCCGATCTATCTGGGCCGTGACGAGTACGGCCGGCCGGTGTATGTCCGGCTCATCTACAAAAACCTGCTCTCCGGCGGGGAACCCGGTTCCGGGAAGTCGACCCTGATCAACGCGATCTGCTGCCACGCCGCCCTCTGCGCGGATGCACGCCTGGTGCTGTTCGACGGCAAGTGGGTGGAGCTGGGCCAGTACGAAGACGTGGCCGACAAGTTCGTCGGCCCCGACCTGGCCGACGCCATCGTCACCCTGAAGCGGCTGCAGCGGGTGCTGGACAACCGCTACGCCTGGCTGCGCGCCCAAGGCCGCCGCAAGATCGTCGCCTCCGACCATCTGTCGGTGATCGTCGCCGTGGTCGACGAACTGGCGTACTTCTCCGCCACGGTCGGGGCCAAACAGGATCAGGAAGAGTTCTCGACTCTGCTGCGTGATCTGGTCGCGCGGGGCCGTGCTTGCGGCGTGATCGTGGTTGCCGCAACCCAGCGGCCCTCCGGGGTGGACATCATCCCCGCGTCGCTGCGGGACATCTTCGGCTACCGGCACGCGGGCCGGTGCACCACCGCGGATTCCTCCGATCTGGTGCTTGGTCGGGGCTGGGCGTCGCAGGGTTTCGACGCCTCCGCCATCGCCCCCGAACAGTCCGGCGTGGGCTACCTGCTTGCCGAGGGCGGTGTCCCGGTGCTGATGAAGACGCCGTGGATGTCTGACGGGCAGATCGAAGCCGTCGTGGACTACGCGGCTTGGACCCGCCGCACCGACACCATTCCCGACCCGGCGCAGATCGCCGAGGTCGTCTCGATCAAGGAGGCAGCGTGAACGAGATCCGTCCCGACCTGCTCAAGACGGCGTTCGAGTCGGTGAGCGCCGCGCCCGATCCCGAGCTGTCCAGCGGACAGCGCAACCCATCTGGCCCGGTATGGCGAGTCACGCCACCGTCCTGCGAAGGCTGCCACGACGGCGGCGGCAACTGGGACTGCGAAGGCGAAAACGCCGATGACCCGTGGTGCAACTGCGAATCCTGCACCGGGTCGAACTACTGCCCCGAGTGCGGTCGCTGCGGCGACTGCGGCGAGTTGGAGTGCATCTGCAAGTGAAGAAACGCCCGAGGGCCGGCCTCTCTCGCCAAAGACCGACCGGCCCCGGGTGAACCGTTTCCCCTGTTCAAGGAGTGGTTGCCATGAAGGCTACCCCTGCCCTGTCCCTCGTCGCTGGCGAGGGCACGACCGCTGTTGACACGCACGTGTCAACCGACCCTGCCGTCGGCGCGTACGCGATTTCGCGTCTGGCGGCGGTGCTGGAAGACGCCTGGGCAGCGATCCGGGCACAGCACCCCGACATCGACCACGCGGTGGTCATCATCGGCCCCGGCACCGGGACCGGACGCCCGGCCGAGCACGGGCACTACGGATCGCTGCGCTGGCGGCACCGCCACAGCGACGCCGAGTTCGCTGAGGTCCTGGTCGCCGGCGAGGGACTGTCCCGCACCGCCGCCGAAGTCCTCGGCACGCTGCTGCACGAGGCAGCACACGCTCTGGCCGACGCGCGTCAGGTGAAGGACACCTCGCGTCAGGGCCGCTGGCACAACAAGCACTTCGCACAGCTCGCGACCGAGCTGGGTCTCGCGGTCGAACCCGACGACAAGATCGGCTTCCGCACAACCATCACCGACCTGACGACCGGCCGGTATCAGTCCACCATCGCCGCGCTCGATGGCGCGATCACGCTGTTTCGGCACCCGATCGAGGCCAAGCCGAAGAAGAAGCGGGACAATTCCAACAACCCCATCCCGCTCGAATGCCTGTGCCCGCGAAAGATCAAAGTAGCTCCGACCATCGCGGAAGCCGGGCTGATCCGGTGCGACGTGTGCGGGCACGCCTTCATGCCCGACGGGCAACCGGACCCGACCCTTACGCCGGACCCGACCGGCGCCGCCCATGACGGGATGCCCACGTTCCCGTGGGGCACCGTCCCGAACGGGCTCGCCACCTTGCGGCAGCTCGCCGCTTCTGGGCTTCGTCCCGGTGGGCAGCCGATCGCCGCTCGTCTGACCTGGCGGCACGGCCGCCGGTTCGCCAACCTCTACCGCCTTGATGCCGCGAAGACCAAGCGGCAGGCCACCCCGGCACAGCTCGACGCGCTGGCCCGGGCCAACGCCGCTCGTGCCGCGAAACGGGGTGACCGGTGATGGGTGCCCGTAGCGCCGTGCTCGATGACTGCCGGGAACGGCTGCACATGTACATCGAGTTCTACGACCCTGACGGCGTCCACTACAGCATGCCGACCTACCCGTGGCTGATGGCCCCGGCGGGCTACTCGACCGTACGACAGTTGCGGGCCAAGGGACTTCGGCCCGGTGGACAGCCGATCGCCGCACAGATCCTCTGGCGCCACCGCAAGCAACAGCGCGTCGCCTATCTGTACCGCGACGATCTCGCCAAAGAGAAGCGCACCGCCACCCCGCGACAGCTCGTCGCGGTCGGCCTGGCACTGCTGGCCCGCCGCACCTGCCGAACCTGCGGGCAGGTGAAGGGCTACTACATCCCTCGCCGATTCGGCGAATGCCTCGACTGCGCGGGAGTCTGACATGACAACCTCGAACACGCCCGGCCGTGGCTGGGCCTACATCGGAGCCCTGTTGGGCGGCGCCGTGTCTGTGGCGGCCAACATCGCCCACTCCTACATCCCACCCATCCACGCGGCCGCCGCCTCCTGGTCGCCCGACACCGGCGCCGTCATCGGCTCCGTCTTCTGGCCCATCGCGTTGTTCGTCGCGGTGGAGATCCTGACCCGCATACCGTGGCCGGCTGGCAAAGGCTGGACCATGCTGCGGTTCGGCGGGCTGCTGCCTGTCGCCCTGGTCGCCGCCGTCGTCTCGTACCGGCACCTGTCCGGACTACTCGACCACTACAGCGAAGACACCCTGACCGTCACCATCGGCCCCCTGGCCGTCGACGGCCTCATGATCATGGCCACCGGCGCACTCCTGGCCACCGGCCACGCCACCCGCGCCGTCAACGCGGCCAACGACACTGAGCCGGCAACCGAAATGGACAACGTTCCGGACTCACTGGAGCAGCCGGAAACTGTTGCCACTGAGCCGGTCCCTTCCACCACCGACACCCGGGTCGAGCCGGAACCGGCGACGGTGCCACAGCTGGCGCCGTGGACCTTCCAACCGCCCGCCCGCGTCAACGGGCACACCCCGGCGGAGGTGTCGCAGTGAACGACACCATCTTCATCGACGGACGCGAACACCTCGTCCGCGACGACGGAACCGTCGCCCTGGTCGACGCCCGGCCCCCGGCTGACTACACCCCCGGCGAGGCTGCCCCGGTCGGCAACTCGATGCTGCCGTGCCGGATCTGCCGGGAACCGCTCGCCCTGGCCCTCGCCCGTCGTGGGGCGCACCTGGGCTGCCTGCCCGATGACCAGGCATACGGGTTGCTGCGCATCTGCGGCGCCGACCGGATCTGGACCATCCCGGTCACCGTCTACAGCGGCGAGCGCCCCCACAAGAAGGCGCCCCGCGAAACCCGCGACAGCAAGAACACCCACCGCACCCGCCGGATGATCGGTGGTGCTGTCGCCTGATGGTTGCCTCGACAGGCACACTCGCACCCGGAGCCGCCACGGTGGCCCCGGGTACGGGTGTATCCGCCGAGCTGACCCACGCGTTCACTGTCTCCCGCTCCCTGGACGATGCCCTCGGTGCCGGCTCGCGCGGCTCCGCGACCCGTACCGCCATCGAACGGGCCGCGTCCTCCGACGTGTTCGACTGGCTCGCCCACGTCCGCTCCGCCGCCGGCTGCTCCAACCCGATCCGACTCGCCGGCTCCATCGACCGCATCGACGCCGCCACCGGCGCGCTGCTGGGCACCACCTCGACGCAGGACATGCCCGACGGGGTGATCTACAAGTCCTGCGGCAACCGGCGCGAAACAGTCTGCCCACACTGCGCCGAGATCTACCGCCGCGACGCGTTCCAACTCATCCGCGCCGGTGTCATCGGCGGCAACGGCATCGACACGCACGTGTCACACCGGCCGGCCGTGTTCGTCACCTTCACCGCCCCCTCCTTCGGCCTGGTCCACGGCCCCCGACACACCGCCACCGGGCAACCCGCACCCTGCCGGCCCCGCCGCACCCCTGACCTGTGCCCCCACGGCGTCGACCTGCGATGCTCTCGCATCCACGCCAAGGGCGAGCACATCAACGGCACACCCCTGTGCCTGGACTGCTACGACCACGACGGCCAGGTCGTGTGGAACCACACCGCCGGGGAACTGTGGCGCCGCACCATCGGCGTCGCGCTGCGCCGCTACTTCGACCGCCTCACCCGGCGTCTCGGTACGATCGCTGTGAAGCCGAACTGCTGCAAGGTCGCCGAATACCAAGCCCGCGGCGTGATCCACTACCACGCCGTGTTCCGCCTCGACGGCATCGACCCCGACACCGGCGACACCATCGACCCGCCCGCCGAACTCGACGTCATCGACCTCACCGACGCCATCACCTACGCGGTCGCCGGAACCTCCTTCACCACCGAAGCGCACCCCGACCAGCCCGACGGCTGGCGCATCGGCTGGGGCAAACAACTCGACATCCGGCCCATCCAGCTCCGCGGCGACGCCGAAATCACCGACCGGCTCGTCGCCGGCTACCTCGCCAAGTACCTCACCAAATCCACCGAGGCAACCGGGCACGTCTCCCGCCGACTCAACTCCGACACCATCGACCTCTACGCCAACGACGAAGGCACCCACACCGAACGCCTCGTCTGGGCCGCATGGTGGCTCGGCCGCGTCCCCGAATGGCGCAAGCTACGCCGCTGGGCACACATGCTCGGAAGCGGCGGCCACCCCCTCACCCAATCCCGCGGCTACTCCGTCACCTTCCGCATCCTGCGCAACAAGCGCGTCATCTGGCGCCGCACCGTCGACACCGAACCCGCCACCAACACCGACGGCGAAACCACCCTCATCGTCGGCAACCTGACCTACGTCGGCACCGGCTGGCACACCCTCGGCGACGCCAAACTCGCCAACACCTCCGCCGCCCTCGCCCGCTCCCGCCAACACGCCGGACGTGAAGACCTCATCCACGAGATGCACAACGGAGGCTGACACGTGCGTGTCAACGGCGTTTGTCCTGTGAGGACTGTCTATTGAGGAGTGTGGTGAATGACCGTTACCAAGCAACGATTTCTGGACGTGCAACAGGCGGCGGAACGCCTCAACAAGACGGAGCGCTTTGTCCGTCGGCTCATTGAGGAGCGGCGCATCGCGTACTTCAAGTTTGGCCGTGCTGTCCGCATCGGGGAGGACGACCTGGAGCAGTTCATTGCGGCTGGCCGTGTGGAGCCGGTTGGGCGTGGTCTGAGGAGGGTGGTGTGATGGCACGACGACGGCGGCACTTCGGTCGGGTCCGTCAGTTGCCGTCCGGTCGGTGGCAGGCTCGTTACCCCGGCCCGGATGGTCTGCTGCGGACCGCACCGAAGACGTTCGAGACTCGGAAGGCTGCAGAAAAGTGGCTGACCGACAAGGAACACGAGATTAACCATGGCGACTGGATCGACCCGGACTCTGGATGCGTCCCGGTCGTGGACTACGTCGAGACATGGATTGCGGACCGGGATATCCGGCTGCGCACACGCGAGAACTACGGCGCGTACCTGCGCAACCAGATCACGCCGTACCTGGCTGACGTCGATGTCAACGAGCTGACGTCAGCCCGCGTCAGGAGTTGGCTGCGGCGGATGCGGGAGGCTGGCGTTGGCGAGCAGCGTCGGGCTGGTGCGTACCGGCTGCTGCGGGCCGCTCTGAACACTGCGGTCAACGAAGACCACATGATCAAACGGAACCCCTGCAACATCAAAGGCGCGGGAACGGTCGAGACTCCAGAGCGCGAGGTGATCACGCTCGATCAGGTCTTCGCACTCGCTGACGCTCTGCCGAAGCGGTACCGGCTCATGGTTCTTCTGTCCACGTTCGTCACTCTGCGCTGGGGTGAACTGGTTGGGCTCCGGCGGGAGCGGGTGAACCTCGAAACCCGCACGCTGCGCGTCGCGCGGAACGGGATTCAGGGTGACAAAGGACCGATCCAGGACGGTGACCCCAAGACCTTGAAGGGCTTCCGCACATTGACCTTTCCCGAGTTCTTGGCAGGCGAAATTGAGGAGCACTTGACGGAGTTCGTCGGCGAGGAGCAAGACGCGTTGCTGTTCATCGGTCCGCGCGGTGGACGTCCGAAGCGCAACAACTTCCACCGACTCTGGGCCAAAGCTCGCGTGGAAGTCGGCGTTCCCGAGATCCATTTTCACGATCTCCGCCACACCGGAAGCACACTTGCGGCGGAGGCGGGGGCCAACCTGGCGGAGCTGATGCAGCGGATGGGCCATTCCACCAGTCGGGCCGCGTTGATCTACCTGCATGCGACCCAGCGGCGAGACCGTGAGGTAGCCGACCGGATCGGTAAGCTTGCCGAGGCTGCTCGACCCTCGTCGGACAGCTCGGCCGAGGATGTCGATGGAGGCACCGGCACCCCGGCCGGTAAGCTCGGCTCGGGTCCGAGGGGCACGGAAGGGGCACGTGGCGAGAAGCCAGGAGCTTCCGATGTGGCGTAGGACCCAGCCAAAGGCCGGCTCACCAGGGAAAACGCCGGTCGTTGCCCTCGTAGCTCAGGGGATAGAGCACCGCTCTCCTAAAGCGGGTGTCGCAGGTTCGAATCCTGCCGGGGGCACAACACGAACCGGGCGGTGCAGCCGCTCACCGCCCCACCCCGGATCGTCCGCGCGACGACCGGGTGCCTGCACCGACGCCAGCGGTCACCCGTCCCGACGTGGTGGTCGTCGCCGCGGCGGGCAACACGAGCCACTACTCGGCGCCGGGTTCGCCGGCCGCCATCCCCGGGGTACTGACCGTCGCCGGAACGCGGGAAGGACGGCTCGTACCGGGACGGCTCGCTGCCCGGGCCGCAGGTGACGGTGGTCCGGGCCAGGTGCCGCGACCTCGACGCGGCCAACGTCGTCAACCGGGTGGTGGCCACCGCCGCGCCCAGCCGCAGCAGCGTCGGCCTCGGCGTCCCCGTGACGATGGATCCGGTCCAGGGGTCGGTGTTCCTCGTGCTGGTGGTGGCGCCCGGGAACTGCCACCGGGGTCGCCCGGGCTGCACGCCCCGGGGTCAGGAAGCCGACCGGTCCCGGGACGCCGGTCCGGTGGCGCCCGAACCGGGCGAGACGGTCGCGGCGAGCGGATACCCTACGCCGGTCAGCCGTTCGGACAGTTCCCACAGCTGCCGCTGGGCGTCCCGGTCGTACGACCGCGGGATCGACCGCACCTCGACCGGATGCCCGGTCCACTCGTTGCGACCGTCCGGGCCGTAGTACCGGCCGCCGGGCGCGTCCGGGTCGACGGCGGCGCGGATGCCGGCCAGCGCGGCCGTGGCCGGGTCCTGCAACAGCCACCAGGTGAGCGGTAGCAGTACCGGGCGGGTGAAGATCCGGATCGGCAGCTGATCGGAGCCGAACGCGGTACGGGCGTTGCCCGGATGCGCGGCGATCGAGAGCGTCGATGCGCCGGCGGCCGCGAGACGCCGCTGGAGTTCGTAGCCGAACAGCAGGTTGGCCAGCTTCGACTGGAAGTAGGCCTGGTTGCGCCGGTAGCCGGCGGCGAAGTGCGGGTCGTCGAAGTTCAGCACGCCGCGCCGGTGCCCCACGCTGCTGATCGTCACGACCCGGGAGCCGGGGGTCGCCAGCAGCCGTTCCAGGATCAGGCCGGTGAACGCGAACGGGCCGAGATGGTTGGTGGCCAGGGTCCGCTCGAACCCGTCCTCGGTCCGCTCGTACCGGCGGATCAGCGCGCCGGCGTTGTTGATCAGCAGGTCCACCCGCGGGTGGTCGCGTCGGACCTGCTCGGCGGCCCGGCGTACCGACGCCTGCGAGGCCAGGTCCAGTTCCAGGGTCCGCAGCGTCGCGGCCGGGATCTCCGCCCGGATGCGACGGCCCGCCTCGTCCGCCTTCCGCGGATTTCGGCAGGCCAGGACGACCTGGGCGTGGTGGCGGGCGAACACCCGTGCGGTCTCGAACCCGAGGCCGGAGTTCGCCCCGGTGACGACCACGGTACGGCCGGCCTGGTCGGGGACGTCGCGCTCGGTCCAACGTTGAGCCACTGTGCTCTCCCTCTCGACGTGCCCGGGGGCGCCGGGCGGTGGCTGCCTGCCGGGTCTGCCATAATCGGGACGGCCATCCCGCTTCAACTATCCGGGACGGCTGTCCCGCTTGTCAACCGGCGAGGGAGAGGAGCCGTGGTGACCCGAGCGCACCGGCCGTTGCGGGCCGACGCCCAGCGCAACCGCGACCGGGTACTGCACACCGCGGCGGAGGTCTTCGCCGCCGAGGGGCTGTCCGTGCCGGTGCACGAGATCGCCCGGCGCGCCGGCGTCGGCACCGGCACCGTGAGCCGGCACTTCCCGACCAAGGAGTCGCTCTACGCCGCCGTGCTGCTCGACCGGATGGGCCAGCTCAGCGGGTACGCGGACACGCTGGTTGCCGAGCACGACGCCGGTACCGCGTTCTTCGCGTTCTTCACCCGGCTGATCCAGGAGGGAGCGGCGCACCGCGGCCTGGCCGAAGCGCTGGCCGGCAGCGGAATCGACCTCGACTCGGCCGCGTCGGACGCCGACTGCAACGTCTCCGACCGGCTGCGCACCATGCTGGCCGAGGCCCAGGCCGCCGGCGCGGTCGAGCCCGGCATCACCTTCCCCGATCTCAAGGCGCTGACCGCCGGTTGCCTCGCCTACGACGGGCCGGACCCGGACCGGATCATCGCCGTGATCTGCCGCGGCCTGCGCCCGACACCCGCTTCCACCAGCACCGACACCAGCGGCGGCGGCACGATCTGACCCACCCACGGCGGCACGGCGGCTCAGCGGCTCAGCGGCTCAGCGGCTCAGCGGCTCGGCGGCTCGGCGGCTCGGCGGCTCGGCGGGGTCGCCAACCCGTCGATCACCGATCGGCACCGGCGCGACGTACCGGCGGGACCACGTAACACCGAGGAGGGGCGACCATGGACTCCGGCAGGCACGACGCGGACGGCTGGGACCTCGCGTCGAGCGTCGGCGCGACCCCGACGATGTCGGCGGCGGTCCGGGCGCTGGTGACCCGTACCGACCCCGACCGGCTCGACGACCCGTTCGCCGAACCGCTGGTACGGGCGGTCGGCGTCGACGTGCTGACCCGGTTGGCGCGCGGCGAGGTGGCGGCGGACGGCGGTTCCGGGCCGGACGGCGCGGTCGAGCAGCTCTGGCTCGACATCGCCGTGGTACGGACCAGGTTCTACGACGAGTACTTTCTCGCCGCGGCGGCTGCGGGCATCCGACAGGTGGTGATCCTCGCCGCCGGGCTGGATTCCCGCGCGTACCGGCTGTCCTGGCCGGCCGGCACCGTGCTCTACGAGGTCGACCAGCCGGACGTGCTCGAATTCAAGACCCGTACCTTGGGCGGGCTCGGCGCCATGCCCGTCGCCGAGCGGCGCCCGGTCGGCGCCGATCTGCGCGAGGATTGGCCGACCTCGTTGCGCGCCAACGGATTCGATCCGTCCCGGCCGACCGCGTGGGCGGCCGAGGGGCTGCTCGGCTACCTGCCGGCGGAGGCCCAGGACCGGCTGCTCGACACCGTCACCGGACTCAGCGCCCCGGGCAGCCGGCTCGCCACCGAGAGCCGGCCGAACCCGAAGCCGGGCGACGACGGCCGCACGCGGCAGCACCTGGACCGCATCGCGCAACGGTGGCGCGCGGAGGGTTTCGACTCCGACATGGCGCGGCTGCGCTACTACGGCGACCGCAACGAGGCCGCCCCGTACCTGGCCGACCGCGGCTGGACCCTGCGGACGACGACGATCCGGGAACTGTTCGCCGCCAACGGATTCGACTCCCTGGGGGACGACGAGGCGCGGATGGGTGACACCCGCTACCTCACCGGATCCCTGCCGTAGCACCGGATCCCGCCCCGCATCCTGGCCGTACGGACGATCCGGCGCCACCACCGGTCGGCCACCCTGGAAGCCATGTCGACCTGGGTGCGAGTGGCCCCGCGCAGCAACCTCCGGTACTTCGCCGGTGTCCCGATGCTGCTCTTCGGGGTGGTGTTCACCGCCGTGATCACCGACGGCATCGTCGACTCGCTGTCGCACCCCACCGCCAGGCCGGCGATGCGGGTGCTCGGCCCGGTCGTGGCGTACTCGTTCCTGACCGCGTGGTTCGCCGTGCTCTGGGGCATCATGCGGACCGGCCTGTACGCCAGCGGCACCGGGCTGCGGGTGCGATCCGAGCTGTGGCGACGCACGCTGCGCTGGGACGAGATCGACCAGGTCGAGGTCGCGCGGGCCGACGAGCGGTTCGGCCCGCCGGCCCGCTACACCATCTGGATCGTGCCGACCCGCGGTCGCGTCGTCGAGACGCCGATCCAACGCGACGACGGTTGGCGCCTCTTCCGGCCGCGGAGCAACGCCATCCCGGTCCCCGCCGACGAGTTCGCCGAGACGGTGGCCACCCTCCGTACCTACCTCAGCCGACCCGACACCCGCCCGCCGTGACCGGTACCGGCACCGGCACGTCTGGCCCGGAAACCGGGAACGGCACCAGAACTGCGCGCCAGCTTCCCGCGGGCCAGGGGTTCGGACCGGACCGGGGCCCGCCCCGGTCCGGTCCGAACCTCTGGCCGGTCAGGCGGTGGCGAGGACCTCGCGGAGGCGGCGGGCGAACGCCTCGGGCTGGCCGGCGTAGCCGAACTCGCCGCCGACGAACCCGCCGTGGTGGCTGGGGAAGACCGTCGCCTCCTGGCCGAGCAGCGCGGCGGTCGCCGCCGCGGTACGGGCGGTGAAGGTGCCGGCGGACTCCTCGCCGACGGCGATGACCACCCGGGTCGGTGCCGCGGTCAGCGCCGCGACGTCCGGTCGGTAGTCGCTGATCGCCAGCGACCGGTCGGACAGCAGCGGGTCGTCGCGGCTGCCGTCGTCCTCGGCGGGCAGGCCGTACGCGGCCGGGTCCGGTGCCGGCCGGGCGAGGTACTCGTCGGTGAACTCGCCCTGCCACGAGGTCATCGCGAGGAACGCGGCCATCCCGGCGCCCCACCCGTTCGCCCGGTACGCGGCGAGGAAGCTCTCCCGCGCGCGGGACGCGGCGGCCGCGTCCGGCAGTACCGGGATCATCGGCGGCTCGTGCGCCACCAGCGTGGTCACGTCGGTCGGGTACCCGGCGACCAGGGCCAGCGCGGTCACCGCGCCGCCGCTGCTGGCGAACAGCTCGACCGGCCCGGCGTCGAGCGCCCCGATCAGCGCGTGCACGTCGGCCGCCTGGGTCTGCGGGGTCTGGTCGACCCGCCCGTCGGAGCGGCTGCTGCGGCCGAGGCCGCGCGGATCGTAGGTGACCACGGTGCGGTCCGGGAACTGCGCCACCAGCGCGGCGAACCCGGACGCGTCCATCGGTTGCCCGATCATCACCAGCGGCGGCCTGCCGTCGGCCGTCGGCAGCGGTCCGTGCACGTCGTAGGTGATCTTGGCGCCGTCGGTGGGCAGTACGCGTGTCGTCGTCATACCGGTACCGACGGCGTCACCGGCCCGGACTCATCGGTGCCGGCCCGCTGGACCGATGCCCGAGCGACAGCACCACCGGACCGGTTTCGGCCGGTCCCCGAGCGGCCGGCACGCGCGCCGCCCGCGACGGCGGCTCGGCGGGCCCGGTCGCGTCCGGGGCGTACCGATGAGTTCGGGGCGGCGGCGACGTCGGTACTGGCGACGGTCGGTGCCGGCACGGGGCGGCGCCGACCGCGGACGAAGGGAGACGGTGTGGACGAGGCGGTGATCGGCGCGGTGTCGCGGCCCGAGCCGGTACTGACCGGGTCGTGGCTGACGGTGATCGGCGGGATGCTCGACTTCCACCGGGCGACGCTGGGCTGGAAGTGCAGCGGGCTGACCGATGCCGAGTTGCGACGGCGGCCGCTGGCCTCGGGGCTGAGCCTGCTCGGGCTGCTGCGCCACCTGCAGGGCGCCGAGCGGTACTGGTTCGGGGTCCGGATCGGCGGCACGTCGCCGACGTTCCACCCGTACCGCACGTACCGGACCGAGCAGGGCAAGGAGTGGTACGACGAGGCCGACCCGACCTCCGCGAGCGAGGTGTACGCAGACTATCTCGCCGCCTGCGCCGAGTCGCGGGCCGTGTTCCAGCGGCTCGGCGAGGCCGACCTGGACCGGATCGTCGACAACGACGAGTTCGGGCCGGCGAGCGTCCGGTTCGTGCTCGCGCACCTGGTGGAGGAGTACGCGCGCCACGTCGGCCACGCCGACCTGCTGCGCGAGGCGATCGACGGCACCACCGGCGAGTAGCGGCCGGCACCCGGCCACGCTGTGCTCCGAGCGCCGTGACCTCTCGCCACCGTCGGCGGCCCGCAGTCCAGGCGCGACCGGCGAGCGCGTCGGTCGCCGACGGCGCGCGGCTCTGGCGTGACGAGCGAGCGCGTCGGTCGCCGGCGGCCCGGCTCTGGCGTGACGAGCGAGCGGGTCAGTCGCCGGCGACGCGCGGTTCAGGTACGGCCGGGCCGGGGGTCGCCGTGGCGGTGCCGCCGGTCCACCGGCTGCGGGCGAGCAGCCGGTCCAGGCCGGCGAAGGCGGCGAGCAGCACGAGCCCGAGCACGACCACGAGCGCCAGGTTGCGCAGCGCCACGGCGTAGCCCAGCTCGGTGACGTTCAGGAACGGGTACGGGTACCAGCCGCTCGCCGCGCCGTGCGCGAGCGTGTAGCCGATCCACAGCAGCGGCCAGATCAGCGCGCACCCGAGCGAGGCGAGGTCGATCCGGTGGCGCGGGCCGAACAGCAGCCAGCCCACCACCGCGATCGGCGGCGCCGCGTAGTGGAACATCAGGTTGAGCCACCAGGCGAGCCCGGTCGGGTGGCTGTCGCCGGCGAGGACCAGCGCGAACACCAGGCCGGTGACGGTGATGCCGAGCAGCGCGTCGAGCCGCAGCACCCGGCGCAGCCGACCGTCGGCGGCCGGCCGTACCGCCCGGACGACGCAGTCGGCGAGCACCAGGATGTTGCTCTGGATGGTGAAGAAGCTGAACGTGCGGACCAGCCGGGCCGCGACCGACACGTCGGTGTCGCCGTCCCCGCCGGTACAGACGAGGACGACCTGCGCGACGAGCGCGGCGCCGATCAGTACCGCGAGCACGCCGTGCCAGGCGCGCCCGATCCGGCGGAGCGCGAGCTCGGTTCCCATGGCGCCTGACGCTACCGGCCGCGCGCACGCCGGTACGGGCACGACACCGCGACGGTCGCGTTGGTGCCGATTCGCGAAGTTCTTGCCGAAGGTTTGCTATTCGGGCATAGCACGACAACATCGACACGTGCTTGGTTGGCGGGTTGGACTCCCGACGGCAGGAGGTTCGAGATGCGCAACCAGGCACGCGTACTGGCTGTCGCGCTGGCCGGCACGCTCGCGGCGGCGGTGGTGGCCGCCCCGGCGTCCGCGGCACGCACCGGCACACCGGCCGGCATCATGCGACCGGACAGCACGTACCAGCTGGTCACCGAGCCGGACGACGGGCTGGCACCGATCTACGACCTGATCGACTCGGCGACGACGACCCTCGACATGACCATGTACGAGCTGACCGACACCACCGCCGAGCAGCACCTGGCCGACGCGGCGGCGCGCGGCGTGACGGTCCGGGTGATCCTCGACCAGAACCGCGAGAAGTCGCACAACACCACCGCGTACGACTACCTCCGGCAGCACGGCGTCCAGGTGCACTGGGCATGGACGACCTACGAGGCCACGCACCAGAAGACGATCACCGTGGACGGCGCCACCAGCGCGATCATGAGCGGCAACCTGACCAGCCAGTACTACGCGACCAGCCGGGACTTCGCGGTGATCGAGAACAACTCGTACGACGTGCGGGCGATCGAGAAGACGTTCGCCGCCGACTTCACCGACACCGCGTTCACCCCGACCGACGGCGACAACCTGGTCTGGTCGCCGACCGACTCGGAGCAGCAGATCCTGCCGATCATCGCCAACGCCACCACCTCGCTGTCGGTGGAGAACGAGGAGATGGCGTACCCGGAGGTGACCGACGCGCTCGCGGCCGCGGCGAAGCGCGGGGTGACCGTGGAGATCACCATGACCAACGACGCCAACGACTACGCCACCGAGTTCGACACGTTGACCGCGGCGGGCGCGCACGTGCACACCTACGCGTACACCGCGTCCCGGTACATCCACGCGAAGGTGATCGTGGCCGACAGGGGCACCGCCGCCCAGGTCGTCGATGTCGGCTCGCAGAACTTCTCCGACGCGTCCTGGAACCACAACCGGGAGCTCGGCGTCATCTCCACCAACAGCGGGCTGATCGACGGCATCGACACCGCGGTGGCCACCGACTACGCCGGCGGCACGGCCTGGAGCTGATCCTCCACAGTGGACCGAACAGCGGCGCCCGTCCGGGCGGCGGGGCCGCATCGGGCGGCGGGACGGTACCGTGTCCCGGCGTGACGGCTCGTTCGACCGCTGCGGTGCGGTGATGGCGGCGCGGTTCGCGGTGCGCGGCGTCGCCTCGGCGCTGGCCGGGCGCGCCGGCCGCAGCGTGCGCGTGCTGGTCGGCGGGCTGGGTACGGCGCTGCTCGCGGCGGCGCTGTGCGTCGTGGTCGCGGCGACCGCGGTCAGTTGCCTGGTCGGCGTCGGGCTGCCACTGGCGGTCCCGGTGTTGCGGCTGGTGCGCGCGCTGGCCGAGCGGGAGCGGCGGCGGCTGTCCCGGCACGGCGCCGCTCGCCAGCCCGTACCAGGATGCGCCGACCGGGATCCGCGCCACCCTGGCCGATCCGGCCACCCGGCGCGATCTGGCCTGGCTGCCGGCGCACGCGCTGGTCGGCGTCCCGCTCGGGCTCATCGGCCTGCTGCTGCCGGTGCTGACCGTCCGCGACCTGTCGGTACCGCTGTGGTGGCCGCTGGCGCCGCCCGGGATGGCGTCCACCGGCCTCAGCGTGCTGGTCACCGTGACGTCCTGGCCGACCGCGTTCGCCGCCGCCGCGGTGGGCCTCGGCTGGCTGGTGGCCTGGCTGGTGTTCGGCCCGCCGCTGGCCCGGCTGCAGTCCGCGCCGGGCCGGTCGCTGCTGCGACCGCACCGCGACGTCGACCTGTCGCTGCGGATCGCCGAACTGACCGCGACCCGGGCCGCCGCGCTGGACGCGCACTCCGCCGAGCTGCGCCGGATCGAGCGCGCCCTGCACGACGGTACGCAGAACCGCCTGGTCGGCGTGACCGTACTGCTCGGCGCGGCCCGGCGGGCGCTGTCCCGCGACCCGGCCACCGCCGACGAGGTACTGGAGCGCGCGCAGGCCGCCGCCGAATCGGCGCTGGCCGAGCTGCGCGGCGTGGTCCGCGGCATCCTGCCACCGGTGCTCGCCGACCGCGGCCTGGACGGCGCGCTCGCCGCGCTGGTCGCGGACAGCCGGGTACCGTGCCGGCTGGAGTTCGACGCGCCCGGCCGGTGCGCCGCGTCGATCGAGGCGACCACCTACTTCGTGGTGGCGGAGGCGCTGACCAACGTCGCCAGGCACAGCGGCGCGCACCACGCGACCGTCTCGGTCCGCCGCGCCGGCGACCGGCTGCGCGTCCGCGTCACCGACGACGGTACCGGCGGGGTGGACGAGACGGCGGGCTCCGGCCTGGCCGGCATTCGCGGCCGCGTCGCCGCGCACGACGGCGTACTGACCGTGGACAGCCCGCGAGGCGGGCCGACGACGTTGGAGGCGGAACTGCCGTGCGGATCGTGATCGCCGAGGACGACCCGCTGCTGCGGGAGGGGCTGGCGCTGCTGCTGCGGGCCGAGTCGCTCGACGTGGTCGCCACCGCGGACGGGCCGGACCCGTTCCTCGCCGCGGTCGACGAGCACCGGCCGGACGTGGCCATCGTCGACGTCCGGATGCCGCCGACGCACACCGACGAGGGCATCCGGGCCGCCGTGGCGGCGCGGGGCCGGCAGCCGGAGCTGGCGATCCTCGTCCTGTCCGGGTACGTCGAGCAGGCGTTCGCGACCGAGCTGCTCGCGGCCGGCGCGAGCCGGCTGGGATACCTGCTGAAGGAGCGGGTCGGCCGGGTCGAGACGTTCCTCGACGCGCTGCACCGGGTCGCCGCCGGTGGTACCGCGATCGACCCGGACGTCATCACCCAGATGTTCGCGCGCACCCGGGCGAACGGCCCGCTGGACCGGCTCACCGGCCGGGAACGGGAGGTGCTCGCGCTGATGGCGGAGGGGCTCGGAAACGCCGCCATCGCCGAGAAGCTCGTGGTCAGCGACGGCGCCGTGCACAAGCACATCCGCAACATCTTCGCCAAGCTCGACCTGGCGCCCGACGACCGTACCGATCGCCGGGTCGCCGCCGTGCTGCACTACCTGGACGACGCGGCCCGCTGAGGTTCCTGCCGCGGCACGGTCTGTTCGACCTGCTCCGGGCGGTAGCCGAGCCGGCCGCGGGTCGCCGCGAGCAGCAACACCGCCACCGCGCCGTACGCGACGACGCCGGCCACGATCGTCGACGACGGCGACAGGTGCGGGAACATCGTCGGCAGGATCAGGCTCGCGGTCGCGTTGTTGCTGGCGTGCAGGACCAGCGCGATCGGCAGGCTCTGCCGAGTGTGGTTGAACACCCAGGTGATCAGGACGCTCAACGCGACCGCCATCAGCACGAACGCGCCGACCGTCGCCCACCAGTGGCCGGTGTGCGGATCCCGGCCGGCGAGCGACCAGGCGGTGAAGAACAGCGGCAGGTGCCAGCACGCCCAGACCACGCCGAGGATCAGCGTGCCGAGCGCCGGGCCGCGCCGGCGCTGCAGTACCGGCAGCGCGTAGTCGCGCCAACCCGGCTCCTCGGCGGCACCGGTGGTCAGCACCTGCAGTACCAGCATCGGCAGGTAGGCGACCACGATCGCCAGCCCTGGCAGGTGCGTGTCACCGAGCACGCCGGGCAGCGTCAGGCTGCCGCCGACCAGCAGCGCGGGCACACCGAGCAGCACGATGGCGTACCAGTACCAGGTGACCTTCCAGCGCAGCAGGCGACGGCGCCACCGGCGCAGCCCGGCCCGGCCGCCGGTGATCGCGGTGACGATCAGCGCCGAGCCGAGCGGCCCCGCGTACGCGCCGGGCAGCACGCCGACGAGCTGGCTGTCGCCGAGCAGGCTCGGTAGCGTCAGGCCCGGTTCGAGGCCGAGACCGTCGGTGGACAGCAGGTACGGCAGCCAGCAGAACCAGCTGATCCCGTACGCCAGCACGAAGAAGCTGACCAGCGGGAACCGCCGCACCAGCGCGGCGAACCCCCGGGTTCGCCCGGCCGCGACGGCACCGATCGGTGGGTGGAGGGTGGATTCATCCGGCGGTGTGCGCATCGTACGGCCCTTCGCTGCGGCGGTCGGCAGCCGCGATCGCGGCCCCACCCCAGATCACCACCGAAACCGGGCACGATCACTCCGGCCAGCTGCCGACCTTCCGGTCCCGCAGGCGACCGTCCGGCGGTAGCGCCTGGGGTACCAACCGGTGCGCGACGGTCAGCGCCGCGCGGCCGCGCCGAACCAGCCGGCGACCGCCCGGGACAGTGCCGCGCGGTCGCGGCAAGCCAGCCGGCGACCACCGGGATCAGCGCCGGGCGGTCGCGCCGAACCAGGCGGCGATCGCCGGGATCAGCGCCGGGCGGTCGCGGCGAGCCAGCCAGCGGTGGCCCGGATCATCGCCGGGATCGGCGTACCGGCAAGGATTCTCGCCTCGTCGCGCCGGTGGGACGTGCCGTCCAGGAAACCGAGGATGCGGGCCGGCGGGTGCCGGGTCAGCAGGTCGGTGAACAGTCGCGGACCGTCCACCAGGCCGCGATCGACCGCCCGCAGCAGGATCGCGTCGTACCGCAGGTGCCGCGCCGGGTACGGGCGGGGCGGCACCGGCTCGACCCCGGCGGCGAGCCGAGCCGCGACCACCCTCGCCTGCCGCAGCATGGTGGCGAACGTGTAGCCGGTCGCCGGCCTCGTCGCACCACCGGCGGTACCCAGCCGGTACACGTGCGGCGCGACCCGGCGGGCGAACCCGCCGTCGGTCATCGGGATCACACCGTCCTCTGTGGACTCGACGGTCGCACCGGCGACGCCGAGCCGGGCACAGAGCCGGTCCAGCGCCGCGTCGTAGTCCGCGGACGCGAGCCGGGTCCGGGAGAACACCGTGTACTCCACCAGCGCGTCGCTCCGGTCGACCGGCAGCACGTACCCGAACGCGAGCCCGGACTCCGGCTGCGGCACGGTGAAGTCCATCAGCGTGGCGGCGGCCGGGTCGAGCCCGGCACCGGACAGCCACCGACCGCGGAAGTGTTGCAGCAGCGACGTGGTACCCGGCCGGTCCGGCGGCCGCGGCCGCGAGTCGAACACCCACCGCGCGGTCACCTCCCCCGCATCGGTGTCCAGCCGTACCACCGCTGCGGCCCCCCGGCGATCCGCGACGCCGGTGCCCGGCCGGCCCACGCCGGTGCGCGGCCGAAGCGCATCGTCGGCGCCCCGGCGGTCCGCCGCAGGGGTGTCCCGCTGGCCGGCGGCGCCGGTCGGCCGGATCGCGCGCACCGTGGTCGGGATCCAGCGGACCCGCGGGCCGGCTCGACGCCCGGCGACGTCCGCCGCCGGATGGCCGTCCCCGCACCGTTCCCGCACCTGCCGGTAGAAGTCGGCCGAGCGCACCATCGCGTACGAGACCGGCGCCAGCTGGTGCGCGTCCCCGTCCGGGCCGACCACCCGGAGTGTCGACCAGCGCCGGCGCACCGCCGGTTCGATCGGGCTGGTACCACCGTCCCAGAAGCACCAGGTGCGGTCGTTTCCGGTGTGCGACACGGGATCCAGCACCGCGACGGACAGCTCGACGCCGGCGGTGGCGAGCGCGTGCAGCAGGCAGTGCGCCGCGCCGCCGCCGCCGACCAGCGCGACGTCGACCGCGGTCGGCGGGCCGGTCATCGCCGGGACGCCACCGGACCGGTGATGCGTTCGGCGGCGAGCCGGCCGGAGACCAGTACCATCGGCACGCCGACGCCGGGCTGGGTGCCGGACCCGACGAAGACCACATTGGACAGTCCGGGCGCCCGGTTGCCCGGTCGCAGCGGCCCGGTCTGACCGAACGTGTGCGCCGCCGCGAACGGGGTACCGGCGGCCATCCCGGCCGCGGCCCAGTCCGCCGGCGTGACCAGGATCCGCTCGGTCACCGCGGCCGACAGCCCGACGTAGCCCCGCGATTCCACCGTGGCCAGCAGCCGGTCGGCGTACCGGGGGCCGAAGTCGGCCCAGTCGATCGGCCGCCGGTGCGCCAGGTTCGGTGCGGGCGCGAGGATGTAGTACGTGTGCCGGCCGGGCGGCGCGAGCGACGGGTCGGTCCGGCTCGGGTTGGTGATCAGCAGCGACGGGTCGCGCATCGGCACCCCGCGATCGATCACGTCGTCGAACACCGGCCGCCAGGACCGTCCGAAGTGGACGTTGTGGTGCGCGATCCCGCGGTACGACGCGCTCGCGCCGAGGTGCAGCAGCACGCAGGACGGCGAGTACCGCAGCCGGCGCGGCGGGCGACCCAGCAGCTCCCGGTACGCCACCGGCAGGTCCGGGTTGAGCACCACCGCGTCGGCGGCGAACCGCTGCCCGCCCGCGGTGGTGACCGCGGTGGCCCGGTCACCGCGCCGTTCGATCCCGGTCACCTCGGTGCCGTACCGGATGTCGACGTCGTGCTTGACCGCCACGTCGGCCATCGCCCGCGCCACCGCGGCGAGCCCACCGCGCGGGAAGTACACCCCGGCGATCGTGTCCAGGTACGAGATCACCGCGTAGAGCGCGAGCGCCCGGTGCGGCGCGACCCCCGCGTAGAGCGACTGGAACGAGAAGATCCGGCGGGTCCGCGGGTCGCGGAAGAACTGGCCGATCTTCGCGTCCAGGCTGCGGAACCCGCCGGCGGCCACCAACCGGGCCAGGTTCGGCGTCAGCAGCTCGGTCGGCCGGTCGAAGTTGCGGTCGATGAAGTCGCGCCACTCGATCCGGTACAGCCGCCGCGCGTAGTCCACGAACCGCAGGTAGCCGTCCGCCTCCCGCGGCCCGCACAGCGCGGCGATCTCGCCGGCCATCGCGGCGGTGTCGGTCCGGACGTCCAGCGTGGACCCGTCCGCAAAGTGCGCGCGGTAGGCGGGATCCAGCCGGGTCAGCGTCAACCAGTCGGCCAGGTCCTCGCCGACCGCGGCGAGCGTGTCGCCGATCAGCTGCGGCACGGTCAGCACCGTCGGCCCGGCATCGAACCGGAACCCGTTGCGCTGCAACGATCGTGCCCGCCCGCCGGGCCCGTCGTCGCGCTCCAGCACGGTCACCGCCCGGCCGGCACCGGCCAGCCGGATCGCCGCCGCCAGGCCGCCGAGCCCCGCCCCGACGACGACCACCCGGTCGGTACGGCCGGGGACGGTCCTCACGACGATCCCCGCGACCGCGGCGCCGCAGCGCCGGCCAGACGGACGGTACCGCGACGGGGCGGCGGCGCCGATCGCGTCATGCGAGGCGCTGGACGGACGCGAGCGCGAGCGCGCTCAGCCGGTCCCGGGCCACCGGGTCGATCGGCGCGGCGGCGAGCGCGGCCAACCCGGCCGACACCCGGGCGGAGATCATCGTCTCCGCCTCGGCCCGCGCACCGGATTCGGTGATCGCCGCGGCCGCGTCCGCCACCGCCGCGTCGGAGGCGTCCGGGTCGCCGAACACCCGGTCCAGCCGCCGGTGCTGGGCCGGCGCGGCGAGCGAGAAGGCCAGCTCGGCGAGCACCGTCGGCTTGCCCTGCCGCAGGTCGGCGCCGACCGGCTTGCCGGTCACCGCGCTCTCGCCGTACACCCCGAGCAGGTCGTCGCGCAGCTGGAACGCCTCGCCGACCGCACCGCCGAACCGGTCGTACGCGGCGACCACGTCCGGCGCGACCGCACCGGACAGCGCGGCACCGAACTGCAGCGGCCGCTGCACCGTGTACGACGCGGACTTGAACCGGGCCACCGTCACGGCGGTGCCGACCCCGGGCGCCCCGTCCGCGCCGTGCAGTACGTCCAGGTATTGTCCGGCCACCGCCTCGATGCGCATCTCGTCGTACTCGCGCCGCGCGCCCAGCAGCACCGCCGCCGGCAGCCCGGAGGTACCGATCAGCCGGTCGGCCCAGACCGTGCACAGGTCGCCGAGCAGCACCGCGACCGAGTCGCCGAACCGGCCCGGGTCGCCGCGCCAGCCGGCCGCCGCGTGCCGCTCGCCGAACTGGCGGTGCAGCGTCGGCGCGCCCCGCCGGGTCGGCGCGGCGTCCATCACGTCGTCGTGGATCAGCGCGAACGCGTGCAGCAGCTCCAGCGCGCTCACCGCCCGCAGCACCGCCTCGTCGTGCTTCGCGGCGTGCTCCGGGGCCCCGCCCGCCGGCGACGGCCCGACCCCGCGGTAGCCCCAGTAACCGAACGCCGGACGCAGCCGCTTGCCGCCGCCCAGGATCAACTCGCGCAGCGCCGCCGCGGCGGCGGCCACCTCGGGCGACAGCGATCGGAGGGTGTCGAGCTCGGCGGTGACGAACTCGTCGAGCACCGCGTCGACCCGCGCGGCGATCCCGGCGACAGCGGCGCTGGCACCGGTACCACCGGAGCCGGCGGCACGGGATCGGGTGGCGCCGCTGCGGGCGCCGGGGTGCGCAGCCACGGCCCGAGCCTACCCAGCCGTACGCCCACGCCCCGCGCCTGGTTGGGTAGGGGTCGGCCTCGCCACCCCGCGACGTACGGGCGGACCGGTGCCCGCGGCGCCGGGGTGGCCCGACTCGGCAGAAGGATGCGCGCATGTTCGACTCCACCCCGACCGTGCTGGGCCACCGCGGCCTGGGCAAGGGCACCGTCGACGGACTGACCGAGAACACCATGGCCTCGTACCGGGCCGCGATCGAGCTGACCGACTGGCTGGAACTGGACGTGCAGCGCTGCGCGGACGACGAGCTGATGGTCTACCACAATCCGGCCACCCCGGACGGCGTGTTCGTGCTGGAGCAGACCGCCGCCGAGCTGGCCGCCAAGGGCGTGCTGCGGTTCGCCGACGTGCTCGCCGAGCTGCCCACCGAGGTCGGCCTCGACATCGACGTGAAGACGCCGATCGAGGACGCGGTCGCCGCGCCGGACCGGCGCACCGCGGCGCTGGTCGCCCCGGTACTCGCGGCCGAGCTGTCCCGCCGCCGGCTGTTCGCCACCGCGTTCGACCCGTCGCTGCTGGTCGAGCTGAAGGAGGCGGTACCGGGGCTGCCGACCTGCCTGGTGCACTGGCTGGCGTACCCGCTCGGGCCGGCGATCGCCGCGGCGGCCGGCCTCGGCGCGAGCATCGTCGGCCTGCACACCGACTCGTTCGGCCCCAGCCCGCTGCAGCCGGACCCGGCCATCCAGTACGACCACTCCTACGCGGTCGAGGTCGCGCACCGCGCCGGCCTCGAGGTACTGACCTGGTGCCCGTCCGCCGACCGGGCGCCGGCGCTGGTCAAGGCCGGCGTGGACGCGCTGTGCGTGAACGACGTCCCCGGCGTGCGGGCCGCGCTGGGCTGACGGCCCCGAACCGCCCCGGCACCGACGCCCCGACGACCCCGAGTGAGGAAGCGCCCGCATGACCGAGATGTCCGTACAGCTGGAGCAGATCGCCGTCCGGGCGGCGCGCGGCGTCGGCGACGCGCTGCGGGCCGCGTACGCGCAGGCCCAGCAGCCCAGCTACAAGCGGGACCACCACGACCTGGTCACCGAGCACGACCAACGCACCGAGCGGGTGCTGCGGGCCGAACTCCTCGGCGCCTGGCCCGACTCGGCGGTACTCGGCGAGGAGGGCGGCGCGAGCGGCGACGGCGCGGTGCGCTGGCTGGTCGACCCGATCGACGGCACCGCCAACTTCGCCCTCGGCCTGCCGTTCTTCGCCGTGTCGATCGGCGCGGTGGCGAACGACCAGCTCGTCGCCGGCGTCGTCTACGACGTGATGCGTGACACCGCGTTCTCGGCGGACCTGCACGGCGCGTACGCCGACGGCGAGCCGCTGCGGTCCACCGGCCCGGCGAGCGACGCGCAGAACATGCTGATCACCTCGTACCCGGGGCCCGGCACGCTGGCCGCCGGCCGCGGCGTCGAGGAGTACACCACGCTGCTGCGCGAGTTCGGCGCGGTGCGGCGGATGGGCTCGACCGCGCTGGCCCTCGCGTACGTGGCCGCCGGTGCCGGCTGCGCCTACGCGTACGGGATCCACCCGTGGGACGTGGCGGCCGGCGCGCTGATCGTGCGGCAGGCCGGCGGTCGGTACCTGCCGCTGCCGGACACCGACCGGCCGTGGGAGGCGCCCGGGTACCTCGCCGTGAACGGCGACTTCGACCTGCCCGGCTCCTGCCTGACCGACCTGCTGCCCCGGATGCTCCCGCGCACCGCCACCGGCACCCCGCTCCCCGGCGGGGACGACTAGGGGCGTCTTCAGGGGTGCGAAGACCCCCACCGCCTAGCCCTCGGCCCCCCGCTCGCCGGGATCGTCGTCGGTGACCGGGCGCAGCAGCGGGGCCAGGCGGACGATCATCTGGTCCAGCAGGTCGGCGAGGTCGGGCTCGCCGTGGTGGTCCGTCCAGTACCGCAGGGTCTCGGTCACCGCGGCCGCGTAGCCGGCGACGGCGAGCCGCACCGGGTACGAGTCGGGTTCGGTGTGCAACCACCGGGCCAGCAACTCCTCGGCCTGGCCGCGGCCCTGCAGCTGCCGGTGCTGGAACGCCGCCCACAGCTCCGGCACGGAGAAGATCAGCGAGTAGCGGGCCAGCATCTCGTCCCGGTCGGACGCCATGCTCCGCATCGCCGTGCGCACCATCGAGCGCAGCGCGGCGGTGATGTCGGTGGCCCCGGCCAGCTCGGCGAACAGATCGTCGGCCCCGTCCGGCGGCTCGTACCCGCCGCCGGCGAGCACCACGTCGACCATCGACGAGTAGTACCGGTAGAAGGTCGTGGTCGAGATCTCGGCGGCCTCGGCGATCTGCTCGACCGTGGTGGCCTCGTAGCCCTGCTCGGCGAACAGCCGGAACGCCTCCCGCTGCACCGTCTGGCGCAGCTTGTGCTTCTTCTTCTCCCGCAGCCCTGCCACGCCCACCATGTTCCCAGCTCGCTGCCGCAAGCATGCTCCCAGCTCGCCCTGCGGCCACCGGCCCCCGGCTCGCCCGCCGCCGGCGCCCGGCGCTCGGTACCCCGGCGGTCAGCGCGCGGTGAGCGCGGGGTCGGCGGTGTGGTCGGGCAGCGTCAGCGACGACTTGACCTTGGCCACCCGGCCGCCGAACGCGCCGAACCGCAGCAGCAGCGGGGCGACCCGGTACAGCTGGTTGCGCGCCCACAGTCCGCGCCGGGTCGCCGGTGCGACCGCCACGCTGGCGCCCCCGTTCGCGAGCGCCTGGTTGTCGGCCACGAACCGCCGCATCCGCCGCTCGTACGCCGCGAACGCGGCCCGGTGGTCGGTGGTCGCGGCCAGCTCGCCGGCCAGCACGTACGCCCCGACCAGGGCGATGCTCGAACCCTGCCCGGACAGGAACGACGGCGCGTACGCCGCGTCACCGACCAGGCCGACCCGACCCCGCGACCAGGCCGGCATCCGGATCTGGCTGACCACGTCGAAGAACAGGTCGTCGGCGGTACGCATCGCGGCGACCATCCGGGGCACCTCCCAGCCGCCGCCGGCGAACACCGACGCGACGAGCGCGCGCTGCGCGGCCGGGTCACGGAACGCGGCGAACGGCGGGTCGGTCCGGCCGAAGCTGAGGAACCCGTGCACCCGGTCCGGCTCACCGGCCGCGTAGAGCACCGCGATCCGGCCCGGCGCGGTACTCGCCACGCCTTCGTGGTCCAACCCCAGGTGGTTCGGCATGCTGAAGCCCGCGAAGCAGTGGCCCAGGTAGTGATGGAACTGCTCCTCCGGCCCGAACACCAGCCGTCGGGTGTTGGAGTGCAGCCCGTCCGCACCCACCACCACGTCGTACCGGCCGGTGCCCCCGCCGGCGAACCGCACGTCGACGCCGCCGTCGTGGTCGGTCAGTTCGGCGATCGAGTCGCCGAACCGGAACTCCACGTCGCCGGCGACCGCGTCGTACAGCAGCTCGGTCAGGGCGCCACGGGGCAGTTCGGTGTCACCGCCGTCCGCCCCGCCCAACCGGTCCAACCGCAGCGACGCCACCCGCCGGCCGTCGTCGCGCAGGAACGTCATCCGCCCCATGTGCAGGTGCGCGGCCCGCAGCCGGTCGTACCGCCCCATCCGGCGGATCACCTCCAGCGCGGTGCCGCGCACGTCGATCGGGTACCCGCCGCCGCGCACCGCCGGCGCCTTCTCCACCACGGTCACCGCGAACCCGTACCGGTTCAGCCAGTACGCGAGCGCCGGGCCGGCGATGCTCCCCCCCGAGATCAGTGCCGTCCGCGTCATCGACCTCTCCCCTCACCCGGCCGGCACATCGGGTCGCCGACCTTTTCGGGTCACTGTACCACTTCTGCCATCGACCCGAGTTCTCGTCGAAACGGTGGCGCGAGAATCGTGCGATCGCGGACAGCCGGGGCGGGTTCGGGCTTGCTACGGTGCGGCGATGACGGGCACCGCGCTGGCGATCGACTTCGGGACCTCCAACACCGTCGGAGCGACCCGCCGGCCCGACGGGCGTACCGAACAGGTCCTGTTCGACGGCTCCCCGGTGCTGGCGTCCGCGGTCTTCGCCCAGCACGACGGCACCCTGCTGGTCGGCCGGGACGCGTGGCACGCGGCCCGGCTCGCGCCCGAGCGGTTCGAGCCGCACCCCAAGCTGCGCGTCGACGACGGCACGGTGCTGCTCGGCACCGAACTGGCCGTCCCGGACCTGTTCGCCGCGGTGTTGCAGCGGGTCGCCACCGAGGCCCGCCGCTCCGCCGGCGAGATCGGCAGCGTCGCGCTCACCCACCCGGCCGGCTGGGGCACCCGGCGCCGGCAGGTCCTGGTCCGGGCCGCGGAACTGGCCGGGCTGCCCACCCCGGTACTGCTGCCCGAGCCGGTCGCCGCCGCCCGCCTGCACCGCACCGGCGGCACCGAGGCGCTCCCGCTGATCGTGTACGACCTGGGCGGCGGCACGCTCGACGTGTCGGTGCTCGACCAGGGCCGGGTGCTCGCCACCGAGGGCCTGCCCGACACCGGTGGCCTGGACATCGACGCCGCGCTGCTCGCCTACCTCGCGGCCACCTACCGGGAGCGGGACGCCGTCGCCTGGCAGCGACTGGACCAGCCGGCCAGCGCCGAGGACCGGCGCTACCGGCGGCAGCTGCTCGACGACCTGCGTACCGCCAAGGAACTGCTGTCCCGCTCGACCCAGACGTTCGTGCACCTGCCGCTGCTGGAGCTGGACGCGCCGCTCGGACGAGAACAGCTGGAGGCGATCGCCCGGCCGCTCGTCGACCGGACGGTACGGGCCACCCGCGCGGCGCTCGCCGCCGCCGGCCTCGACGTACCGCCCCGCGCCGAGCTCCGGCTGATCGGCGGCGCCAGCCGGATGCCGCTCGTGGCCAGCTCGCTGCACCGGGCGCTACGGATCCCGCCGACCGTGACCGAACAGCCCGAGCTCGCGGTCGCCCACGGCGCCCTCGCGTCCCTCGCCTCGACCGTCACTGCGGCCCCCGGCGCCCGCAGCCCGGCCGCCGCCGGAACCGGCCGCCGCGGCACCGCCGGAACCGGCCGCCCGGACACCGCCGGAACCGGCCGCCCGGGCACCGCCGGAACCGGCCGCCCGGATGTCGCCAGGCGGACCGGACCCGCCCGGACGCCCGGCGGCAACAGCGGCGCCCCGCGGACCGTGCGGCCCACCCCGCCACCGCCCGCCGACCCGGAACGCAAGCCCCGACCGGAGCCGGCCTGGACGCCGTTCTGGGCCGGCATGGTGTTCGCGGTGCTCGGGGTGACGGTCACCGTCATCGGTGAAGTGGTCTCCTACCGCCAAGCGGAACCCATTCCACCGGGCGGGCTCGGCGTGCTCAGCACCATGGCGTCGGCCGCGGTGGCCCTCGGCACCCTCGGCATCCTGCAGGTGCTGCCCCGGTACCGGCTTCGGATGCCGGCCGTGCCGGCGCTGCTGGCCGGGGTCGGCTGGTTCGGCGTCACGATCACGACGCTGTCGGCGCTCAACCCCGGATGACGGCGCACCGCCCGTCAACCGGTCGGTACGGCTCGGGGTCGGCGGGCGGCGAGGGTCTCGACGCGGTGGAAGAGCAGGCAGCAGCCGACCAGCACGGCGGCGAAGGCCGGGAACCAGAGCAGCCGCAACGCGAACCAGTCGCCTCCGACCGGGCTCAGCAGCCCCGGTACCTGGCCGAACGGCAGGCCGGCGAAGCTGACCGCGAGCAGCGCGGTCTGGTGCCAGCAGAAGATCGTCATCGCGGCCAGGTTGAGCAGCGCGATCGGCGCCCACACCGCCGGCCGGCGCAGCAGCGCCGCCAACCGACCGCGAAGCAGCAGGAACAGGCCGAGCTGCGCGGCGGCCAGCGCCAGCGTGAACAGCGACGGCGGATCCAGGTTCGACCAGCCGTCGCCGGGCACGCCGACCGCGCTCGCCGGGTACCCGGCGCCGATCAGCGCGGCGCCGGCCACCACGCCGACCGGCAGCAGCACCGCGCCCGCCCGCTCGGTCAGCGCACCCTCGGCCAGCCCGATGCCCAGCACGTACGGGACCGCCCAGCCCAGCGGTACGACGGCGAGCGCGAGCCAGCTCGGCAGCCCCGCCGGCCGCATCGTGTCGATCAACCCGATCGTGCCCACCAGCGGCACCAGCCACCACAGTCCACAACGGACGGTCAGGGTGCGCAGCACCGGTGTCGACGCGGTGAGCAGCAGGTACACCAGCAGGAACCAGAGCGGGTGGGAGACCAGCGACCACACCACCTGGCGGGTCGGCCCCGGCACCCCGAGCGCCGGCAACGCCGCCAGCAGCGGGACGAACACCGCCGCGAGCGCGAGCACCGGCAACCCCAACCGGCGCAGCCGCCCGGCCAGCCACGGCAGCGCCGCCCGGCCCCGGCTGCCGCGCGCCGCCGCGTACCCGCCGGCGAAGAAGAACGGTCCGAGCAGCTGCAGCAACCAGCTCACCGGTGCCGCGCCCGGGAAGCCGGCCAGCGGGCTGTGGTTGGTCAGCACGCCGGGCCGCCCGGGGTCGGCGACCAGCGCCGACACCAGCCAGTGCCCGATCACCACGCCGAGCATCGCCACCGCCCGCAACGCATCGACGGTACGGTCCCGGCGGGCCGGCGTGGCCGCGTCGATCCGGTGCACCCACCGGCGCCACTTCCCGTGCCTACCGACGCTTGCCGGCGTCGACGCGGCGGTGAGTTCGGTGGTGCTCATGCCGCACCTCCGACGTTCGCCGCGAGCGCGGTACGCGCCGGCGCGACGCGGCCGGGGCCGATCGCGATGCGCGCCAGCGCAGCCAGCGAGTCGGTGCCGGGCGCCAGGTAGTGGTCGTGGTCTTCGACGTCGGCGGTCGGGAAGATCCGGGCACCGAACGCGGGATCGACCGGCTTGCGGCCGTGCCCGAAGCCGAACAGCCGCAACCCCGGTACGTACCGGATCCAGTCCCGGCCGGACTGCCCGGCCCAGACCCGGGCCGAGGTGCGCAGCGCCGACGCGGTACCGACGCCCATCCCGGGGCTGCCGAACGCGGCGATGTCGGTGACCTGCCTCGGCAGGTACCGGGCGGCGAGGCCGACCACGGTGGAGCCGTAGCTGTGGCCCAGCAGCGCGATCGTCGCATGTGGACGGACAGCGGTCAGTCCGGCGACGAACCGCCGCAACGCCACCGCGCCGGTCGCGGCCAACCGTTCCCGGGCCGCGTCGACGCCGACCCCGTGCGGCGTGGCGTAGCCGAGCCAGGCGATCACGGCGACCCGCCCACCCGCCGCCCGGTACAGGTTCGCCGCCTGCACCGCCGGCGACCGGTACGCCTTGCCGCCGAGACCGCGGTGGAAGTTGGTCAGCCGGTCGTCGACCCCCGGTACCAGCACCGCGATCCGGTCCGCGGTGGACAGGTCGCCGAACACCTGCGCGACCCGGCCGTCGCCGCGCGGATCGAACAGCAGGTACCGACCGCGCCAGCCCGCGTACCGCCCGCCCGCGGCGTCCATCGCCGCGCGGTTCGCCCGGTACCGCAGCGCGATCGGCGCGCCGTCCAGCTCACCGACCACGCCCGGGTACCGGGTCGCGAGCGACCGCGGCGCGCCGGCCAGCGCGGCGTGCACCGCCGCCGGACTCGCCGTCACCGGATCCGGCAGGTGCCGCGGATCCGCGCGCCAGCCGGCGGTACCGATCGGCACCGCCGCGGGTGCCGCCGTCGCCGGTCCGTCCAGTACCGCGTTCGCGGCCGGTGCCGCGACCAGCACCGCGCTGAGCAGAGTCAGCGCCCACCGACCCAGTCGAGATCGCATCGCCCGTCCCTTCGCCCGTCACTGCGGCGAAAGTTAGGGCTCGGGTCGGCCCCGGCACGTCACTCCACGGAGCCGGATCCCGCGTCATACTCCGGACCGACGGCCGCCGGCGCGGACGCCGCTCTCCCGGACGGCGCGGACGGCGCGGAGCCCGCGGGCCCGGATGACGCGGAGCCCGCGGGCCCGGACGGCGCTCGCCCGGACGGCGTAGGGTCCGGCGCGGACTCCGCCGACCCGGACTCCGCCGGCGCGGACTCCGCCGACCCGGACTCCGTCGACCCGGACGGCGCCGGATCCGGCGCTGCCGCGGCCGAGGGCGGATCGGCGATCGGGAGCTCGGCGGCGACGGTGAAGCCGCCGTCCGGGTCGGGCCCGGCGTGCAGCTCGCCGCCGAGCAGCGCGACCCGTTCACGCATCCCGACCAGCCCGTGCCCGGCACCGGTACCGGCGCCCCGGCGGGTACCGGGCTCGTTGTGCACCCGCAGCCGGACCCGGTCGGTCGTCACCTCGACCGTGATCTCGACGGGCGCGCCGGCCGCGTGCCGGGTCGCGTTCGACAGCCCCTCCTGCACCAGCCGGTACGCGCACACCTGCACCCCGGTGGGCGGCCGGTGCGCCAGACCCTCGGCGCGGTAGGAGATCCGTACCCCGGCGCGGCGGCCGCCGGCGACCAGTGAGTCCACATCGGACAGTCCCGGTTGCGGTGCGCGCAGGGCGTCCCCGTCGCTGCGCAGCACGCCGAGCAGCCGCCGCATCTCGACCAGCGCGCTGCGCGCCTGGGCACCGATCGAGTCCAGTTCCTCGGCGGCGCCGGGCGAGATGTCGTCCCGCCGGTACGGCGCGGTCTGCGCCTGCACCACGATCAGCGACATGTGGTGGGCCACCACGTCGTGCAGCTCCCGGGCGATCCGGGTGCGTTCCTCCAGCGCGGCCCGGCGTGCCTTCTCCAGCTCGGTGCGCTCGGTCTCGGCGACCAGCGCCCGCTGGGCCCGCAGCCGCGACCGGATCAGGTCGACCAGGACGGCACCGATGGTCAGCGCGGCGAGTCCGCCGGGCGCGTTGCCTGCGTCGACGTGCACCGCCAGTACGGCGGCCATCACCGCCCACATCCACCACAGCACCGCCCGCTGGTACCGCAGGCCGGCGAGGACGAACGCGACCGCGAGGATCGGAATCTGCGCCGGCTCCCACGGCCAGGCGCCCCACGTCGGCGCGGACCGGACGGCCGGCGCGAGCAGCGCCGCGAGCACGCCGATCCGCCAGCCCATCAGCGGGTAGCGCAGCGCGAGTACCAGCGGGAGCAGCTGCACCACGGCGAGGACCAGCACGGTCGCGCTGCGCTCGCCGGGATGTGCGTCCAGCACCGTGACCATGGTCACCGGGTACAGCACGGCGATGGCGATCACCACGGCGATCCGGGCCGCCCACCGCAGCCCGCGTCCCCGGCGGGCCGGCCAGCGGATCGGGGTGTCCGCCCCGTACAGCAGCTGCCGCAGCCCGTGCCACGCCGCTCCGGTCACCTGTCGCCACCGTTGGTTCTGCACCACGCCGACGGTAGGCGGGCCGGGCACCCCGCGTCGTGCCGCCCAGGTACGACGCCGCGCGTCATGCCTGGGTACGGGGTGGTACGCCCCGGTTTCCAGTGCGGAAAGTCGTGACTTGACAAGGTGGAAACAAACACCGAGACTTTCCGTCATGGAAACAGAGCAGGTGCCGCTGCCCAGCCCGGCCGACGCCGCCACCGCGCTGCGCGAGGTCGAGCAGGCGCGCCGCGCGCTCGACGGCACCGTCCCACCCTGGTGGTACTTCGTCGCCATGGCGACGCTGGTCGCGATCGTGCCGACGGTGCTGCTGCTGCCGTCCAGCCCGCTCGGCGGCGCGGGCGGGATCGTCGGGGTCGCCTGCTGGACGACCGTGCTCGCCCTGGTGATCCGGACGTACATGCACCGGGTCGGCTTCACCGTGCGGTTGCAGCGGCTCAAGCTCTGGCACCTGGCGATCCCCGGCCTCGGGTCCGGCCTGGTGATGGGCGTGGCGGTGGCCCTCGCGTCGAGCTACGACCGATGGTGGCTCGGGTTCTTCGGCTCCGGCACGATCGCGCTCGCCATCCTGGTCTGGGCGGTGCCGATGCGACGGGCGGCCCGGCGCCGGCAGGCAAGCTGCGTCGGCGCGGCATGAGGACACCGGAGCCCCGGTTCGACCCGACCATCCACGCGCCGAACCGGCTGCGCATCTGCGCGCTGCTGGACGCGGTGCAGTCGGCCGAGTTCGGCACCGTGCAGGAGAAGCTGGACGTCTCCGCGTCGGTGCTGAGCAAGCACGTCGCGGTGCTGGTCGACGCCGGCTACGTGCAGCAGCGCCGCGCCACCCGCAACACCCGGCAGCGGGTCTGGCTGTCCCTCACCGACGCCGGCCGCACCGCGTACCAGGGTCACGTCGCCGCACTGCGCGCGATCGTCGCCGGTGACACCGAACCGTTCGGGCAGACCGCCGCGCGGCAGTGACCGACCGCCCCAGACATCCGGCGACCGAGCGCCGCCGGCAGCAGAAGGAGGAACCGACAGTGGTGGACGCGCGGCTGGAGATCGACGCGGTCTCCAAGCGCTACGGCGACGTGGTTGCCTTGCAGGACATGACCTTCGACGTACGGGCCGGCGAGCTGTTCGGCTTCGTCGGCAGCAACGGCGCCGGCAAGACCACCACGATGCGCATCGTGCTCGGGGTGCTCGCGGCCGACTCCGGTCAGGTGCGGTGGGACTCCGAACCGATCACCGCCGACACCCGGCGCCGGATCGGGTACATGCCGGAGGAACGCGGGCTGTACCCGAAGATGAAGGTCGGCGAGCAGCTGACCTACCTGGCCGAACTGCACGGGATGCCGCGCGCGGTGGCCCGGGCGGCGGCGCTGCAGTGGGCCGAACAGCTCGGCATCGCCGGCCGGTTCGGCGACGAGGTGCAGAAGCTGAGCCTGGGCAACCAGCAGCGGGTGCAGCTGGCCGCCGCCCTGGTGCACGACCCCCGCATCCTGGTGCTGGACGAGCCGTTCTCCGGGCTCGACCCGGTCGCGGTCGACGTGATGAGCGAGGTGCTGCGGCGCAAGGCGGAGCAGGGCATCCCGGTCGTGTTCTCCAGCCACCAGCTGGACCTGGTCGAGCGGCTCTGCGACCGGGTCGGCATCGTCCGAAGTGGACAGATGGTGGCCTGCGGCCCGGTCGACGAGCTGCGCGACACCGGCACCGCCCGGCTGTCGGTCCTCGCCCCGGACGCACCGGCCGGCTGGGCCGACGGGCTGCCCGGCGTCACCGTCGTCGAAGCGCGGCGCGGCCGTACCACGCTGTCGCTCGCCACCGGCGCGGACGACCAGGCCGTACTCGCGGCGGCGCTCGCCACCGGCCCGGTGCACGAGTTCGCCCGGCAGCGGCCGTCGCTGACCGAGCTGTTCCGCAACGTGGTGTCGGCACCGACCGCCGAGGAGGCCGCATCGTGAGCAACGCACAGTACGACGGACCGGGCGCGCTGAGCGCCGCCGGCGGGGTGCGGCTGATCGCGCGACGCGAGCTGGCCACCCGGTTGCGGGCCAAGTCGTTCCTGATCAGTACGGCCATCATCGTCGTGTTCATCATCGGCTACCTGGTCCTGATGAACTTCATCGGCAGCACCTCGTCGAGCTCCACGGTCGGGCTCACCGCGCAGACCTCGTCGCTGTCGACGGCGGTGCTGGCGTCCGGCAAGGCGACCGGCCAGGACATCGAGACCCGTACCGTGAGCGAGAAGGCCGGCCGCGAGCAGGTCGCGGACGGCAAGCTGGACGTGCTGCTGGTCGGCACCGCCGACGCACCGACCATCGTGGTGAAGAAGCAGCTGTCGTCCGGGCTGACCAACACCTTCCACGTCTTCGCGCAGCAGCAGGCGCTCGGCGCGCAGATCGACCGGCTCGGCGGCGACCCGGCGAAGGTTCAGCAGGCGATGGCGACCGCGCAGCTGCCGGTGCAGCGGCTCCAGTCGGTCGACAGGTACCAGGTGCAGCGGATCGTGCTGGGTGTCATCGCGGTCGTGCTGATCTACATGTCACTGATGATCAATGGTCAGGCGGTGGCGGCCGGGGTGATCGAGGAGAAGTCCAGCCGGGTGGTCGAACTGCTGCTCGCCACCGTACGGCCGTGGCAGCTGATGGCCGGCAAGGTCCTCGGCATCGCGGTCGTCGGGCTGGTGCAGATGGTGATCTTCGCCGTCGTCGGGGTCGGCCTCGGGCTCGCCACCGGGGCGTTCGCCATCCCGGCCGGCCTGATCACCGGGGCCGCGGTCTGGGCGATCGTCTGGTACGTGATCGGGTTCGCGATGTACGCGGTGATGCTCGCCGCGGCCGGCGCGCTGGTGTCCCGGCAGGAGGACGCGAACGCGGTGGTGACCCCGGTGATCATGCTGATCGTGGTACCGGCGGTGATCGGCTGGTCGCTGATCCCGGCGAACCCGGACGGGATGGCCGGCCGGGTGCTGTCGCTGATCCCGCTGTTCTCCCCGATGATCATGCCGATGCGGATCTCGCTCGGGGTGGCCGCACCGTGGGAGATCGCGGTGTCGCTGGTGCTGTCGGTGGCGCTGGTGGTGGCGCTCGTCGCGCTCGCCGGCCGGGTCTACCGCAACGCGGTGCTGCGCACCGGCGCCCGGGTCCGCCTGGTCGACGCGCTCCGCGCCGCCTGAGCGCACCGCCGGTCATGGAGTCCGCGTACGCGCCGACTCCATGATCGGCGGACCCCTCGGGCCGTTGCGTGGAGTGGGACGCCCGGGGACCGTGGCGCCGGGGCGCGGGTGACCGTTCTAGGGTCGGTACATGCGCTATCGGTCTCTGGGCAGCTCCGGCCTGCGGGTCTCCGTCGTCGGGCTGGGCTGCAACAACTTCGGACGCAAGCTCGATCTCGCCGGTACCCGGGCGGTGGTGGACGCGGCGCTGGACGCCGGCATCACGCTGCTGGACACGGCCGACATCTACGGCGGGGGTGGCGCCTCCGAGCGGCTGCTCGGTGAGGTGCTGCAGCACCGGCGCGACCGGGTGGTGCTGGCCACCAAGTTCGGCCACCAGGGTTCGGACATGGGTTACGGGCCGGCTGCCGGCGCCAAGGGCGGCCGCGCCTACATCCGGCGCGCGGTGGAGGCGTCGCTGCGCCGGCTGCGGACCGACCACATCGACCTGTACCAGCTGCACACGCCCGACCCGGAGACGCCGATCGAGGAGACGCTCGCCGCGCTGACCGAGCTGGTCACCGAGGGCAAGGTGCGCTATCTCGGGCACTCCAACCTCGCCGGCTGGCAGCTGGCCGAGGCGGCGCACGTCGCCGTCGCCGGCGGGTACGCACCGTTCGTCTCGGCGCAGAACCAGTGGTCGCTGCTGGACCGCGAGATCGAACGCGAGCTGGTGCCGGCGGCCGAGCACTACGGGGTCGGCGTCCTGCCGTACTTCCCGCTGGCGAACGGCCTGCTGACCGGCAAGGTGCGCCGCGGTCGGGAGCTGCCGGCCGGCAGCCGCATCGCGGAGCGCTCCCACCTGGTCACCGAGCAGCGGCTGGAGACGGTGGAAGCGCTCGCCGCCTGGGGCGACAAGCACGACCGTAGCCTGCTGGAGCTGGCCATCGGCGGCCTCGCCGCGCTGCCCACCTGCGGCTCGGTGATCGCCGGCGCCACCACCGCCGAGCAGGTACGGGCGAACGCCGCCGCCGGCGACTGGGAGCCCACCGCGGACGAGCTCGACGAGCTGCTCGCACTGCTCTGACCGGCCGCCACCAGGCAGGAAAGATCGACAGCACCGTTCGGGGCGGTGCCGGTACGCCCGGTGAAGGCGGCCCCGACCGGGCACCGACCAGCGCGACAGCCGCGGCCCGGTAGGCGATGATGGACGCTCACGAGCAGGAGGGGGAGCCCGGTGCGCTTCGAGGTGACACGCGTCTTGGACTCGATCGAGCGGCGGCTGTGCACCGACCCGAGCGCCGCCCGCGCCATCGTCGACCTGGCGCCGATCGTGCGGCAGGTCGAACTCGACGGCGGGCGGCCGGCCCACCTGCTCCGGCTCGGGCTGGTCATCGACGCGCTCGGCGCGCACCTCGGCGACCCCGGCGCCAAGGTGTACCTGGTGGTCGACCGGGCGCTGATCACCGACCTGGAGCTGACCTCGAACGAGAAGATGGTGCTGCGCCGCTGGGCCGACGACGGCCTGGTGGAGACGCTGCCGGAGGTGGACGACCGGCTGCTGGAGCTGTCCGCCTACACCGGGCTGCCGGTGGTCAGCCGGGACGACTTCGCCCGGTTCGCCGGCCGGCACCCGTGGGCGGCCGGCGCGCCGTTCCTGATCCCGGTACCGGGGGTCGGCGGCGCGGCGTTGATGACCCGCCCCAACGCGGCGCCGACGATGCCGCGACCCACGCTGGATCCGGCCACCCAGGCCGTGCTCGGCCGGTACTGGCGGTGCCCCGAGCCGGGCTGCGTGCTGTTCGGCACCCCCGGCCCGGCCCAGCCGCCGCCGCGGGTGCGGTCCGGCCGGGCGGTGTGCCCGCGGCACGGGGCGCCGATGCACGATGGTGGCCCGCGCCAGCAGGCGACCCCGGTGACGATCTGGATCCGCGGCGAGGACCGCGGCCGGTTCCCGGTGGCCGCCGGCGCCCCGGTGGTGGTCGGCCGCTCACCGGAGGGCCCCGGCGGGGTACGGCTGGGTGAGCTGCTGGACGACGAGGCGGTGCACTGGGTCAGCCGCAGTCACGTCCGGCTGGACCTGCTCGACGGCGCCCTGGTCGTCACCGACACCAGCACGAACGGGACGACCGTGCACACCCGGTCCGGCCCGGACGCGGTGCCGGAGACGATCACGTTGCATCGCGGCCAGCAGCACCGGCTCGGCGACTGGGACGTGGTCGAGCTGCACGAGGGCGTTCAACTGTGCCGGGCGGACCGGCGGCCGAACAGCGGCGGCGCGGACGACGCACCGGTGATGGCGGAGGCGCCGACGATGGCGATCCGGTTGCCCGGCTCGGCGGCCGATCGGCGCGGCTGACCGATCCACCCAGCCCGACCGCCGCGGCGGAGCGAGGTCCGCGACCCCGCGACGCGAGCAGGCTGCCAACGAGGCGAGGCGCGGGCGGCAGCCAACGAGGCCGCGTCATCGCGGGACGCGGCCCGAGAACGGTCGAGGCCCGTCGCCGTTCCCCCGTGACGGCGACGGGTTCTAGCGGCGGCTGAGCGGGGCGGTCTGGTCGAGCGCGACACCGGCGGTGCGGACCGAGACGGTGCGCTTCACCACCCGCTGGCCGCGGGGGCCGAGCTCCCAACCGGTGAGCAGCAGCCAGCTGGCGCGTTCGGCCGGCTTGCCCTGGGCAGCGTCCACAGTGGACGGGAGCGGGGGTTCGGTGATCAAGAGGCGGAGGGGTTGATCGCGGAACTGGGGCGACGCGTCACCGGAGAGCTGGACGGTCTGGCCCGGTTGGGGAACGATTCCGATCATCACCCCGACCATGGTGCCCCCTGCCGCGGGGGATGCAAAGTCCGTCATCGATGTTCACCGGCAACGCTCAGGATCCGGCGACGCAGGGCAGGAACACCTCGACGCAGGGTGAGCCCGAGCACCAGCGCACCGGCGACCAGCGCGGCGCCGTAGGCGACCGTGGCGGGCCATCTCCCGTACCCGTAGGCGACGCCACCGAGCGACCCGCCGACGCTGCTGCCGAGGTAGTAGCAGAGCAGGTAAACGGCCGCTCCCTGGGCATCGAGGGCGCGACCGCGCGCGCCGGCCCAGCCGCTGGCGACCGAGTGGCCGGCGAAGAAGCCGGCGGTCACCAGCACCAGACCGACGATCACCATCGCCAGGTGGCCGGACAGCGTCACGCCCAGACCGGCCAGGATGACCAGCGTCGTGATCCAGAACACCTTCGGCCGGCCGAACCGGTCCGCGAGCCTCCCGGCGGCCGCCGACGAGGACGAACCAGCGAGGTAGACCACGAAGATCAGGCCGACCAGGGTGCCGGACAGCCGAAACGGCGCGGCGAGCAGCCGGAAGCCGAGGAAGTTGTAGACGGTGACGAAGCAGCCCATCAGCAGGAAACCCACCGCGTAGAGCCGGATCAGCCCACCGTCGGTGAACGCGCGACCGACCGCGGCGGCGAGCCGGCCCGGCGCCAGCGGTTCGGGGACGAACCGGCGGGATGCCGGGATCGACAGCCGGAACAGCACGGTACAGCCGAGGCCGAGAGCGCCGATCACGCCCAGTGCCAGGCGCCAGCCGCCCAGATCGGCGAGCAGGCTGGCGAGCAGCCGGCCGGCCATCCCGCCGATCCCGTTGCCCGCCACGTACAGCCCGGTCGCGAAACCGAGCGCGCCGTGGTCGACCTCCTCGGCCAGGTAGGTCATCGCGACCGCCTGCAACCCACCGAGTGCGATGCCCTGCAACGCCCGCAGTACCAGCAGGATCCCGAACGTCGGCGCGAACGCCGCGGCGAGCCCGAGCACCCCGGCCGCGAGCAGCGCCACCGTCATCATCGGGATCCGGCCGGTCACGTTGGACAGCGCGGACAGCGGGATGATCGAGACGGCCAGCCCGCCGGTGGCCACCGAGACGGCGAGGCTCGCGGTGGCCGGGGTCAGGCGGTACGCCTGGGCGAGTTGCGGCAGCACCGCCTGCGCGCAGTAGAGCAGCGTGAACGTGGCCAGGCCGGCGGCGAACAGCGCCAGGGTGATGTGGCGGAAACCGGGACTGCCGCGCCGGTGCGCGACCGCGGGGAGGGTGGCCGAGACGCTCACGCATCGACGCTACGGTGCGTGTATTGATTCGTCCAATACAGTGATCAGGCCAGATCGATTCATGGATGGATGATGCAGATGAGCGAGGACGAGACGGTCGCCGCGGCGGTACGGCAGCTCGCGCCACGGCTCGCCGTGCTGCGCGCGGTGGCCGCCGACGAGCACGTCACGCACGTCGCGCAGGCGCTGGGCGTACCGCAGCCGACGGTCAGCCGGTGGCTCGCCGAGATGGCCGAGACGCTGGAGATCCCGGTGCTGTCCCGCACCGGCCGGCGGGTGCGGCTGACCCGCCCCGGCCGCGAACTGGCCGAGGCGGCCGGTGTCGCGCTCACCGCACTGGAGAGCGGCGTCCGCCGTGCCGTGGAGGAGCACGACCCGGACAGCGGCCGGGTGGTCTTCGCGTTCCTGCACACGATGGGTGGCGTGCGGGTGCCGGAGCTGCTGCGCGAGTTCCGCCGGCACCATCCCCGGGTACGGTTCGCGCTGCAGCAGGCCGGCCACGCCGAGATGGTGCGCCGGGTGCTCGACGGCGAGGTCGACCTCGCCCTGACCGGCCCGCTGCCCGAACCGGACGAGCGGTTGGCCACCGCGCTGCTGCTGCGGCAGCAACTGGTCGTGGCCGTACCGGCGGAGCACCGGCTCGCCGACCGGCGCCGGGTCCGGCTGGCCGAGCTGGACGGCGAGGAGTTCGTCGGCCTCAAACCCGGGTACGGGCTGCGCCGGATCACCGACGAGCTGTGCGCGGCGGCCGGCTTCACCCCGCGGCTCAGCTGCGTCGGCGAGGAGGTGGACACGATCCGCGGGTTGGTGGCCGCCGGGCTGGGCCTGGCCGTACTGCCGCCGTCGGTGCCGCGGCCGCCACGCGGCCTGGTGGAGCTGCCGATCACGCCGCGCGCGGTGCGGTCGATCGGCCTGGTGTGGCCGGCCGACCGGCCGCTGTCGCCGGCCGCCGCCCGGTTCCGCGACTTCGCCCTCGCCCGCCGGCTCTGACCACCCCGGCAGCGATCCGGGCCGCCGCGCCGACGAAGCGACCGGGCGCCGGACGCGGTGCGGCGCGCCGGGATGACCCGACGCGCCGCGGAAAACCCGGTGGTTCAGCCGATCTGGACGTTGTAGGTGCTGAGCGGTTCGGTCACCGGCTGGAAGAACGTCTCGCCGCCGGACGAGCAGTCGCCGCTGCCACCGGAGGTGAGCCCCAGCGCGGTACTGCCGTCGAACAGCGGGCCGCCGCTGTCGCCGCCCTCGGCGCACACGTTGGTGTCTATCAGCCCGCTGACCGTGCCCTCCTGGTAGTTCACGGTCGCGTCGAGACCGGTGACGCTGCCGCTCTGTACCTGGGTGGTGGAGCCGGACCGCTTGACCGACTCACCGACCTGGGCGTCGGCCGCACCGGTGATCTGCTGGGTGCCGCCGTACAGGTCGACCTCGCTCGGGTGCGAGACTCCGCTGTCGTACTTGACGATCGCGAAGTCGTTGCCCGGGAACTGGCTGTCCTGGGTGGTGCCGATCTCGTTGCTGGAGCCGGAGTCGGAGTACCAGGTGTCGGCCACGTTGCCGCAGTGGCCGGCGGTCAGGAAGTACGCGGTGCTGCCGTCGGTGACGTTGAACCCCAGCGAGCAGCGGTAGCCGCCGCCGTAGATGGCGTCGCCGCCGGCGATCCTGGTACTGAAGGTGCCGGTCACGACCCGCACGTGCGCCGCGGCGCCGTACTGGCCGGCGATCTGGCGCACCGTGGCCAGGTCGGCCTTGCTGACGGTGCTGTCGGCGGTGACGTTGACCCGGTCGTTGCGCGGGTCGATCGCCCACGCGGTACCGGGAATCGTCGCCTTCTTGCCGAGTTCGGCGGTGATGGAGTGCAGGTGTGCGGTGGAGTAGCGGACCAGCTTGGGGGTGAGCCCGGCGGAGCGGACCTTCGCCGCGCTGGTGGCGTCGGTCACCGTGACGACCTGGGTGCCGTGGTCGAGGTAGCTGCCGGCGGTGTGCGTGCCGAGCCCGTCGACCAGCGCGGCGACCCCCGCCCGGTCCGGGGTCTTGGGTGCGGCCTGCGCCGCGGTGGTGGCGACGGCGCCCGTGGTGAGCAGGGCGGCCGCCGCGACCGCGGCGAGTCGGAACGAGGTCCTCGTGGGCCTCATGGATGCCTCCCAGGGATCCGTGGGTGCGGCGCCGTCTCGCCGCACCCGCCTGTGCCCCGCACCAATTGATCACATTCGATGAGGGACGTGGGAAGTATCCCTTTTGCCTGATAGTTCGGCAACATATAGATACGCCGGTATGGTGAATGTCTATCGCCTGCGGCGATACTCGGGACGTGGACGAACAATCGCGCTATGAGCTCGGTACCGACGGACCGCGGGTGATGGTCGTCGGCATCGACGGATCCCCCACCTCGCTGCGGGCCGCGGCGTACGCGACCGGGATGGCCCGCCGGCAGGGTTCCCGCCTGGTCTTCGTCTACGTCGTTGGCTACTCCGCGGTCTCCGGCCTCGCCGCCGGCTTCGCCGGCCCGCTCACCGAGGCGTACGCGCAGGTCGCCGACGAGCTGCAGCACGAGGTCGTCGACCTGGTGAACGCCCGCGGGGTCGAGGCGAGCCTGCAGGTACGGCGCGGCGACCCGTACACCGAGCTCAGCCGCGCCGCCGACGACGAGCAGGCCGACGCCGTACTGGTCGGTGCCTCGATGCAGGCCGGGCACAAGCTGATCGGCTCGCTCGCCGGCCGGCTGGTGCGCGCCAGCCGCTGGCCGGTCACGGTCGTACCGTGACGCATCAGGCACCGCGCGACCCCGGCGGCGACGCCGGCAGCCGGCCGATCTCACCGCGTACGGCCGGATTCGACCGGTTGACTCGGCCCGGACCGCCTGCGCCCGCCCGGTAGGTTCATCGCAGCGGTCGAGGCGTGGGGAGTGGCGATGCGATTCGGTGCGGTGGCTCGGCGACTTGTTGCGTCCGGTGCGGTACTGGTGACAGCCTGCGGGCTGGCCGCCTGCAGCTCGGACTCCGACGACGCGAGCAAGGCGCTGTCCACGTTCCTGACCGACTGGCACGCCGGCACCCTGCAGCAGACCTCGTACGCCAAGGGCAGCGGCGCGCAGGTGGCGGCGGCGTACCGGAAGGTGGCCGGCGATCTGGCCGAGGTGCACCCGACGCTGTCCGCCGGCTCGGTCAAGGTCGACGGCGGCAAGGCCACCGCGCCGGTACGGGTCTCCTGGCCGCTCGGCGGGCACGACTGGCGCTACACCACCACCGTGCACCTGGCCAAGACCGACGGCGACTGGCGGGTCGCCTGGACCGGCGCGACCGTCCACCCGAAGCTGACCGGCGACGGGCACCTGGTGCTCGCCAACGAACAGGGCCCGCGGGCGTCCATCATGGACGGTTCCGGCCAGCCGATGGTCACCAACCGGCCGGTGGTCTACGTCGGCGTGCAGCCCAACCGGGTCACCGACGCCAAGCAGCTCGCCGCGCAGCTCGGCGACGCGCTCGACCTCGACCTGTCCGACCTGCCGAAGCGGATCAAGGCCGCGGAACCGACCGCCTTCCTCGACATCGTGACGTTGCGCAAGACCGACTACGAGAAGGTCAAGTCGAAGATCCACGACCTGGCCGGGACCGTCTTCCGGGACGGCAGCCTGCCGCTGGCCCCGAGCCGTACCTTCGCCCGCGCGCTGCTCGGCACCGTCGGCCCGGTGACCAAGGAGCAGATGGACAAGCACCCGGGCCGCTACCAGATCGGCGACACCGCCGGCCAGTCCGGCCTGCAGGCGCAGTACGAGCAGCGGCTCGCCGGCGGCGCCGGCGTCACCGTGACCGTCAGCGGCACCCGGCAGACCCTGTACCGGGGCAGGCCGGTCGCCGGGAAGCCGGTGGCGACGACGCTGGACCCGAAGGTGCAGCAGGCCGCCGACGACGCGCTCGGTACCGAGAGCAAGCACCGCACCGCGCTGGTCGCGATCCGGATCTCCACCGGCAAGGTGCTCGCGGTCGCGAACGGGCCGGACGGCGGCTCCGACGACCTGGCGCTGACCGGCTCGGTACCGCCCGGCTCGACGTTCAAGGTGGTGACCGCGCTGTCCTACCTGGCCGCCGGGGTCACCCCGGACTCCACAGTGGACTGCCCGGAGTACGCGACGGTGTCCGGCCGCAAGTTCCACAACGAGAACAACTACCAGCTCGGCAAGGTGCCGTTCCGCACCGACTTCGCGCAGTCCTGCAACACCGCGTTCGTCGGCCTGTCCGGCAAGCTCGGCCCGGACACCCTGACCAAGGAGGCGGCCAAGTTCGGCATCGGCGCCAGGTGGCAGCTCGGGCCGGACGTCAACAGCGGCTCGGTACCGACCGCGAAGACCGCCGTCGACCGCGCCGCCGCCGCGTTCGGGCAGGGCCAGACCACGGTCAGCCCGATCGCGATGGCGGGCATCGCCGCCGGCGTCGCCCGCGGCCACTGGACCCAACCGACACTGGTCACCTCGCCGGCCTACCACCCGGCCAAGGCCGGACCCCAGCTGCCCGCCAAGGACCTGGCCGCGCTCAAGTCGATGATGCGTTCGGTGGTCACCGACGGCACCGCCACCGTGCTCAAATCCGTACCGGGTGGGCCGGTGTACGGCAAGACCGGCACCGCCGAGTACGGCTCCGGCGCCGAGCCGCCGAGCCACTCCTGGTTCACCGGCTGGCAGGGCGACATCGCGTTCGCCGCGTTCGTCGAGGGCGGCGGGACCAACGAGCAGGCGGTCGCCGCGCCACTGGTCGGCAAGTTCCTCACCAACCTCGCCGGCTGACCCGATCCGCGCGCAATCGACCACAACGCGACCGCCTCGCCGATGCAGGCTGGCCGGGCGGTTTGCCGCGATACCAACACCCTGCGTGGACAATGCGGAATCATCGGAAGATTCGACGCTGGTAAATGGAGTGTTGTGCCGAATCCGTTGCCCGACATAGGTAAAACTTCCCTTGACAACCTATGTCGGCCACCGATCTGATACTTCGGGGAATCGAACGAGTCACCGTGTGTGGGTCTCTCGACAGCTCTGCAGTCCTTCGGCAGCACTGCCGCCCGTCATCCGCCACCGCTCCGTTCGTCCCTGTCCAGTGCAGGAAAGGAGACACATGCGGCACACCCTCATCCGACGCGCCGCGATCGCGGTGGGCGTCAGCGCTCTTGTGCTGCCGTTCGCTGCGAGCGCAGCGCAGGCCGCACCGACCCGACAAGCGGTGTCGGGTAGCACACCGGCATGGGCCACCCCAGCCAACCGCGCCGGCAACCCCAGCTCCAGCCAGCGCGTCGACGTCCAGGTCTTCCTGAAGCTGCGGAACGCCGCGGGCGCCGAGCGGTTCGCCAACCAGGTGTCCACCCCGGGCTCGAAGCAGTACGGGAAGTACCTGACGGCCAAGCAGTTCAACGCGCGCTACGCGCCGACCGCCGACAACATCCGTACGGTGCGGAACTTCCTGCGCCAGCAGGGCCTCACCGTCAGCGGCGTCGGCCAGGGCAACCGGTACGTCGAAGCCAGCGGCACCGTCGCCGAGCTGAACAAGGCGTTCGGCGCCGATCTGCACACCTACTCCTACCGCGGCCACAAGCTCCGGGCGCCGGGCAAGCAGGCGACCCTGCCGGCCAACGTCGGCAACCTGGTGCTGTCGGTCAACGGCCTGGCCCAGACCGGCCCGCTGCGCACGCCGTTCCACCACAAGGTGGTCAGCAACAGCAGCACCGCCAAGACCCGCAGCGCTGCCCCCAGCGCGGCGCCGGCCCCGGCCCAGTGCTCGAACTTCTGGGGTGAGCACAACCAGACCATGCCCCAGGCGTACGGCCGGACCGAGTTCCCGACCTACATCTGCGGGTACGGCACCGACCAGCTGCAGACCGCCTACGGCGTGAAGAAGGCGATCGCCACCGGTACCAACGGCGCCGGCACCACGATCGCCATCGTCGACGCGTACGCCTCGGCCACCATGAAGGCCGACGCCGACAAGTACGCGGTGGACAACGGCCAGGGCCACTACGCCAAGGGCCAGTACTCCGAGAAGGTCTTCAAGCCGTTCGACATGCAGGACGAGTGCGGCGGCGAGGACGGCTGGAACGGCGAGGAGGCCATCGACGTCGAGGCCGCGCACGCCATGGCACCGGGCGCGACCATCAAGTACGTCGGGGCCAAGAACTGCGACACCGGCCTGGACGCGGCGCTCAACTGGATCATCCAGAACCACGCCGCCAACATCGTCTCCGACTCCTGGGGCAACCTGGGTGAGGACATCCCGGCCAGCGCCGTCGCCGCCGAGCACACGATCTTCGTGCAGGCCGCGGCCGAGGGCATCGGCATGTACTTCTCCTCCGGCGACAACGGCGACGAGGTGACGGCGGGCAACACCCCGTCGGCGCAGCCCGACTTCCCCGCCTCCGACCCGTTCGTGACGGCGGTCGGCGGCACCAGCCTCGCGGTCGGCAGCGACAACAGCTACGGCTTCGAGACCGGCTGGGGCTCCACCCGCGCGGTCGTCGACTACACCCAGGACCCGGCCGCGTACTCGCAGGCCCCGCCCGGTGAGTTCTACGGCGGCGCCGGCGGCGGCACCAGCACCCTGTTCGACCAGCCCGCGTACCAGAAGGGCGTCGTCCCGGCGAGCCTGTCCCAGCAGTACGGCGGTGCGCCGGCCCGGGTCGTCCCGGACGTCGCCGCGCTCGCCGACCCGTACACCGGGATGGCGGTCGGCCGCACCATCGACGGCGAGTACACCCTGGAGACCTGGGGTGGCACCTCGCTCGCCTGCCCGCTGTTCGCCGGCATCCAGGCCGACGCCAGCCAGGGCCGCAGCACCCCGATCGGCTTCGCCAACCCGCTGATGTACCAGCTGAAGGCGGGCGCGTTCCGGGACGTCGCGCCGCAGCGCACGCCGGTCGCGGTGGCCACGCCGTCCGGCTCGTCGCTCGTCACGTTCGACCGTGACTCGTCGCTGTTCACCGCGCCGGGCTACGACAACGTGACCGGCGTCGGTTCGCCCAACGGCACCAGCTACCTCGCGGCCGCCGCCGGCGGCTCGCACGGCGGCCACGGCGGTCACGGCGGTGGGCACCACCGGCACCACTGATCCACCCGCACCAGCACAGGGCCGTCCCGGTCACCGGGGCGGCCCTGTCGCGTCGGTACCGCCCCTCGCCCACCGGTACCCGGAGTCCGGGGCTCGGCGGCGGCAGACCGCTCGTACCGTTGCTAGGTCCGGGGCTCGGTGGCGGCAGACCGCTCGTACCGCGCCGCTAGGATCGGCTCGATCCTGTTGACATGGCGTTTCGAGGTGAGATGGGCAGCACCACCGGCACCGCACGGCCGATCGTCGTCTACGGCACTCCGGTGCTGCACCGGCCCTGTCGGCCGGTCACCGAGTTCGACGACGATCTGCGCGCGCTGATCGACGACATGTTCGCCAGCATGTACGAGGCGGACGGGGTCGGCCTCGCCGCCAACCAGATCGCCGTCGACGCGCGGGTCTTCGTGTTCGACTGCCCCGACGCCGACGACGTCAACCAGGTCGGCCACGTGGTCAACCCGACGCTGATCCTGCCCGAGCTGCCGCGCGAGCTGGACGACGACAGTGAGGGCTGCCTGTCCGTACCGGGGCAGCACGCCGACCTGGCCCGCCCGGCGCTGGCATCGGTCACCGGGGTCACGGTGTCCGGCGAGCCCGTCCGGTACGACGGGACCGGCATGCTGGCGCGCTGCTTCCAGCACGAGACCGACCACCTGGACGGCACGGTCTACGTCGACCGGCTCTCCAAGCGGATCCGCAAGAAGGTGCTGAAGGCGGCCGGCCTGCCCACCGAGGCACCGGCTCGCTGACGGGCGGGGCGCCGGCTCGCTGACGGGCACCTTTCACGGCTCGCTCACAGCTCACGATCACCCGCCGGACCTGCGATAACGCCCCTTTCCGGGCATCGCCGGCAGATCGCGAGTGAATACCATCACGCTTCGAGGTCGTAACCGAACATCCCGTGTCTGCGGTTCGGGTGGCGCGTTGACCCGGCGAGGGAAGTCACCTGTACGTGCGCACGCGCGTACACCTGGTTTCGACATCGAAGGGACACACATGCGCGTCACCACAAGACTTGCCGTCGCCGGCGCCATGGCGGCCGCCGGACTCGCGCTCGCCTTACCCACCGCCGCCTTCGCTGACAGCGGCTCGGCCGGCAACAACGGCGTCGGCAACGGCACCCAGGTACAGGCCCCGGTCCAGGCGCCCGTGAACGTCTGCGGCAACGGAGTGGGCGTACTCGGCGTCGGCGCCGGTGCGAGCGGAGACTGCACCGCCAGCGCGGCCGCCAAGCCCAGCGAAAGCCCCAGCGCCTGCCCCACCGGCTCCTCCGGCGGCTACGGCTCGCACCGCGCCGAAGCGGCCTGCGCGTCCGAGTCGACGCCGCCGAGCTCCCAGTCGCCGAGCGCGTCGCCGAGCACCGTCGACGCGGTCACCCACACCAAGAACACCGGCGCCACGCTGCCGGTCACCGGTTCGAGCCTCACCATCCTGGTGATCGCCGCGCTGGCGCTGCTGGGCGCGGGTGCCGCGGCCCTCGTGCTGAGCCGGCGTCGCCGCGCCGCCTGATCGGCCGGCACCGAGCTTTCCGAAGAACCAACGGGCCCTGGCAAGAACAGTGGCGGGTCGGTCCGGTACTCCCGGACCGACCCGCCACTTCGCTGTCCCCAGCCGCCCGGGAAACGCCTGGGGCCAGGCGGGGAAGTCTTGGTGTTGGGCAAGCTCTGGTATCAGGACAGTTCCGGTATCAGGACAGCTCTTGCTCGGGCACAAAAAAGTCGGGCTGAAAGACCCATGGGATCTTCCAGCCCGACTCTACGTGAGCTTCGGCGGCGACCTACTCTCCCACACCCTCCCGAGTGCAGTACCATCGGCGCTGTAAGGCTTAGCTACCGGGTTCGGAATGGGACCGGGCGTTTCCCTCACGCTACAACCACCGAAACATCTCTCAAACCAACCAGCCACAACCACCCCCTAACAGGGGATGCTCTGACCGTGGTTCCAGAACCACACAGTGGACGCACACAACCTTGTAGTCAAGCCCTCGGCCTATTAGTACCGGTCAGCTCAACACGTTACCGCGCTTACACCTCCGGCCTATCAACCCAGTCATCTCCTGGGGGCCTTACCCCCGTCTCCGGGGCAGCAGACCTCATCTTGAAGCAGGCTTCCCGCTTAGATGCTTTCAGCGGTTATCCCTTCCGAACGTAGCCAACCAGCCGTGCCCCTGGCAGGACAACTGGCACACCAGAGGTTCGTCCGTCCCGGTCCTCTCGTACTAGGGACAGCCCTTCTCAAATCTGCAACGCGCGCGGCGGATAGGGACCGAACTGTCTCACGACGTTCTAAACCCAGCTCGCGTACCGCTTTAATGGGCGAACAGCCCAACCCTTGGGACCTACTCCAGCCCCAGGATGCGACGAGCCGACATCGA